>NZ_JBHTDH010000008.1:0-282965 GCF_042666555.1 Herbaspirillum sp. GCM10030257
GAACTGGATCGAAGGGTATTACAATCGTCAGCGAATTCATTCCTCAACCGGATATCGCACTCCGGTTCAAGCTGAGGAAACGCTGATGGATGCATGACATGCTGTACGTGAAACCGAGGCAGGGTCAGATCGCTTATCAGGGTGGGCAGAATCACGCTCTGACCCGTGTCGAAATCGAAGAGCAGTTCCAGAAGGCATTCGGTTATCGCTTTGCGTAAATCGAGATCCGCTTCCGGCTCGTGACTTCCTGTAGCAGTCACGTAGCTGCATGCTCTCGGATAGCGCAAGCAGATATTGTGTTGGAGGCGGCATGCGTAATAATGGAAGAATGTTGATGTTCCTGTTGACGAGCATTGCGCTTGTCGGCTGTACATCGCCTCCTCCGGTTCCGCCTATGGTTTCCTCTACTCAAGGCAGCTTTCTGATACAGAACGCGCAAGTAACGCAAGTGAAGGACGTCGTCCTGCGGGACGGCCACAACTCCGGTATTGGCTCCTTTGTCGGCAGCATTCTGGGTGGCGTCGCCGGAAGCCGTATTGGTAGCGGCACCGGCAGCGCGATTGCAGGAATCGGCGGTGCGGTTGCTGGCGGTATGGCGGGCCAGCATGCTGAACAGTCGAGTTCCGGCCGCAGCAGCACCGAGGTCACAGTCCGCCTCGACAATGGCGAGCTGCGTACTTTTGCGGTAGCCCCCAACGAGAGCTTTCGTGTTGGCGAGATCGTGAAAGTAACAACCAACAATGGGCAAATGCGACTGACCCGCTGACGGTGCGGCGACAATACTATAACCGGTCTTCGTTCTTGCTGATGCGGCTGCGACGTATGCGGGATATCAAACATTTCCGGTTTTCAGCATACCGCCATGCCCCGTCATCAGCGCGATGGCTTCCTTTTGAATGACTGCAACCGCATCATGCCGATGTGAGCAGACGCTGCACTTCTTCTGGCGTTACGCCGACAAGTTCCACACTCTTGCGCCGACTGGTGTGTCCATGCGTGATCGTGACGCGATTTTTTGGGCAACCCAGCGTGTCGGCGAGATGCTTCACCAGCGCATCATTTGCCTTGCCCTCGATCGGCTGCGCTTGCAACCGGATCTTCAGGGCATCAAGATGTACGCCAACGACTTCACTTTTCTTCGCATTGGGCTGAACCTGCACGGTGATGCGCACACCGCCGGGCATCGGGGCGCACCACTCTTTCATCAGGCCAGCGAAGTGATGAGGGTGGTAACCAGCATCAGGGCGATACGCAGCAGGATCAGCGCAACCAGTGGACTGAGGTCGACATTGCCGATCAACGGTACCACGCGACGCAGCGGCCGCAGCAAGGGGTCGTTGAGCGCACGGATGAAGGGCGCCAGGGGTGCATGCGGATTGACCCAGCTAAATATGGCTTCAATGATCAGCAGGCCCATGAAGCCATAGAAGATCCACTCAAAGAACCGAATTAGTGACAGCACGACCAGGAAATCGACCGAGAAACGCGAGACGATGGCGAGATCGATCGCGACAGCCAGGACAATGACAAGAATGGCGCCGATCAGGCTGGCCCAGTCGTAGCCGCCGACACCAGGGAGAATACGGCGCATTGGCCGCACGAACCAGTCGGTAAGTTGAAAAATGAATTGGCCCAGCGAATTTGGTGGGCGTACGCGCACCACCTGCATCCAGAATCGGAGCAACAGGACGCCACCCAATATGCCTGCAATGGCATCGACAATCAAAGTAAGAATGCTAGTCAGCACTATCTGGTCTCCACATGAAAAAAGCCCGTTGTGCGGCCGAGGGCCACGCAACGGGCATTTTGCCTGAACTTAATCAGGCCTGCGAGCAAGCTCAGCTATTACGGACGTGTGCCGGTCGGAAACGGCCATGCCGCTGCCGGATTCAACACTGTCTTTACCGCAGGTGCAGCGGCAGGCTTGGCAGCGGATTTCTTCGCAGCGGCCTTTTTCGGAGCAGCCTTCTTGGGTGCTGCAGCTTTTTTCGCAGCAGGCTTGGCGGCGGCTTTCTTAGGAGCTGCAGCTTTTTTGGCTGTAGTCTTCTTCGCAGCGGCTTTCTTAGGAGCTGCTGCTTTCTTGGCTACGGTCTTTTTCGCTGCGGCTTTCTTAGGAGCTGCTGCCTTCTTGGCTACCGGCTTCTTTGCTGCTGCTTTTTTAGGAGCTGCAGCTTTCTTGGCTACAGTCTTTTTCGCTGCGGCTTTCTTAGGAGCTGCTGCCTTCTTGGCTACCGGCTTCTTTGCTGCTGCTTTTTTAGGAGCTGCAGCTTTCTTGGCTACTGGCTTCTTTGCTGCTGCTTTCTTAGGAGCTGCGGCCTTCTTAGCTACCGGCTTCTTCGCTGCTGCTGCCTTCTTTGGAGCTGCTGCTTTCTTAGCTGCAGGCTTCTTTGCTGCTGCCGGCTTCTTTGCCGAGGCTGCTTTTTTCGCAGCCGCTTTCTTTGCTGTTGCCATTTGTTTCTCCTTCACGTGATGGAAAATTCAAACTACGAGGTTGTAAACCCGCCTGCCCCATCGCGATGGGTCATGCGGATTATTCATCGGCGCAAGCAAGCTTCTGCTTGCGCTAATGAATTCGGCACCAGCTGAACTGCTGCATCACCTCATTCATGCAGCACTTCAGCCTTTTTCAACTACGCCTCTCTTCTGAAAATCACGCCGCGCGTCGGTCGTGACGGAGGACTTCTATCGCGCGCAAAGGGCGTCGCGATTGCCGTAGCCAAAAAAAACGCCGGCAACAAAGCCGGCGCAGGAATACTCTTTCACAAAAACCAACAGGTTTTTCAGGGAAAAAGCCGCCTTTCCCGACAGCGTCGGGTTCAGCGGCGATAACAGAGATGATCTGGTCGTTCGTCTACTGTCCATTAACTTAGGTGATAGTCCTTCAGGTTTTCAGCCACCGGCCACCTCATGGTCTTATTCCGGTCAACTGCTTTGTCTCCGACCGCCCGCTCATTTCGAGACGGGCTTATTCTTTCTGTTCTTGCTTATTCCCAGTTCAGTGCACCACCGGTCTGGTATTCGATCACACGAGTCTCGAAGAAGTTGCGTTCTTTTTTCAGATCGATCATCTCGCTCATCCACGGGAAAGGATTTTCTTCCTGCGGGAACATCGGATCAAGACCGATCTGTTGCGCGCGTCGATTTGCGATGAATCGCAGGTACCCTTTAAACATCGGCGCATTCAAACCAAGCACTCCACGCGGCATTGTATCCTCTGCGTAGCGATATTCCAACTCCACAGCGCGCAAAAACAACGATTTAATCTCTTCACGGAATTCTGCAGTCCACAAATGCGGATTCTCGAGCTTGATTGTATTGATCAGATCGATCCCGAAGTTGCAGTGCATCGACTCATCGCGCAGGATGTATTGATACTGCTCAGCTGCACCCATCATCTTGTTCTGACGACCGAGCGCGAGGATCTGCGTGAAGCCGACATAGAAGAACAAGCCTTCCATCAGGCATGCAAACACGATCAGCGAGCGCAGCAGCGTCTGGTCTGCTTCTACGGTACCGGTCTTGAATTCAGGATTGGTGAGCACGTCGATGAAGGGGATCAGGAATTCATCCTTGTCGCGGATCGATGCAACCTCATGGTAGGCATTGAAGATCTCGCCTTCATCCAGGCCCAACGATTCCACGATGTACTGATAAGCGTGGGTATGAATTGCCTCCTCGAATGCCTGGCGCAGCAGGTACTGGCGGCACTCGGGCGCCGTAATGTGGCGGTAGGTGCCCAGCACGATGTTGTTGGCGGCCAGCGAGTCGGCAGTGACGAAGAAGCCGAGGTTGCGCTTGACCAGGCGACGCTCGTCCTCGGTCAGGCCGTTCGGGTTCTTCCACAGCTCGATGTCGCGCTGCATGTTGATCTCTTGCGGCATCCAGTGGTTGGCGCAACCGGCCAGGTACTTGTCCCATGCCCATTTGTATTTGAACGGAACGAGCTGATTGACGTCAGTCTGGCCGTTGATGATGCGCTTGTCCGCAGCGTTCACGCGGCGCGACTCCTCGGCGGCGGTTGGCTTGGCGACCAGGGCCGGATTCATCGGGGTATTGGTGAGCTGCGCATTCATTTGCGCATTGGGGGACAGTGCATGCGATGCCGACGAGGACGCCGGCGCCAGCGCCGGTTGCGGAGCCTGAGCGGGTCTTGCGACTGGAGTTACTTCGTCATCCCAACTAAGCATGGTCGATCTTCCTTACAGGTATTGTAGTTGTACTTGTGTGTTGTTCAAGCGCGGTTTTTGCGCGGCACTTTCAAGCCGGCGGCGATCCGTGGTCGCCGACCGGCTTTTGCTTCGGGTCTTCAGGTCCCGAATGTTACTGGCAGGCTTCGCATTCTTCAAAGCCCGGGTCGCCCGGACGCAGCATGCAAGCAGGACCTGCGAGCTCTTCGGTCGCCGCGGACGCTGTCGCGACCGGTGCGGACGACATGCCGCTGTTCATGCTGCCGCTAGCGGATACCGCATTCAACGCACCTGCCTTGGTGGTCGACTTCTCGGCGTGTGTCGCGCCGATGGTGCGCAGGTAGTACGTGGTCTTCAGGCCACGCAACCATGCAAGCTTGTAGGTTTCGTCGAGTTTCTTGCCCGAGGCGCCGGCCATGTAGATGTTCAGCGATTGCGCCTGGTCAATCCATTTCTGGCGACGCGATGCGGCTTCGACCAGCCACTTCGGCTCGACCTCGAATGCGGTGGCGTAGATCTCGCGCAGGTCTTGCGGAATGCGGTCGATCTTGGCCAGGCTGCCGTCGAAGTACTTGAGATCGGCAACCATCACTTCATCCCACAGGCCGCGCGCCTTCAGGTCACGCACGAGGTGTTCGTTGATCTCGGTAAATTCACCGGACAGGTTCGACTTCACGTACAGGTTCTGATAAGTCGGCTCGATGCAGGCAGACACGTCGATGATATTCGAGATCGTTGCAGTCGGCGCGATTGCCACGCAGTTCGAATTGCGCATGCCATGTTCCTTGATGCGTGCACGCAGCGATGCCCAGTCCATGGTCTCGGTGGTGTCCACTTCGAGGTACCCGCCGCGCTCTTCGGCCAGCAGTTTCAGGGAGTCTTGCGGCAGGATGCCACGATCCCACAACGAGCCACGGTAGGAACTGTAACGGCCGCGCTCTTCCGCCAGTTCGGTCGATGCCCAGTAAGCGTAGTAGCAGACGGCTTCCATCGAACGGTCAGCAAATTCAACCGCATCCATCGAGGCGTACGGAATGCGCATCATGTGCAGGCAATCCTGGAAACCCATGATTCCCATGCCGACCGGACGGTGGCGCAGGTTGGAATCACGTGCCTTCTTGACTGCGTAATAGTTGATATCGATCACGTTATCGAGCATGCGCATCGCGGTGCGGATGGTCTTTTGCAGCTTGACGTGATCCAGCTTGCCGTCCTTCATGTGGGCCGGCATGTTGACCGAACCGAGGTTACAGACCGCGATTTCGGACTCGTTGGTGTTAAGCGTGATCTCGGTGCACAGGTTGGAACTGTGAACGACGCCAACATGCTGCTGCGGGGAACGGATGTTGCATGGGTCCTTGAATGTGATCCATGGGTGGCCGGTCTCGAACAGCATCGACAGCATCTTGCGCCACAGGTCGAGCGCCTGAACCTTCTTGAACAACTTCAGTTCGCCGCGGGCAGCCTTGGCTTCGTAGCCGGTGTAGGCTTCTTCAAAGGCCTTACCAAACTTTTCATGCAGGTCAGGCACATCCGACGGCGAGAACAGGGTCCACTCGCCCTTTTCCATCACGCGCTTCATGAACATGTCGGGAATCCAGTTCGCGGTGTTCATGTCGTGTGTACGGCGGCGATCATCGCCAGTGTTCTTGCGCAGATCGAGGAATTCCTCGATATCCATGTGCCAGGTTTCCAGGTAGGCACAGACTGCGCCCTTGCGCTTTCCACCCTGGTTGACGGCGACGGCGGTGTCGTTCACGACTTTCAGGAAGGGAACCACACCCTGCGATTTGCCGTTGGTGCCCTTGATATGGGCGCCGAGTGCACGCACCGGCGTCCAGTCATTGCCCAGGCCGCCAGCGAATTTAGCCAGCAGCGCGTTTTCCTTGATGGCTTCGTAGATCCCGTCGAGATCGTCGGCAACCGTGGTCAGGTAGCAGGACGACAGTTGCGAGCGCTGTGTACCGGAATTGAACAGGGTTGGTGTCGAGCTCATGAAATCGAAGGACGACAGCAGGTTGTAGAACTCGATCGCGCGGGCTTCGCGGTTGATCTCGTTCAGTGCCAGGCCCATCGCGACACGCATGTAGAAAGCCTGTGGCATTTCGATGCGGGTGCCTTCGATATGCAGGAAGTAGCGGTCGTACAGAGTCTGCAGGCCGAGGTAGCCGAATTGCAGGTCGCGGTCGGGTTGCAGTGCATCAGCCAGTTTCTTCAGGTCGAACTGGGCCAGCTTGGTATCGAGCAGGTCGGCTTCGATTCCCTTCTTGATGTATTTCGGGAAGTATTCGACGTAATGTGCAGCGGCATCGGCTTGTGCAACTTCCTGACCGAACACTTCCTTACGGATGGTGTGCATGAGCAGGCGAGCGGTCACGCGGCTATAGGCCGGGTCCTTTTCCATCAGCGCGCGGGCAGCCAGGATGGCGGACTTGTGCAGTTCCTCGACCGGCACGCCGTCGTACAGGTTCTTGACCGTTTCAGCCAGGATCGCTTCCGCGTCAACATGCTTTTCGAGGCCGACGCAGGCAGCGGTGATCAGGTCGCGGACCTGGTTGAGATCGAGCGGACGACGCTGACCATCTTCGGTGACATGCAATTGCGGTGCGTCGGTCGGCTTGGCGGCTTGCTGCTGCGCACGTTCTTCCATCCGCTTGGCGCGGTACAGCACGTAGGCACGGGCCACATCATGTTCGCCCGAGCGCATCAACGCCAGTTCAACCTGGTCCTGTACGTCTTCGATATGGAAGGTGCCGCCTGCCGGCTGGCGACGCACCAATGCCGAGACCACGCCGTTCGTCAGCTGTTCGACCAGTTCACGCACGCGCGCCGATGCCGCGCCCTGCCCGCCGTTCACGGCGAGGAAAGCCTTGGTCATGGCGATCGAAATCTTGGACGGCTCGAAGCCGACGACCGCACCGTTGCGGCGAATGACTTTGTAGTCGCCGAGGTTGACGTTCATGTTGGCTGTGGAAGCGGAGGTAGGAGCATGCGGAGGGATCAGACCGAATTCGGCGGTGGATTTTTGATTGATTTCTTGATTTGCGAGCATCTTGCCTCCTGACGTAACGCGACAGCCGTGCAGCTGTTGTCTATGGTTATTGATTTAGAACACCCCATGCGGGCAGCGTTCACGTATTCGTGCAAACCATGCATTTATGGCGCGAACGAGTCTCTGCCTGACATCTGGCATCGTTCCGCACGGCTTGCATTTAATGGGGAGAGCTGTTCACTGCCCACCCGCTACATAACAACTATTACGCTAATGAACTACTTGAACAGCCCTGTAAGGGACTCACAGCACCCGTTAGAGCAACTACTACATCTAGTGGTTCCCGCTGTGATTGAGACTAATTCTAGTGGCTGGCCTAGGATGTTGCAATATCTTTTTTATGGGATGCACAACAAATTTCCTGCGTAAACAGGGTTGACTTTTCCTCGCTTCAAGCTGGAAAACGCAGATTCGATTGTGTGATGGAAACGCACTTGTTTCGAATCAAGGACTTGCGGAAACGGTCCCAGTCGAAGTGCGGACCGGGATCGGTTTTACGTCCGGGCGCAATATGTTCATGTCCCGCAACGGCGGTTAACGGATAACGAGCCTCAAGCGCAGAGGTCAGGTCAGCCAGTGCATCGTACTGCGCATCCTCAAAGGGATCGAAGTCCGTGCCCTCCAGCTCGATTCCAATCGAGAAATCGTTGCAGCGCTCACGGCCGCAAAAGTTGGACGCGCCGGCATGCCATGCGCGATCGTTCGCCGACACAAATTGCATGACATGCCCATCGCGCCGGATCAGGAAGTGCGCCGACACCCGCAACGCCCGCAATTGATCGAAGTACGGATGCGCATCGCAGTCGAGCCGGTTACCGAACAGATCGGCGATATAGGGTCCGCCAAACTGGCTCGGCGGCAGGCTGATATTGTGGATCACGAGCAGGTCCACCACGGTACCGGGTGCTCGTGGATCGAAGTTGGGTGAAGGCTGGCGCTCCACGCCGGAAGACCAGCCGTCGGCATCAATCTGGAATCGGTTCATGATTCGGGTTCGTGGATGGACAGGCGCTGCATGCGATAGCGTAGCTGGCGGAAGCTGATGCCCAGGAGTTCGGCGGCCTGGGTCCGGTTGAAATGCGTTTTGGCGAGCGCGCGACAGATCACTTCACGCTCGACCTGGTCGAGATAGTCGGGAAGCGACGCAGGCAAGTCGTTACCGGATTGGGCCGTACACACATCATCGTTGCTCCCCTCCGCGGTGTCGGCCACGTCCATTTTCGGCCCCACAGGCACCGGCGGCACCGGCGGCACCGGCAACGGTGCCGGTGGAATCAAGACAGGTTCGGGCTGTCCCGACAAAGACGCGGCGGCTGTGGCGGGGCGCACGCTCGCTGAAGCTCCCGGACCGGTCTGCTTCAGTGCCAGGTCTTCCACCTCGATGGCACTGTCGTTGGCGAATGCCATCGCGCGCTCCAGTACGTTCTCGAGTTCTCGCACATTGCCGGGAAATGAATAGGCACGCAAGGCATTCAGTGCGGCGGGACTCAATACCGCAGGCGTACCGCCAAGTGCCAGGCGCGCAAGAATGGCATCGGAGAGCAAGCCGATATCGTCGAGCCGTTCACGCAATGGCGGCAAGCGCAGCTCGATGACATTGAGCCGGTAAAACAAGTCCTGACGGAATCTTCCCTGCTCCACGCATTCGGCCAGATTCTGGTGCGTCGCGCTGATGATACGCACGTCAACCGGCTCTTCGACCGTGGCGCCGACCTTGCGCACCCGGCGTTCCTGGATGGCGCGCAGCAGTTTTACCTGCATGGCGAGTGGCAGGTCGGCGACTTCGTCGAGCATCAGCGTGCCGCCGTTCGCAGCCTGGAAAAAACCGTCGCGATCGTCGGTTGCACCGGTAAAGGCGCCTTTGCGGTAGCCAAAAAACTCGGCTTCCATCAGCGCCTCCGGAATAGCACCGCAATTGACGGCGATGAAAGGCTTGTCGGCCCGGGCGCTGTGCGCATGGATATCGCGTGCCGCCAATTCCTTGCCGCTGCCCGATTCGCCGGTGATTGACACCGGCGCCATGCTGCGCGCAAGGCGCACAATCTGCGCACGCAAGTCGCGCATGACGACGGACTGGCCGACCAGACAGGAATCGCCTCCCGTCGCGGAGACGCCCGATGCAGAACCACCGGCCTCGGTCGTATGGATCCGCAACGCCGACCGCACCATCTGGCGCAACTGATCGAGCGCGACCGGCTTGGTCAGATAATCGAACGCACCCGCTTTTAAGGCGGAAACGGCATTGTCCGTGCTGCCGAAAGCAGTGATCACGGCAATCGGTGTGTTCTTATATAGAGAGGCGACTTCGCGCACCAGTTCAATGCCCAGTCCATCGGGCAGGCGCATGTCGGTCAGGACCAGGGCATACTCGGTTTGCTGCAAAAGCCGGCGTGCCGCGTCCAAACAGTCGGCGCAATCGACATCCAGCCCCATTTTAATCAGCGTGATCTCTAGCAGTTCACGCAGGTCAGCTTCATCATCGACAACCAGGATACGGGGTGCTGTCATGGATAATATTCATATCAATCATTGGTGTGCCAGGCGCTGTACCCGGCACGCTATACGGCGAAGGTAATCACAAAACGTCCGCTCGGCTCGTCGCGGCCATCACCGGAGAGATCCATCCGGTATTCATAATCGAGCATCGCACCATTGTTGAGGCACAGTTCTCGGGCGACATATAGCCCCAGTCCGGTCCCCTTGCTGGACGTAGTGTAAAACGGTTCGAACAGATGCGCCCTCACTTCGGGCGTGATGGCCGGCCCATCGTCCTGCACATGCAACTCGAAACGCTCGGAAGTCGGCGACACCGCCAGCAGACGTATACTCCCAGACCGTCCGCTGGCGTAGCGCAGTGCGTTGGTTAACAGATTCATGACTACCTCGCGCAAATGCAGCGGGTCGAACCAAACCCGGGCGTTGTCCATCGGACCGACGGCAATCATGTCGGGCGCAAGTTTGTGGGTTTCCCGCAGTTCGAGCACCGCTTCCGACAGGAAGGGCGCCAACTGCAGCGGCTCGGCCTGCGTATGCGCCTTGCGAGACAGTTTCAGAATGTCTTCAATCATGCGATTCAGTCGGACCACATTGTCGCTGACGATATTGAGCAGACGCTTTTCGGTCGGCTGGACCAGGTCTTCGCTCAGCAGGGAAGCCGCATGGGAGATCGCCGACAGGGGGTTCCTCACTTCGTGAGCGATGCTCGCGGTCAGACGGCCCATCGATGCCAGTTTGAGTTGCTGCGCCTGGTTTTCGATTTCGCTGACGTCCTGCAGGAAAATCACGGTACGGTCATTGCTGAGACCGGCACTCTTCACCGAAGCAAAGCGCAATTTCAGATGTGTATGCAGGTCGCGCCGACGATCGCGCGTCAACATTGGCCGCGTCACTCCCATATCGTCGCCCGGCTTCACCCTGACATAAGTGGACGATCCGTCATCTGCTGTGCGGCCAACGGCGGCTTGCTGCCATGCAAAGAAGGCATCGGCGATCGGTGTCAGGGTCTCGCGGTCGGTCAGTTTGTAGCGTGGTTGACCATATGCAACCGACATGCCCAGCATGCGTTCGGCAGCGGGATTACCGGCGAAAACTTCCGTGTCGTCACCAACCACGAGAATCCCATCGTTCATGTCCGCGATCACCAGGCGATTGATTGCCTCCTGTAATTGCAGGTCCCTGCCTCGCTGTGCCGCAAGGTCTTCCTGCTTGATCAGCTTGGCCGCAAGGCGGTTGATGACAAAGATCGCGGCGAAAAATGCAGCGCCGTAGAGGCCCGCCTGAGAAGGCGAGGTATCCACCATTGAATACAGTAACTGGTACAGGCTTTCGCCCAGCAGGATCAGCGTGACGATGGAGACAAAGAACAGCGCCGGCACCAGCGGCGCCAGGACCGCCGCACCGGACAATGGAAACAGGTAAAGAATCGCCAGGCCGCTGCGCGCGCCACCGGCGGCAATGTACAAAATCGAAATCGCACTAATGTCGACCACCAGTTGCGCCAGTAGTTGCAACATGAAGCGCCGCTGTACATAGATGGAGAGCGATCCGAAACCGAAGGCGAGCACAAGATAGAGCAGGCAGGTTTGCCATTCGGCATAGCCATTGCCGACCTGCGATTCGCGGAATGCGTTGATGCCGAAATAGACAAGCAGCACCACCGTGATCACAACACGCGTCGCACAGAAGGTTTGCAGGGTGCGCCAAAAGGTTTCGCGGCTTTCCCGCCGCTGCAGTACGGTGCCCATCATCGGCTCGCCGACATGCGTGTTGCCATTGCCCGCAAGTCAACGACCGGCATGTCGCAACCGGTGTTCTTCGCTGCAAAAAATCATGCCGTGCGGACCTGCCAGCGCTTCGGATGCCGGCAGGTGAAGACCGCATTCCGCGCACTGTATCATCGGCTGCGGCTCAGGGAGCGCCTCTCGTCCGGTGCCTTTTTGCGCATCGCGCACGGCGCCGCTGACCTTTTTTTCGCGCATGATCCACATCACGACCAAGACAATAATCACCGCCCAAAGGAGGAACTTCATGCCAGGCTCCGATGCAACACCACTTCCAGGACGAAGCGGCTACCGACATACGCAAGCAAAAGGGTCGCAAATCCAGTCAGGGTAAAGCGCAAGGCCATTTTGCCGCGCCATCCACGCCAGAACCGGCCAGCGAGCAGCAGTCCGAACAGTATCCATGACAACAGGGTAAAAATGGTCTTGTGATCCCACTTGATCGGTATGCCGAACAGTTGTTCTGAAAACACGATACCGGATAAGACCGTCATGGTCAGCAGTGCGAAACCAAAAGCGATCATGCGGAACAGAATTTTCTCCATGGTCAGCAGCGCTGGCAGCCGGTCGATGGCGCGCGCCAGCCAGCGGCCGCGCGCTTCGCCAGGGGATGCGTGCAGTTGCGCCTCCTGCAGCGCCATCAGTACCGCATGGAAGGCGGCGATGGTCAGCGAGCTATACGCAAGAATGGCAATCACGACATGCCATGGGAACAATGATGATTTGCCCTCGAGAGGAATCAGGCTACCCGGAAACAGACCGGGCAGGATGACAGCGACGGCAGCCGTGGGCAAGACCATTACGCGCAGGCTATCGAGCGAGAAGTTACGATTCTCGAGCCAGTACGCGGCGACGGAAATCCAGAGCGTGGCGGACAGTACGAAGGCAAACCCGATACGCAGCGATCCGGGTTGGACCATGTCAGCCCAGAGCGCACCGCCATGCAGTAGCCAGCCGACCGCAGTCCCGGCGGAAATGGCAATCCGTTGCCGGGAAGGCAAAACGGCGCAAGTCGCGTAGAGCAGCGCTGCCAATACAAAAAAGGTGATGTGCATCGCGCAAGGACGGTTATGGACAGACTCCTGAGTTTACACCATGTCCGGCCGCCAACCCGGCAAGCTGTTGCCTCGCTTACGCTACTGTCGCAAGCGCGCGCCAGTCTGTCCGAGCTGTCATGCTATTTGTCATGTCACTTTCTCATCGACCGCCCTTCCGGTCGGCAGCTGATACTTTTTTAGTTTGTCATACAAGGTCTTTTTCGGCACACCAAGATGGTCGGCGGTTGCCGCGACGTTGCCGTCATGGGTAGTCAGAGCATCGGCGATCAGCATGCGCTCATAGGCGTCGACCTGCTGCGGGAGTGTATTCGCCGCCATCGTCGCCGGCTCTTCCAGGGAACCGGGCTGATCGAGCACGCCGAGCACCATGCGGTCGGCGAAATTGCGTAACTCCCGGACATTGCCGGGCCAGTCCCGCGCTTTCCATTGGGCGATCTGCGCATGGGTCCAGGCCAGCACCGGACGCTGGTAGCGAATCGCCGCCCCCTGCACGAAATGGGCAAGCAGCAGCGGAATGTCGTCACGCCGGTCGACCAGACGTGGCAGGTCGATACTCACGACACCGATACGGTAGTACAGGTCTTCCCTGAACTTTCCCTGCGCGCTCAAGTCGAGCAGATTGGCCTTGCTGGCTGCAATCACCCGACAATCGATGCTGATCGGATCATTTCCGCCGAGCCGTTCCAGCCTGCGCTCCTGCAGCACTCGCAACAGCTTGACCTGCAGCGCCAGCGGCATCGTTTCTATTTCATCGAGAAATACCGTGCCGCCATTGGCATACTCCAGCTTGCCGATGCGCCGCTTCTGCGCGCTGGTGAAAGCGCCAGCCTCATGCCCGAAAATTTCGCTTTCGAACATCGCCTCGGGTAAAGCGCCGCAATTGAGCGCGACAAAAGGACCCTTGCGTCCGCTGGCTGCATGCAAATGACGGGCAACGACTTCCTTTCCGGAACCGGTCTGGCCATTGATCAGGACATCGGCGGCGGTCGGACCGACCGCACGGATCAGCGTGCGCACACGTTCGATCGCCGCCGACTCTCCGATCAGCGCAGGCATGTCGGGATGGGATGCCCATGCTGCTTTGAGTCGCTGGTTTTCCAGCACGAGGCGGCGTTTTTCCTGAGCCCGCCGTACCGTTTCCACCAGCCGTTCTGCGGCAAAGGGTTTTTCGATGAAGTCGTAAGCGCCGGCACGCATGGCTTCTACCGCCATGTCGACATCGCCATGACCGGTGACAACGATCACGGGCAAATCCGCATCGGCGGCTACGATTTCCGACAATAGATCGAGTCCGGATTTGCCGGGCAGGCGGACGTCCGTCACCACGACTCCGGGAAAGCCGGGCTGCAATATGCTCTGTGCCCGCTCGGCGCTTTCGCAGGCCTGTACCTGGAAGCCACCGAGTTCCAGCGTCTGGGTAGTCGCCAGACGCACCGTTTGTTCATCTTCAATCAGTATGACTTCCTGCATTGGCAAGTGCTCCTCCGTGTTCATTATGCTGATCGGCCGCCAGCGGCAACCTGACCGTAAATTCGGCGCCGCCTTCGGGCAGGTTGTATGCGCTTAGTTGACCATTCATTGCCTGCACGATGGACGAGGAAATGGCGAGCCCAAGGCCGAGACCTTTACCAGAAGGCTTGGTGGTAAAGAAAGGTTCGAACAGATGCTGTGCAACATCTTCCGGGATGCCGGGACCCGAGTCGCGGATCCGCACCAGCGCATCTTTTTCCTGACGGTCGAGCGACACGACAACCGTGCGCTGCTCTGCGTTTTCCACCGCGTCGAGCGCATTGCGCAACAGGTTGATCAGCACCTGTTCGGTACGTACCGCGTCTCCCAGCACCGCCGCCGAGGTATCGATGTCCATGTCGAGCCGCACGTCATGACGGCGGAATTCGCTTTCCAGCAGCATGGCCGATGCGCGAATCGATTGCGCCAGATCGACCGTCGCTACCGCGGCGGCCGTGTCGTGACTCTTGCGGGCAAAGCCCTTGAGTTGCCCGATGATGGCGCCCATGCGTGCACTGGCCGAGCTGATATGCCCGAGATTTTCAGCTGCCTTGTCGGCTTGTCCGCGTGTCAGGAACGTCACAGCATTGTCCGCGAAGGCCCGGATCGCTGCCAATGGCTGATTGAGTTCGTGCGTGACGCCGGCTGCCATCTGGCCGAGCATTGCAAGCTTGCCTGCCTGCACCAGCTCGTTCTGGGTCGAACGTAGCAGATGTTCGGCTTCCTGCAGCTTGGCGTAACGGGATTCGAGATGCTGGTTCGCCTGCAGCAATTCCTGGGTACGTTGGACAATTTTTCTGTCCAGCTCTTCTGCCGCCTGCTGCAGGGCCTTGCGCGACTGCTGCCGTTCTTCAAGGCGACGGCGGCGCTGATGGACCGCCCAATAGCCAATTGCCGTCGCCGCCAGCACCAGAAAGGCACCGAGCGCGGACAGCAGGGCTGCACGATGTATCCTTGCCTGCGCGGGAAACATCATCAACTGCCATCCCAGCCGGCCGACAGGTTTGCTGACATGATCCCCGAATCCGGCTCGCGCGCTTCTGGGCAGGGATGCAATCGGGTAGATGGTTTGGGCTGCGTATTGCAGGGTGCCCGCCAGATGCCTTTGTGCCTGCTCGTTGAGCGGTGTCATGCTGTGATAGCGCCAGTCCGGACGGTTGCTCAAAAAGACTACCCCGCTGCGATCCGCCAGCGCGATCGGTTCCTGGCTGCTGCGCCAGGTCTGCTCGAATTCCGCCAGACCGATCTTGACTGCGATCACCCCGATCGGGGCCGCCCGCCTGTGCATGCTGTCAGCATAGACCGGTTGTGCGATGAAATATCCTGGTTCGCCGGTGGCATTTCCAATGCCATAAAAGCGTCCTGCCCCTCCACGAACCGCGTCGCGGAAATACGGCCTGAACGCAAAATTTTTTCCAACGAAGGTCATCGCCTCGTCCCAGTTGCTTGCCGCGAGCGTATTGCCCTCCCGATCCATCAGATAAATGGCGCTGACTTTCGCCTGTCGCTGGATCAGCTTAAGCAGCAGGTTGAGCCGTTGGATCGCGGCGCGGTCGGCAGGCTGCAGCAACACCTGCACCACTTCCGGATTCACTCCCAGCGTAAATGGCAGGGTCTCATAACGCTCAAGCATCGATTCCAGGTCGAGGGCGATAATCTGCAGTTGCCGGTCGCCGGCGGCATGTATGTCATTGCGGGCCTTGCTTGCACCGAGCAGGTATACCGCGATGACAATCAGGCATGCGCCGGCAACTGCCAGAAATAGTCTTGCCTTTTGCTTGGCCGTATTCATGTGCTCGTCTAGTCGGCAGTCATCCAGGTTGAAATCGACGGCCTTGCCGTCGCGTGCTGCAGACCACATATTACCCGCGTGTAAGACTCGCGGTGTGATTGTGCGAAGTTGTGTCGGAGTTGTGTGTTATGCCAACGCAGGCTTTGTGCCATGCAGGGCAATATCCTCGCGAGAAGACCGATTGATTTCGCCAGCAAGGCAATCCACGGCTTGAAGCCCGAACTCATGATCGTCCGGTTTATCCATAGAGCGGTTTGCCGGACATTCCTGTCCGCCAGATGCGGAATCTCGCACAGAGACGATGCAGGACACCATGACACAGGGGTTGGCGAAGTTTGCATTCAGGCATTTTCAGTCCGGTGCTGCAGACCTTGACAACACCAGACCAAAGAGCGCCATCGGGTAAAATGATGGCTTCCCCGCTGCTGTTTCCATTCTTGCAGCGACCTTCCATTTCCAGAAATATCCAGAGATACCCTAACCCATGCTCGATAACCTGACCCAACGGCTAGCCAAAGTTGTGAAAACGATGCGCGGTGAAGCGCGTCTGACTGAATCGAATACCGCGGAAATGCTGCGCGAAGTACGGCTCGCGCTGCTTGAGGCGGACGTCGCTCTGCCTGCGGTCCGCGAATTCATCGCCCGCGTGAAGGAAAAAGCCGTCGGCGAGGAAGTCGTCGGCTCCCTGACACCCGGCCAAGCGCTGGTCGGCGTGGTGCAGCGTGAACTGGCGTCCATCATGGGTGCCGATCTCGGCCCCGAAGCATCGCAACTCAACTTTGCGACCCAGCCGCCGGCAGTCATCCTGATGGCCGGCCTGCAGGGCGCAGGTAAGACGACCACCGTCGGTAAACTTGCAAAATTTCTCAAGGAACAGAAAAAGAAAAAGGTGCTGACAGTCTCCGCCGACGTGTATCGCCCGGCCGCGATTGGCCAGCTGGAGACGGTGACCGGACAGGTCGGCGCGGACTTTTTCCCGTCCAAGCCAACCGACAAGCCGGTCGATATCGCCCTCGCCGCACTCGACTATGCAAAGAAGCACTACCATGACGTCCTGATCGTCGACACCGCCGGCCGCCTTGGTATCGACGAAGCGATGATGCAGGAAATTGCGGCACTGCACGCTGCGCTCAAGCCGATCGAAACCCTGTTCGTGGTCGACGCGATGCTCGGCCAGGACGCGATCAATACCGCCAAAGCCTTCAACGACACCCTGCCCCTGACTGGCGTGGTACTCACCAAACTCGACGGCGATGCCCGGGGAGGCGCCGCGCTCTCGGTGCGCCATATCACTGGCAAGCCGGTGAAGTTTGCGGGCGTGGCGGAAAAGCTGGACGGCCTCGAAGCCTTCGACCCCAACCGCATGGCCAACCGTATTCTCGGCATGGGCGATATCCTGGCGCTGGTTGAAGAAGCCAAGAAAGGCGTCGACGTTGCCGCGGCTAAAGACCTGGCGGATAAGATCAAGGGCGGCGGTAAATTCGACCTGAACGATTTCAAGTCCCAGATCAGCCAGATGAAAAAGATGGGTGGACTGTCCAGCCTGCTCGATAAACTGCCGGCCCAATTCCAGCAGGCAGCGGGAAATGCCGACATGGACCAAGCCGAAAAGCAGGTACGCCGGATGGAAGGCATCATCAACTCCATGACCCCGCAGGAACGTGCCAAACCCGACCTGATCAAGGCATCGCGCAAGCGCCGGATTGCCGCAGGCGCGGGCGTCCAGGTCCAGGAAGTCAATCGCATGCTCGCCCAGTTCGAGCAAATGCAGTCGATGATGAAAAAGCTTAAGGGCGGCGGCATGATGAAAATGATGCGCGGCATGAAAGGCATGCTGCCGGGGGGCATGCGTTAAGTCGCTTTCGCGATTGCACTGGAAGCCGGCGGACCAAGCCGGCTTTTTTTCGCCCTGTCTGCGCGGTAGTGCTGCGCCTTGCAGGATGCTATAGCGTCTGACGGGCTCAAACGTTCCTCTCCACCGTGGACATGCTGACCGAGAATGCGTTCCTCCGGACAGCCTTTCGGAGCGAAATCTCCCTTTGTCGCAGCGCCGCAGAACAAGCTGCGACCGCCGCTGGATAGGTCTCTTTGCAGCCCAGGAAGACCTTGGCTGTTCGCGCGAATCGCTTCACCGGAAACCTGTTCGTGACTGCGAAGCCTGTCTCTGGCGAATCCCCATTCACGACTATCGATTCAAGTCCAACGGCTTAAGCGTGGCTTGCATCCAACGCACACAGCGCGGACCGGTAGCGCGTCTCGCTCTGAAAACGGCTCTGTCAGAGGAGAAGAGACGCATTCAAATGGCGAATGCCGCATTACCAAATTGGTGCTCAAGCACGGGAGATAACGTCTGCCAGAACGCCATATTCGTCGTGCCGAAGTAGCGCCGCTGCCCTGTCCTTACACCCCCTACCCCCTTGGAGAGCCCCGCCCAGTGCGGCTCTCCGGCCTATCGACATTTGTCGCGTCACTTCGATATGGCCTCTCGAGGCGGTGCACTGTGACGACGTCCTCGTACGCCTCACTGTGCCACGCCCCTTTCACATAAGGTCGATATCGCATTTTCTCCTATGAAGATCGCATCTCGCGCACGCTAAAAAATCATATGAAAACGATCAAAAAACACTTGCATACCTTGAAAAACCGCACCACTATTAGCGTTGCGTGATATGACGCAATTTCCCAACACACTTTGTGAAGGAGGCTTGAAGATGGCAACAGCCAAAAAACCCGCGGCCAAGACAGCCGCTAAGAAGCCCGCTGCGAAGAAAGCCGCAGCAAAACCCGCAGCAAAAAAAGCCGCTCCGGCAAAGAAAGCAGCTCCTGCTAAAAAAGCAGCAGCCAAGCCGGTAGCAAAAAAAGCCGCAGCAAAACCCGCAGCAAAAAAAGCCGCTCCGGCAAAGAAAGCAGCTCCTGCTAAAAAGGCAGCAGCCAAGCCGGTAGCAAAGAAAGCCGCAGCAAAACCGAAGGCCGCACGCAAGCCGAACGCAGCGTTCATGAAGCCGATGACGCCGTCCGCCACCTTGGGTGCAGTGATTGGTGCCAATCCGCTGCCGCGTACTGAAGTCACCAAGAAGGTTTGGGACTACATCAAGAAGAACAAGCTGCAAGATGATGCCAACAAGCGCATGATCAATGCGGATGACAAGCTGAAAGCTGTGTTTGGCGGGAAGAAGCAAGTGTCGATGTTCGAAATGACGAAACTCATTTCCAATCACCTGCAATAATCTCTCTTTCCAGAGGCCAAACAAAAACGCCCGCATCGCGCGGGCGTTTTTGTTTTTACAGCTGAAAATACCGCTGAGTAAACCTCTGGCAGGACAGTCGGCTGTTCACCTTGGCCTTACCTGGCCGCAGCAGGATGAACGCGCTCCAGCGATTTATTGTTTGAATTCCCAATTCTTCCATGCCGCCAGTACGGCATTCGGATACTCTGGCTTGCCCCGACTACCGTTGTAACGACCGAGCGCCAGATAGAGGTTGCCGCGCTCAATGTCGAGGTAAAGCCGCAAGATAGAGCAACCGTAACGAAGGTTGGTCTGCATATGGAACAGCTTTTTGCGATCGCCGTCACCGATGACACGGGTCCAGAACGGCATGACTTGCATATAACCGTGTGCGCCTACCGGAGACACGGCATATTTCCGGAAGGCGGACTCGACCTGGATCAAGCCAAGAACCATGGCAGGGTCAAGGCCGGCCCGCTTGGCTTCGTACCACGCTGTCTGCAGGAATTCGCGCCGGATCTGCATGTCAGGCATGCGCTTCTTCAGCCGCTCGGACATTTCACCCAACCAGTGCAGGTATTTGATGCGCTCCTGGATATCCGGGAATTCGATCCTGGGGGGGCGGGTGTCGCTGATGGACCGTGCCAGCGCCAACCGAACCGAGTCGGCCAGCGCTTCCTCCTTCTGGTTGCCGGCACGGGAGTCAGCAGCTATCCACAGCGCCAGGGCGGCTGCCAGCAGGCGCAAGTAAAAATGCGTCACGTCGGGGCTACCCTCACGCGCAGAGACGCGCCTGAAGGAAAGCGAGCATCTCGGCGGCAGGCACCGGGGTCGCAGCAGCATCACGACGTCCCTGATATTCAAGCTTGCCCTCCTTGAGTCCGCGCTCGCCGACCACCACGCGATGCGGCACGCCGATCAACTCCCAATCGGCGAACATGACACCCGGACGTTCGCCTCGGTCATCGAGAATGACATCAACGCCGGCAGCAAGCATGGTCTCATACAGCTTGTCTGTTTCGGCCTTCACGGCTTCACTGCGGTCGTAACCCATCGGGCACAGGACGACTGCGAATGGCGCGATCGAGGCAGGCCAGATGATGCCCTTGTCGTCAAAATTCTGCTCGATTGCCGCACCCAGGATGCGCGTGACGCCAATGCCGTAGCAGCCCATCTGCATGAACTGCGGCTTGCCGGTTTCGTCCAGATAGGTTGCGTTCATGTCTTTCGAATACCGGGTGCCAAGTTGAAATACATGACCAACCTCGATACCGCGCTGAATCGCGAGCACACCCTTGCCGTCCGGAGACGGATCTCTCTCCACCACGTTGCGCAAGTCGGCAACGACAGGCTCAGGAATATCACGTCCCCAATTGACGCCGGTATAGTGGAAATCCTCTTCGTTGGCGCCGCAAACAAAGTTGGCCATGGCGGCGACCGTCCGATCGGCAACAAGCTTTATCGGTTTTTTGGGGTCAATGGGTCCAAGGTATCCAGGCTTGGTGCCGAACCACTCCAGGATTTCGGCTTCGCTGGCGAACCGATAATTGGTCAGGCCAGGAATCTTGCTGGCCTTGACTTCGTTAAGTTCATGGTCGCCGCGTAGCAATAACAGCCAGACTTCCTTGTCTGCGTCTTCCTTTTCGACGGTCAGTACGATGGACTTTACCGTCTGCGATAAAGACAGATTCAGCAACTCGGCGACATGTTCACATTTTGCCTTGCCCGGTGTCGGCGTCTTCACAAGCGGCTGTGTGGCCGCAGCGCGCGGAGCTAAAGGGGCGACGGCTTCCGCTGCTTCCATATTGGCCGCATAGTCGGACTGCGGGCAATACACGAGGGCGTCCTCGCCGGTGTCGGCGATCACGTGGAACTCATGTGAACCGGAACCACCGATCGCACCGTTATCTGCGGCGACAGCGCGGAATTGCAAACCAAAGCGATCGAAGATCCGGACATAGGCGTCGTACATGATTTTGTAAGACTTCTGCATCCCATCAACATCCCGGTCGAACGAATACGCATCCTTCATCGTGAATTCACGACCACGCATCAGACCGAAACGCGGGCGGCGTTCATCGCGGAACTTGGTCTGGATATGGTAGAAGTTGATCGGCAACTGGCGATAGGACTTGATGTCCATGCGGACAACATCGGTGATGACCTCTTCGGAAGTCGGCTGGATCGCATAGTCGCGGCCGTGGCGATCCTTGACGCGCATCAGTTCCGGCCCCATCTTGTCCCAGCGGCCGGTTTCCTGCCAAAGCTCTGCGGGTTGCACGACCGGCATCAGCATCTCGACGGCACCGGCGCGATTCATTTCTTCGCGCACGATATTTTCGACCTTGCGGATCACGCGCAAACCCATGGGCATATAGGTATAGATACCGGAGCCGAGACGTTTGATCATCCCGGCACGCATCATGAGTTTATGGCTGATGATTTCGGCGTCCGATGGGGCTTCTTTAAGGGTAGAAATAAAAAATCGTGATGCGCGCATGACGGTGAATTCTTTTTAAAAAGAGAGGGTTATAATCAACTCAATTTTAAAGGATTAGCTGGCTGATGCATCCATTACCGACATATTTGATTCACGCTGCCACCCGAAAGCGGGTGGCGCATGATGCCTGCGCTATCCGGCGCATGCAAAATTTGTAACGATGAGGGTGATCTAGCCGCAGAAAGTTTTGAGGTGCAACATGCTGGACCGTGAAGGCTTCCGCCCGAACGTCGGCATTATCCTCCTGAACACCCATAACGAGGTGTGGTGGGGAAAAAGGGTGCGCGAACATTCGTGGCAGTTTCCGCAAGGCGGCATCAAGTTCGGAGAGACACCCGAACAGGCAATGTTCCGCGAACTGGAGGAAGAAGTCGGCCTGAAGGCTGAACATGTAAAAATCATCGGACGTACGCGCGACTGGCTGCGCTACGAAGTTCCCGACCGCTTTATTAAAAGGGAAATCCGTGGCCATTACCGTGGACAGAAGCAGATCTGGTTCCTGTTGCGCATGGTGGGCCGTGACTGTGATATCAACTTGCGTGGTACTGATCATCCGGAATTCGATGCGTGGCGCTGGCATGATTACTGGGTGCCGCTGGATGTTGTAATCGAGTTCAAGCGCGAGGTGTACCAAAAGGCATTGCAGGAACTATCACGCTTCCTGACCCGGCCTTCTCATGGTGGAGGTGGACAGCGCCACGGTGCGAGATACCTGCGGCAGAACCATGCTGCGCGTCAGACGGGTGAACTACAACCTCCCGCCGCCAAGCCGAAGCAGGAATAATCGGTTCCTTGCCTTCAAGCTCAAATTAATGGTGAGCCATGCCGAAGAATTCGGCATGGCTCAAAGAAAGGATATTGCAATGCCCGCAGGAGTCATCCGCGCAGCTGCGTTGTGCGCACTCGTGCTCGCCGCCGCTTCCGTTCAGGCGCAATCGCGTTTCGAAGAAGATTTCAACGATGAAGACAAACCGTGGCAGGAAATTGCGGTCCAGCTCCCGCCTGCGCCAAGGCAAGAAAACCTGTTGCCGTTTTTCTCCAGTCCATCACAATCATTCGCCATTGATTCGACTTCCGTCTCGGTCGGTACCGACGGTGTAGTTCGCTATGTACTGGTGGCGTCGAGCACTGGCGGTGCCAGAAATGTCAGTTATGAAGGTATCCGTTGTGCGGCGTTCGAACGCAAGTTGTATGCGTTTGGTCAACAGGATGGCTCCTGGTCACGCTCGCGCCGCGATCAGTGGGAGCGTATCACAGGTAATAGCCTCAACCGCCAACATGCGGTGTTGGCAAAAGACTACTTTTGTGAGCAGTTGATGGTTGCTGGCAATGCCAAGCAAATGGTTGACCGTATTCGGGAGAAAAAACCGATGACGTCAGAAAATTACCGCTAACCGGCTTCGCTTAATGAGTTGACACGGCAAAGCGTGGTAAGGCGCTTTGCGCTGGCTTGTTACAACAGCACCATATTATCCCGATGCACAAGTTCCGGTTCCTCGACGAAGCCGAGAATGGACTGGATTTCAGTCGATGGCCTCCGCATGATGCGGCGGGCCTCGGAACTTGAATAATTGCTCATGCCGCGCGCTACCGGGCGTCCGTTTTCGTCGATACATGTAATCACGTCCCCTCGTCCGAAGTCGCCTGCGACTTCAATGACACCGATAGGCAACAGTGACTTGCCTTCCGAAGTGAGCTTCTGAACCGCACCTGCATCCAGTACCACTTTACCTGCGGTCTGCAGATGATCCGCCATCCATTGCTTGCGGGCGGTCAGTTGCGCTGTCTGCGCTGTTAATTGGGTACCGATTGCTTCGCCGGTCGCAAGCCTGGTCAATACCTGCTCTTCCCTCCCCCAGGCAATCACTGTATGTGCGCCCGACGTTGCTGCACGCTTGGCAGCGAGAATCTTGGTCAGCATGCCGCCGCGGCCAATACCGGTTCCGGCCCCGCCTGCCATCGCTTCCAGCGTGGGATCTCCAGCTTTTGCTTCATGGACGAATTCGGCAGCGGGATTTCTGCGTGGATCGGCTGTGTACAAGCCTTTCTGGTCCGTGAGAATGACAAGTGCATCACCCTCGATCAGGTTGGCTACCAAGGCGCCGAGGGTATCGTTGTCTCCGAACTTGATTTCATCGGTAACCACCGTATCATTTTCATTAATGATAGGGATGACACCGAATCGCAGCAACGTGAACAACGTGGAGCGCGCATTCAGGTAACGCTCGCGGTCGGCAAGATCCGCATGCGTAAGCAGCACTTGCGCGGTACGCAAATTATGATGTCGAAAGCTGGTCTCGTAGATCTGTGCCAGACCCATTTGCCCGACGGCGGCACAGGCTTGCAATTCATGCACGCCGGTCGGCCGTTTTTCAAATCCCAGACGTTGCATGCCTTCGGCAATCGCACCTGAACTGACCAATACCACTTCCTTGCCAAGTGCCCGCAGCTGCGCGATCTGCTCGGCCCACTTGGCAATCGCGTTACTGTCTAGCCCCTTGCCGTCGTTGGTGACCAGCGACGAGCCGACTTTGATGATGATGCGTTTGGCTTTTTGAATAACAGAATTCATATTAGGTGACGACAGCGGAGACAGCAGAGATGACGGACACGGCGATTACGTGAACATCTCCCGTCGCCCGGCGCATCAGCCAACGCTGACCAATGCGTCGGCCAGCGAAACAGACTCTATTCTATGACTTTAAAGCGTGGATCGTCCGGATCAATTGACGCAATGCCTCGCGCTTCTTCGACCATCTGCGTTTCTTCCGCACGATGTTCTTGCTGTCGCTGCTCTGCAAGGTATTCATAAATGGCGATGATCAAATCTTCACAGCCTTCACGGGTGAGTGCCGAAATTTCGAATGCCGGGCCTTTCCAGCCAAAGCGCTTGATGAAATCCTTGACGCGCTTTTTGCGATCGTCTTCGGGCACCATGTCGAGCTTGTTCAGCACCAGCCAACGCGGCTTCTCATACAAGGATTCATCGTACTTCTTCAGTTCCTTGACGATAGCCTTCGCCTCTTTGACCGGATCGACGGTATCTTCGAATGGGGCCAGGTCGACAATATGCAGCAGCAGACGTGTGCGCTGCAAATGCCGGAGGAATTGATGACCGAGACCGGCGCCTTCCGCCGCGCCTTCGATCAGGCCTGGAATATCGGCAATGACGAAGCTCTTTTCGTGGCTGACGCGCACCACACCCAGATTGGGATGCAGGGTCGTGAACGGATAGTCGGCGATCTTGGGACGAGCATTCGAAACCGCGGTGATGAAAGTTGATTTGCCAGCATTCGGCATACCGAGCAGACCGATATCGGCCAGCACTTTCAGCTCCAGCTTGAGCTCGCGATGTTCGCCTTCCTTGCCGTCAGTCTTCTGTCGCGGTGCACGGTTAGTCGAGGTCTTGAAATGGATATTGCCCCAGCCACCCTCGCCGCCCTTTGCCAGCAAGACTACTTGTCCGTGGTCGGTCAGGTCGGCGATGATTTCGCCGCTATTGAAATCGCTGATCTGTGTACCGACCGGCATGCGCAGCATGACGTCGTCCGCGCCCTTACCGTAGCAATCGGAACCGCGACCATTCTCGCCATTCTTCGCCCTGTGCAGCTTGGAATACCGGTAGTCGACCAGCGTATTGATATTGCGATCCGCAATCGCCCAAATGCTGCCGCCTTTGCCGCCGTCACCGCCGTCGGGTCCGCCGAATGGCCGGAATTTTTCTCGGCAAAACGACGCGACGCCGTTACCGCCGTCCCCAGCAATGACTTCAATTTTTGCTTCGTCGATAAACTTCATAATTGCCGCCAAAAATACCCATAAAAACTAAAAAGGCCCTACCGTCGGCAGAGCCTTTTTATCGAAGGCTTTCGCCTTTGCTTGTGTTGTTGCAGGGTCGGCGATTACGCCGGCACTACCATCACAGTGTGACGCTGCAGTGCGCCCTTGGTGGTGAACTGCACCTTGCCGTCGATCAACGCGAACAGGGTGTGGTCCTTGCCCATGCCGACGTTTTCACCAGCATGCACGCGTGTGCCGCGCTGACGAATGATGATGCCGCCTGCATTGATGCTTTGGCCGCCGTAGACTTTGACGCCCAGTCGTTTCGACTCGGAATCGCGACCGTTGCGCGTGGTGCCGCCGCCTTTTTTGTGTGCCATTTAAGACTCCTTGGTATCCGGTTAGCTCGATGTTCGCTTGAATCAGGCGTTGATCGAGACGATTTGCAATTCGGTGTAATTTTGACGATGCCCTTGACGCTTCTGGTAGTGCTTGCGGCGGCGCATCTTGAAAATTTTGACCTTATCGTGGCGACCGTGCGCCACTACCGTAGCCTGGACCTTGGCACCTTCAACCAGCGGTGCACCGAATTTAATGGTGTCACCAGCGCCCACTGCGAGCACTTGATCAAGGGTGATTTCGGAACCAATGTCTGCCGGTATCTGTTCTACTTTGAGTTTTTCGCCAGCAGCAACTTTGTACTGTTTGCCACCGGTTTTTATGACCGCGTACATGTGAAACCTCATCAAATATGTGTAAATGAACTATTCTTTTCCGCTTCCGCCCCTGTCAAACCGGTTGGATTCGGGAAAACCCCTGATTATACATAGACTTAGAATGTGCGTCAAAAGGCGTTTTCAGAAATGCCGGCTGGATATCATCAACGCCGTGACGATAAAAGCAATGCTGGTGAGTCCCTCTTGTCATCGTATAATTCCGCAAATTCACGATTCCGCAGGTTTTATCTTGTCTGCCGCTCCACAACCCGCTACCCAAAACAGCATCATCGAACCGATTTCCGCCGACATGGAAGCCGTTAACACGGTCATCCGCCGGCAACTTCATTCCGAAGTACCCCTGGTCAACCAGATTGCGGAGTACATCATCAGTGCCGGCGGCAAGCGCATCCGGCCAGTACTCGTCCTGCTGGTTGCAAATGCCTTCGGATATCGTGGTTCGCATCACCATGACCTCGCGGCGGTGGTGGAATTTATCCATACCGCCACCCTGCTGCATGACGATGTGGTTGACGAATCGTCGATGCGACGCGGGCGCGAAACAGCGAATGCGATGTTCGGCAATGCTGCTTCAGTGCTGGTTGGGGACTTCGTTTATTCCCGGGCATTTCAGATCATGGTTGCCGTTGGCAATATGCGGGTGATGCAAATCCTGGCCGATGCGACGAATGTAATCGCAGAAGGTGAAGTGCTGCAATTACTGAACATGCACGACCCGGACGTCACCGAAGAACGCTATCTGCAGGTTATCCGCTCCAAGACCGCCAAGCTGTTTGAAGCAGCGGCACAGCTTGGCGCCCTGATCGCTGGTGCCAGTGAGAACGAAATCGATGCTGCCGCAGAATATGGACGCTCCGTCGGCACGGCATTCCAGCTGATCGACGATGTGCTTGATTACAGTGGCAATGCCGATGACATCGGCAAGAACGTGGGCGATGACCTGCGGGAAGGCAAGCCTACCCTGCCGCTGATTTATCTCATGCAACATGGCACCGATGAGCAGCGCCAACTGGTTCGTGCCTGCATACAAAACGGTGATGAACAGCACTTTGACGAGATCCTGTCCGCCATCACAAATTCCGGTGCGCTTGAGTACACAAAGCAGCAAGCTGAGAATGCGGCGAAACGCGCATCGGACGCGATCGCAGCGCTCACGAATAGCAAATTCAAGGATTCCCTGCTACAATTATGCGCTTTCGCGGTAGACCGTAACCACTAGGCGAATCCGCCTGTTAGTGTTTCGTCGCTACTGCAAGCGGGGTGTAGCTTAGCCTGGTAGAGCGCTACGTTCGGGACGTAGAGGCCGGAGGTTCGAATCCTCTCACCCCGACCAATTCTTTTATGGTTCGGGATGCTTCGGACAATTAGCCAGCATCATGGCGGTCCGCAAGCTAGCCCAAATAACCTCCTGCAATCTTTCTTACGGTGACCCTTTGGATGCCGTTCCCTTATGGGCTCAAGTACTTGGGCTTGTCTTACTCCTCCTTCTATCTGGTTTTTTTTCGATTTCTGAAACGGCGATGATGGCCTTGAGCCGCTATCGCATGCGGCATCTTGCCTCGGCCGGAAACCGGCGCGCCACCCTGGTCCTCCAGTTACTGGAGGAAACTGAACGTCTGCTCGGCGTCATCCTTCTCGGCAATAACCTGATCAACTCGGCCGCCTCCGCACTGGCTGCAGCCTTTGCCATCTATTATTTCGGTCAAAGCAAATACGCGCTCGCCGTTGCATCGACCGGAGTCTCGTTCGCCATCATTATCTTCGCCGAGATTACGCCGAAGGTGATCGGCGCCGCACATCCGGAACGGATTGCCATGCTCGTCGCGCCGGTCCTGCGATTGCTAATGGTGATCATGAATCCGCTGGTGTGGCTGACCAACCTGATCGTCGGCTTCCTGCTCCGCATACTGCAAGTACAGCAAAGAAGCGACAATACTGCAGTATCAACAGAAGAGTTGCGCTCGATTGTCATGGAAAGCGGACACTTCATTCCGCAAAAACATAAAAGCATCCTGCTCAATCTGTTTGCACTCGAAGACCTGTCGGTCGAGGACGTCATGACACCGCGTGCCCAGATCGAAGCCCTGAACATCGCGATGCCAGTCGAGGAAATTCTGCACCAGCTGACGACGTGCTACCACAACAAGCTGCCGGTCTACGAAGGAGAAATCAACCGCGTCATTGGCATTCTTCACGTGCGCAAGGCGATTGCATTACTTGATCAGGAAGATGAACTTACTGCCGAACATTTTCGCCAACTTCTGACGCCACCCTACTTCATTCCCGAAGACATCGGAGTCTTCACGCAACTCCAGTATTTTCAGGAAAATCATGAGCGCCTGGGTATCATCGTCGATGAGTACGGCGAGGTTCAGGGCTTGGTAACCCTGGAAGACATCATCGAAGAGATGATTGGAGAATTCACTACTTCCATGCCAGGTGCTGCACGGGCGGAAGGTTTTTGTTGGGATGACAGGAACGAATGCCTGGTTGAAGGAACGACCACGCTGCGTGACATTAATAAACATCTTGGGCTGACGCTGCCTGTCGACGGCCCCAAGACACTCAATGGCCTTCTGCTGGAGGAATTGCGCGACATTCCAGAGGCACTGGTCAGTCTGAAGATCGCCAACTGCGTCATCGAAGTCGTGCAGGTTCAGAACCAGTCCATCAAGGTAGTCAAACTCATCAAAGTCTGATGCCGGCACCTGCCGCACCCGCTGGGCGCGGCATCTGTTTCATGGAAGTAACACACACAAGACACACATGGCACCATCTTGATGTCACTTTGGCACAATACCTTTACAAATCAGATGCCTGTAGGCATTATCTAATGCAACTTGGACGATTCTGACCTCAACACGGCTCAATAACATACATGGCGGCGGTACTTCCTAATCAGCCCACAAGTGCGGCCCTTCCCAGCCTTGCCCGTGCTTTGGTACAGGCAGGCAAGCTCACTGCACAGCAAGCCGACGCCCTCAACAAGCAGGCGACCGCAGAGAAAACGCCATTCATCGATGTGCTGATCGATAGCGGCAGCGTCGACGCGCGCGCCCTTGCTGCGTTTTGTTCCGATACGTTTGGTTATCCGCTGGTCGATTTTTCAGTTTTCAACCTGAGCTATCTGCCAGAGAACGTCATCGACCTCAAGCTGGTGCAGAAACAGCGTGTGGTCGCGCTCGCCAAACGAGGCAACAAGCTCTCGGTTGCTATTTCGGACCCAACCAACACCCACATTCTCGACCAGATCAAGTTCCAAACCGAGCTGACAGTCGAACCGGTGATTGTTGAACATCGGGCGTTGGTGCAGCTAATCGACAAACTGGGCAAAAGCACCGAAGAAAACCTGAGCGACCTGATCGGTGATGACCTCGATATCGACCTGACCGATGAAGAAGTCGCCGCCGCTGCCTCAAGTGAAGCACAAAGCGCAGATATCGATGATGCGCCGGTGGTCAAGTTCCTGCAAAAGATTTTGCTGGATGCAATCAATATGGGCGCATCCGATCTTCATTTCGAACCGTTCGAAAAGTTTTACCGCATTCGTTTTCGCGTCGATGGGGTGTTGAAAGAAATTGCGCAACCACCGCTAGCAATCAAGGAAAAGCTGGCGTCGCGCATCAAGGTAATTTCCAAGCTCGATATCTCCGAAAAGCGCGTGCCGCAAGATGGCCGCATGAAGCTGGTGGTATCAAAGAACCGGGCAATCGACTTCCGAGTCAGCACCCTGCCCACGCTATTCGGCGAAAAGATCGTCATGCGTATCCTTGATCCCAGCCAGGCGCAGATGGGCATTGAGGCGCTGGGTTACGATCCGGACCAGAAGGAGCTTCTACTCAAGGCGATCGAGCGCCCGTACGGCATGGTGCTGGTCACCGGGCCGACCGGCTCCGGCAAGACCGTCTCGCTGTACACCTGTCTCAATATCCTGAACAAACCGGGAATTAACATTTCGACGGCCGAGGATCCTGCGGAAATCAACCTGCCCGGCGTCAACCAGGTCAACGTCAATGACCGCGCGGGCCTGACCTTTGCCGCGGCACTGAAGGCTTTCCTGCGTCAGGATCCCGACATCATCATGGTTGGCGAGATTCGCGACCTCGATACCGCCGACATTGCCATCAAGGCCGCACAGACGGGTCACATGGTGTTTTCCACCCTGCATACCAACGATGCGCCGTCGACACTGACCCGCCTGATGAACATGGGCGTGGCACCCTTCAATATCGCATCCTCGGTCATTATGATTACCGCACAGCGCCTTGCACGGCGTCTGTGCACCTGCAAGCAACCGGTATCGATTCCGGACGAAGCCCTGCTGGAAGCCGGCTTCAAGGAAGAGGAACTTGACGGCACATGGATGCCGTACAAGCCGGTCGGCTGCGAACGATGCAGCGGCAGCGGCTACAAGGGCCGAGTGGGCATTTATCAGATCATGCCGATTTCCGAAGAGATCGAGCGCATTATTCTGGCCCACGGCACCGCATTGGAAATCGAAGAACAATCCCGCCGCGACGGTGTGAAGACACTGCGTGAATCAGGTCTGGTCAAGGTCAAGCAGGGCCTGACCAGCCTGGAAGAAGTACTCGGCTGCACCAACGAATAGTAAGGGGAAACGTATGGCAACCAGTGCCAGTAAAGGTGCGATGGCAACCGCCGTCAAGGAAACTATCTATCTCTGGGAGGGCAAGGACAAGGCCGGCAAGGTCGTCAAGGGCGAGTTACGCGCGGGCAGCGAAACCATTGTCAACGTGACACTGCGCCGTCAAGGCATTCTGGTCACCAAGCTCAAGAAGAAAACCTTCCGCAGCGGGAAGAAGATCAGCGACAAGGACATTACTCTGTTCACGCGTCAGCTCGCCACCATGATGAAGGCCGGGGTGCCGCTGCTGCAGTCCTTCGATATCGTCGGCAAGGGACATTCCAACCCCTCGGTGGCGAAGCTGATCCAGGATATCCGTACCGATATCGAAACCGGCAGCAGCCTGAATCAGGCGTTCCGCAAGTTTCCGCTGTATTTCGACAACCTGTTCTGCAATCTGGTCGCCGCAGGAGAGCAGGCGGGTATCCTTGAGGACCTGCTGACGCGGCTTGCGATCTACAAAGAAAAGACACAGGCCATCAAGGGCAAGATCAAGTCGGCACTGTTCTATCCGATTTCCATCCTGGTGGTCGCCTTCGTGGTGACCTCGGTGATCATGATCTGGGTGGTCCCTGCGTTCAAGGAAGTGTTCAAAAGCTTTGGTGCGGACTTGCCGGCGCCAACCTTGTTTGTGATGGCAATTTCCGATTTCTTCGTCAGTTACTGGTACATTATTTTTGGCGGCCTGTTCTCGGGACTGTACCTGTTCTTTCAATCATGGCGACGGTCCCAGAAGGTGCAGCGTTTCATGGATAAGGTCCTGCTGCAGGCGCCGATTTTCGGTGCGGTGATTCGCAAGGCGACAATTGCACGCTGGACGCGAACGCTGGCGACAATGTTTGCGGCCGGTGTTCCATTAGTCGAGTCGCTGGACTCGGTTGGCGGCGCATCGGGCAATACCATTTATATGGATGCCACTAAAAAGATTCAGACGGAAGTCAGTACCGGTACCAGCCTCACCTCTGCAATGCAAAACTCAAATGTCTTTCCGAATATGGTGACTCAGATGGTGTCCATTGGTGAGGAATCCGGTGCGCTTGACCAAATGCTCGGCAAAGTGGCGGATTTCTATGAAGCAGAGGTGGATGAGGCCGTCGCATCGTTGTCCAGCTTGATGGAACCGCTCATCATGGCCATTCTCGGGGTGCTGATTGGCGGCCTGGTTATTGCGATGTACCTGCCGATCTTTAAACTGGGCGCAGTCGTCTGACCCACGATACAGCATGACATCTCTCGAAACTCCTTCCGCCGCAAAGCCGAAGGAGTTTTTTGTTTGGCATACGTGAATCGGGAACGGATCTGAGGCGACTGACGCATAGAAGGCATTGCTGCTAGTTCACTTTCGCGCCTTATGTTTTAATATGCCCTCGCTTCTCGTAGACCACAACGCAGACATTGCGGCGAGTGACCGACGGTAGTACTTCATTAACCCTGTATCAATTAAATCATCAAAGCACATCATTCAGAAACCATCGCAAAGCGCTGGTTTTGGTGTGCAGCATAGCGAGGTAGGCTGAATGTTGTTTGACCCGTATCTTTTCGCGCCACCTGGCAGCCTGCTTCCAACAATATTGGCAGGCGTATTCGGCTTGCTGATCGGTAGTTTCCTCAACGTCGTGATTCATCGCATGCCCAAGATGATGCAGCGTGAATCCGATAACTATGTTGCGCATGAAAGCGGCAAGCCCTTGCCGCATACCGATCGCTACAACCTGATGGTGCCGCGTTCCTGCTGCCCGCATTGTGGCCACCAGATCACGGCTCTCGAAAACATCCCCGTGATCAGCTATCTGGTTCTGCGCGGTAAATGCAGGGGGTGCAAGGCACCGATATCGGCACGTTACCCGATCGTTGAACTGCTGACCGGCACCTTGTCCGCCTTTCTGGTTTGGCGGTTCGGCAGCGGCGCGGCGGGACTTGCCACTTTGTTATTCGCCTACCTGCTGATCGCAATGACCTTTATCGACGCGGATACGCAGTTGCTGCCTGATGACCTTACGCTGCCGCTGCTTTGGTGTGGTCTCCTGGTCAATTTGAATGGCGTATTTGTTCCGCTCAATGAAGCCGTGATTGGCGCCGCGGCTGGCTACCTGGTGCTGTGGGCCGTGTACTGGCTATTCAAACTGGCGACTGGCAAGGAAGGGATGGGATATGGCGACTTCAAGCTTCTCGGCGCGCTTGGTGCCTGGCTGGGCTGGAAAATGCTGCCGATTATCATTCTGCTGTCCTCCCTGGTCGGCGCAGTGGTCGGTATCTCGCTGATTGCCTTTGCACGGCATGGTCGAAACAACCCGATTCCCTTTGGCCCCTACCTCGCGGCAGCAGGAGTGATCGCTCTGCTGTATGGCAAACCGCTGGCCGAGGCATACCTCGGTTTTCCGGTTTAACATGACGGGCATGGAACCAACCCCGAAACGCAGATTTTCGGTCGGCCTGACCGGCGGCATCGGCAGCGGCAAGACGACCGTTGCCGACATGCTGGCCGCACGTGGCGCTGCCGTCGTCGATACCGACCTGATAGCGCATCAATTAACGATGCCCGGCGGTCTGGCCATTCCCGAGATTCATGCACAGTTTGGTGCCGCTTTCCTGACTCCCGACGGCGCCATGAATCGTGCACGAATGCGGGAATACGTCTTTGCCGAGCCTGACGCCAAAGTACGACTGGAAGCAATACTTCACCCGCTGATCCGCATCGAAACTGAGCGCGCTGCCGCGGAAGCGCGGGGCGTCTACCTGATTTTTGTCGTACCCCTGCTGGTAGAGTCGCGTGGCTGGAAGGATCGCGTATCACGGGTATTGGTGGTTGATTGCCAGGAAGTTACGCAAGTAAGACGTGTCATGAGCCGAAGTGGCCTTACGGAGCCCCAGGTACGCGCCATCATGGCGGCCCAGGTATCTCGTGAGGAGCGTCTGGCGGCGGCTGACGACGTGATTGACAACGATGGCGAGGCATCCGCGCTGATACCCCAGGTTGCACAGCTGCACGCACGATATTCGGCTCTGGCGACCGCTTCCTGACCGAAGGGATCGCGACTCGATGGATTTGCTGTTGAAGCGACACGTTTCGTTACGATTCATTTGACATGCAGGATTTGTAATTTTTCATGGCTTCGTTCAGAATCACGTAAATGTTTCCAGCCCACCTTTCCACCAAAGAGACGTCACTTTGATCATTTACGAATACCCTTTCAATGAGCGTATTCGCACACTGCTGCGGCTGGAAGATCTGTACGAGAAGTTCGTTTTTTTTCTCCATCAGGAACATGCCCTGCAGCACCATGTCGCGTTGTCGACCATCTTTGAAATGCTGGAAGTTGCCGGACGGGCAGACCTGAAGTCCGACTTGCTGCAGGAACTCGAACGGCAAAAACAGACTCTTTTAGGATTTAAGTCCAATCCCAACGTTCTTTCCGAGCGGTTGGATGAAGTGCTATCCGACATCGACCGCAGTAGCACAGCGCTGATGGCAGCTCAGGGCAGGACCGGACAAAACGTACGGGAGAACGAATGGCTGATGAGCATTCGCGGAAGAACCATCATTCCCGGTGGCGCCTGCGAATTCGACCTCCCCTCGTATTTTGCGTGGCAGCATCGTACGCCTCAGCAGCGTTATGACGATATTTCGCACTGGTTCGCACCATTAGCCCCACTGTTCGATGCGATCGGCGTCGTCCTGAAGCTGCTGCGTGAATCTGGTCGCACCGTGAGTACGGTAGCCCAAGCAGGTAGCTATCAGCAAATGTTGCAAGGAAAGGTATACCAGATGCTTCGCCTGACCATTGATGGGGCACTGGGTGCGATTCCTGAAATATCGGCCAACAAGTACATGTTGTGGGTGCGCTTTACTTCGCAGGACGGCGATATGAAGCCAAAGTCGTTCGAGAGTGACGTTCCCTTTGAATTAACACTTTGCAATTTTTGAGGTAAACGATGGCGACCGTAGTAGATTGCCCGACATGCGGCAAAAAGGTCGAATGGAACGACAAAAACAAGTACCGCCCATTTTGCTCCGAGCGCTGCAAGCAGATCGACCTGGGTGCCTGGGCGGAAGAGAAATACACCATTCCCGCAGTAAATCCACCTGAAGATCTGGACGACGACACGTCTGCCCATTGACGCAGCTTCCGATCGGGATGGCTCTTTCCTGTCGTCCTAGAGCGGTTGACTTACCCCGGCTGCTTCGCTTCCGCATCATGGGCACCATTGATACCGCCAATCAAATCGATCGGCCGAACCAGAGCCAATACCGGCCTCAGCCGGCATGGCACTGTCGCCGGCTCAAAACTCAATCCCCCCGATGACCCGGAATACCGTACTTGCGCAACTTGTTGGCGATCATGGAGTGCGACGTCTTGAGCCGCTGAGCGAGCTTGCGGCTCGACGGGAATTGTGGATACAACTTCTGCAATAGCATGCGCTCAAAACCTGCCATTGAATGCTCCCAATCCTCCGCGGGTACAACGTCCCCATTCAACTCCACCGACCCGAACTTGTTGTGCGGGTCCGGAAGATCCAGATCCGAGACATCCAGCATACGTTTGTCCGTCATGGTGATCGCCCTGAACACCACGTTCTGCAACTGACGGACATTCCCTGGCCAGCTATTGGCAACCAGCGCACTGCATGCTTGAGGATTGAGCCGACAAATCGGCTTTTGCGCCTGCGTGCAGGCGCGCTCAATGAAATGCCGTGCAAGCAGCAGGATGTCGTCCGCGCGCTCCCGAAGTGCGGGCATTTCTAATTGCAGTACGTTGAGCCGGTAAAACAGGTCTTCCCGGAACGCGCCTTCAGCCACCATCTTGCGCAGATTGCGGTGTGTCGCGCTGATGATGCGCACATTGACCTTGATCTCGCGATCGCTGCCAATTCGGCGAAATTTTCCATCGTTCAGGAAACGCAGCAATTTGGCCTGCAAATACAGAGACATTTCGCCGATTTCATCGAGGAAAACGCTGCCCCCTTCCGCCATCTCGATCAATCCGGGCTTGCCACCTCGCTCAGCACCCGTAAAGGCACCCGACATATAGCCAAACAGCTCGCTTTCCGCGAGACTTTCCGGCAAAGCAGCGCAATTGAGCGCAAGGAATGGCGCGTTGGCACGCGGACTGGCGGCATGGCAGGCTTGCGCGACCAACTCCTTTCCGGTCCCGGTTTCTCCAGTAATAAGCAAGGGCGCGTCGACCGTTGCCACGCGGGCGCCGCGCGCTTTGAGTGCACGGATTGCTTCGGATTCTCCAATGATGGAGTCAAAGCCTCCACCTGCATGCTGGAGGGCATGCAGACGACCGCCGAGGCGACGTGGGGCATGCAGAGTAATCACGCCGCCGACAGTCTGGCCGAGGCTGGAATCAACGGGTTCTGATACAGGAGTGGCCTCCAGTAGAAAAGGCTCACCGTGTAGCCGCACTTCACGCGCAAGGGCATTGAACTTTCCGTTCACAAGTTCAGAGTGAAGCGATGCTTCACCGAATAGAGCTTGCAAAGTCCTGCCGTGCAAGTCATTTTCAGGCAAATGGGCAACAGCGGCTGCAGCGGCATTGGCAGCGACAATGCTGCCACTGGCATCGACTGCCATTACTGGATCGGCCATCACCGCCATCAAGGTATCTAGGTGCAGTCTCCTGCGCGCGCCCGGCAACACGTCGACCACATCGACGCCCGCGACACCCGCCACCTGCATGAAATCTTCGCGCAGAGGTGGCAGCAGATCCGGCGTCAGCTCTGGGATGTCGATAAAAACGTCTGATGAGTCAACTTCTACCGCCACGACATTCATATTGCGTCTGGCCAGAACAGCGAGAATTTCATGTGCGATGCCGACGCGGTCGGCGAACTGGACGTCTATCCGCATAATCTCCCGTTTCAATATTTCAGGTATGTGCGCCACCCTAAAGGTGACGGACTGAGAATTTACTTTACCTCCTCGCTTCGGATGCGACAATAGTCACATCCGAAGTTTGGCTACAGCGGCTCCGGGATATAGTCGCGTGACTTTGACATCAACATCTGAAAAGAACCCCCTGCCGATACCGCCTTGAGCTTGCCAAGATCAAACGACTGCAGATGCTGCAATACGACTTGATTGATTGCCATTGTGGCCTGCATTAGCAACAGGTCAACGCCGGCACGTGCCGGGGAATGGGTATCGTCTGACGAATCTTTTGGTCCTTCCGCTTTCTTCGTTGATGCAGCATCGGGACGCGCGATCGAGACACTGCGAAAGACATCCGCCAACGTGACCCTGCCTGGCGCGGCGGGGCAACTCCAGGCATCCTTGATTTTGTCGTCGGGATAAACCAGTCCACATACCTGCATGTTGCCCAGCAAGGTCCGGACACTTCGCGCCGTCTGTCCGGAGGCCTCGGCAAGCGCCACGGTGGTCATTGAGCGGGGATGCGCCATTACAAGGCGCGCCAGTACATCGATCGCCACGGAAAATCGCGTATGCAGCAAGGCGTCACCGAACAGGAATTCCTGCACTGACGACGGCTGCTCCGCGCCATGCGGGCTCATGCACGCACCTCTTGCGGAACACCGAAGCTACGGTTTGCACGGCTGTAGCGATTCATGAAAAGCCCTTCCGTGTCGATCTCCGGAAGCCTTCCGGAAACGAGGTCGGCCAGCAGGCGACCTGAGCCGCACGCCATCGTCCATCCCAAGGTGCCATGTCCGGTGTTCAGGAAGAGATTGCCATACGGGGTCGGACCAACCATAGGTGTACCGTCCGGCGTCATGGGGCGCAAGCCCGCCCAGAACTCTGCGCGGCTCACATCGCCACCTAGCGGAAACAGATCGGTAACGGAATGCTCCAGCGTTTCACGCCGTGCGTTGCGCAGCGTAAGGTCATAACCGGCAATCTCTGCGGTGCCGCCAACACGTATGCGATTACCGAGACGTGTAATCGCTACCTTGTAGGTCTCATCCATGATGGTCGACTCTGGCGCGCCGGCAGCATTCTCGATGGGTACGGTAATTGAATATCCCTTGATTGGGTAGACCGGAATGCGGATGCCAATGTCACGCAAAAGCAGCGGAGAGTAACTTCCAAGCGCGAGCACATAGCTATCAGCCCGCAGTTCACCAGTGGCGGTCTTGATCGCGGTAATCTTGCGGCCATCGGCAATCAATTTCTCTATTTTAACGTTGTACTTGAACAGCACTCCCGCTTGTTCGGCCAACTCTGCCAGACGCTGCGTGAACTTGAAGCAGTCGCCAGTTTCATCGTTCGGCAAGCGTAAGGCGCCAACGAACTTTCCTTTTACGTGTGCAAGGGCTGGTTCGACACCGATGCAACCGGCCGGATCGAGGACCTCGTAAGGCACGCCATATTGCTGCAGAACTGCAATATCCTGTGCCGACGCATCGAGCTGCTTCTGCGTGCGGAACAGTTGCAAAGTGCCTTGTGTCCGCTCGTCATAACTGATGCCGGTAGCGGCTCGCAATTCGATCAGGCAGTCGCGGCTGTATTCGGCAAGTCTTACCATGCGGCCCTTGTTGGTTTCATAGCGGGATGTGGTGCAATTTGCCAGCATCTGGAACACCCAACGCCACATGTCACGGTCAACACTAGGTCGGATCACTAGTGGGCTATGGCGCATCAACAGCCATTTGAGCGCCTTAGCCGGAATGCCCGGCGCGGCCCATGGTGCAGAATATCCGGGAGAGACTTCGCCCGCATTGGCAAAGCTTGTTTCCAGCGCGGCGCCCGACTGGCGGTCCACGACCGTAACTTCATGCCCGGCCTGCGCCAGGTAATACGCGGATGCGGTGCCTATAACGCCGCTACCTAAAATAATGATCTTCACGATGTCTCCTTCAAAATCCGATTGGTGTAACGATTCAAATGCTCAGTTCTTTGACTGGCAGGTATGCGTCGATATTGGCTGTCTGCACCGGTGCACCGATGTACTGGCGGTAGTAGCGATGACCGAGGCTGGTCAGAATTTCATAGGCAATGGTGTCGGCTTGCGCGGCTACTGCATCGACCGGCTGCTGCGGGCCGATGAAATCGACCAACGCACCGGCTTGCAGCAAAGCCGGAGACACGCCTGTCACGTCGACTGTGCAGGTGTCCATTGAAATCTTGCCAACGATCGGTGCCGTGGTGTCGCCGATAATGACCGAACCACGATTGCTGAATGCACGGAGCCAGCCATCGGCATAGCCGATCGCAACAGTGGCAATAGCGCGCGCGCCTTGGGCGTGGTAGCTCATTCCGTAGCCGACGCCGGTGCCTGCATCGATATGGCGGGTTTGAATAATCCTTCCCTGCAGACGCACTACCGGCATCATCGGGTTGGCGGCACCACATACAGGCGCAATGCCGTACAACGCTGCTCCGGGACGTACCAGATCGAATTGATAGTCGGGGCCGAGAAAAATGCCGGATGAGTTGGCAAAGCTTGCAGGGCAAGTCGGGAACGCCTTGCGCAATGCTGTGAACGCGGAGAGCTGCTGCCGATTCATTGGATGATCGGTCTGCTCGGCACAAGCGAGATGACTCATCAGATACTGCAGCTCGATACCACGCAGGCTGTCGGGGTTGGCAAGCAGCTCCTCGACTTCCTCCGTGCCCAACCCAAGCCTGGACATTCCGGTATCAACTTGCAAAATACCATGGAGGGAATGATTCAAGGTACTTGCGGCACGGCGCCAACCGGCAATCTGCGTGACACTGTTGAGGACCGGGATCAGCCGATTTTCGACGAACTCCATTTCGGCGCCGACAGGCGGTCCGTGGAGCACATAGATCTGAGCCGCTTCGGGCAGGTGCAGACGAAGGGCGAGCGCCTCGTCGAGGTGAGCAACAAAAAATTGGGTGCAACCTGCGGCGGAAAGCACTGGGGCTACACGGTCGGCACCGAGACCGTAGGCATCCGCCTTCAAGACTGCGGCACACTGGGCGCGCCCGGACCGCTGCCGGAGTATCCGGTAGTTTTCCTGAATTACGCCCAGATCAATACTGAGTACCGCGCCCGCATGCTGGGACCTTGTGCCCATTCGTCTGCTCCAGTGTGCGGAAGAAGCAAAAGGCTTCTCCATCTGGACGTTCATTCAGCAACATGCGTGCCAAATGGCAAACAACAATGAAATCAAGGACTTAAGCTTATAAATAATAAACTTGCAACTAGAGAGTGTATATTATTTTGTACAAGTTGTTGAATTAAAGATTTTTTCTTTTTAAAATCATGTATTTAGCTTCGTGTATTAAAATGTTTACGATGTATTAAAATTAATACACGCTGCTCTGCTAGCAGCACGCAACCATGCAATAGACAAATTTTGTGTTTAGTCCAGGTCTTGACCGGATTAAAGATTCTCTTAAGCTGGATAACGCAGTCTATCCAGCCACTCGATCAAGGGGATCGTTGCTGGAAGCAGAGGTTCGACACCAACAGTCCCTTGCCATGCGAACGCCTGGTCTTCCAGGCTTTGCGGCTCGCCTTCCCAATCGCGGCTGATGTAAAAGTGCAGGCGGACATGGGCATGCGGATAGACATGCTCAACTCCACACCAGGGTTCTGCCGATAACACTTGAACGCCAAGTTCTTCCCGCAGTTCACGTTTGAGCGCGTCCAGGATCGCTTCGCCCGGCTCTACTTTGCCTCCGGGAAACTCCCAATAACCGGCATAGGGTTTGCCGTGGGGGCGCTGTCCAAGCAAGACATCACCGTTCGGTTTCATGAGAATGCCAACGGCGACATCAATAGGAGAAGCAGGCTTTGTGGACATACAGATGATTTCAGCGATTGATCTTGCCGGCGTGGTCCTTGGCGAACTGCCAGGCAACCCGGCCCGACCTTGAGCCACGCTGCAGCGCCCAGCGCAATGCATCGCCTCGCGCTTCTTCGATCTGCTGGGCGTTGCAGCCAAAGTGCCGCAGCCAGTGCGCGACGATATCCAGGAAATCATCCTGCTTGAATGGATAAAAGGAGACCCAGAGACCAAAACGTTCGGACAGGGAAATTTTTTCCTCCACCGTTTCACCCGGATGCAGATCGCCATCCTCGGTATGCACGTAGGTAGCATTGTCCGAGACGCGCTCCGGCAACAGGTGGCGACGGTTGGATGTCGCATAGATCAATACATTGTCGGACTGTGCGGCGATGCTGCCATCCAGCGCCACCTTCAATGCCTTGTAGCCGCTCTCGCCTTCCTCAAAGGAAAGATCATCACAAAAAATCACGAAGCGCTCAGTGCGTCCGGCCACCAGGTCAACAATATCCGGCAGATCGCCGAGATCGTCTTTATCCACTTCGATCAGACGCAAGCCTTGTGCTGCGTACTGATTGAGGCAGGCTTTGATCAGCGAAGATTTGCCGGTACCGCGTGCGCCGGTGAGCAGCACGTTATTGGCGGGGCGGCCTTCGACAAATTGTCGGGTGTTCTGTTCGATCTGCGATTTTTGCTGCTCGATGTTGTGCAGGTCTGAAAGAGCAATCGGCGCGATATGGGCAACTGGCTGCAGGTAGCCGCTTCCGTCCTTTCCGCCGCGCTTGCGCCAGCGGAAAGCAGTAGCAGCGCTCCAGTCAGGAGTGGCACTAGCAGGAGGTAGAACGGCTTCGAGGCGCGCAAGCAAGGCTTCCGCCCGCGTCAGAAATTGATCAAGCTGTGTCATGTCAGGAACGATAGTCGGCGTTGATGCTTACATAGTCATGCGACAGGTCGCAGGTCCAGATTGTTGCTGCGGCAGTGCCGCGTGCAAGCTGAACACGGATGGTGATCTCGCTTTGCTTCATGACGCGCTGTCCGTCTTCTTCCTTGTAGTCGGGATTGCGTCCGCCGTTCTTGGCAACCAGCACATCGTCCAGGTACAGGTTTAACTTGCTGACATCAAGGTCGTTGATACCGGCATAACCGATCGCAGCTAGGATGCGGCCGAGATTCGGGTCCGACGCGTAAAACGCTGTTTTGACCAGCGGGGAATGGCCGATCGAGTAAGCAATCTGGCGGCACTCGTCGACATTCGCGCCCTCTTCCACCGTGATCGTCATGAACTTGGTTGCACCTTCACCATCGCGCACAATCATCTGCGCCAGTTCCTGCGAAATTGCCGTCACTGCTGCCGACAGTTCATTGTACGCAGTGGTATTGGCGTCATTCACTTCAAGCTGACCGGCGCCGGTGGCAATCAGCATGAAGGAATCGTTAGTCGATGTATCGCCGTCGATGGTGATGCAATTGAACGACTTGTCGGCGGCTTCCTTTACCATGCGTTCCAGAACCGGCTGCGCGACCTTGGCATCGATCGCCAGGAAGCCAAGCATGGTTGCCATATTCGGCTTGATCATCCCTGCGCCCTTGCTGATGCCGGTCATGGTCACGTTCTTGCCATCGATGGTCACGGTACGCGAAGCCGCCTTCGGCTGGGTATCAGTCGTCATGATGGCTTCGGCGGCGTTGTACCAGTTATCAGCCTGCAGGTTGGCGATTGCCTGCGGCATGCCTGCCTTAATCCGATCGACCGGTAATTGCTCGAGAATGACACCAGTGGAAAACGGAAGAATTTGCGATGCATCGCAAGCCAGCAATTCAGCGAGCGCGGCACAAGTTGCATTGGCATTCGCCAGACCGGTGTCGCCTGTGCCCGCATTGGCATTGCCGGTATTGATGATCAGTGCGCGAATCGGCGCGCCGCCTTGATTAAGCTTGCCGAGATGCGTCTTGCAGATCTGTACCGGGGCCGCACAAAAACGGTTCTTGGTGAAGACACCGGCAACGCTCGCGGTCGGCGCCAGCTTCAGCACCAGCAAATCCTTACGGTTGGCTTTTCGGACACCGGCCTCGGCATGGCCGAGCTCGATGCCGGCGACAGGTTTCAAATTGGCGGGAACAGGAAGCGGAAGATTGACGGCCATGGCGGTGTTGCTCGTAGGACGGTTGGAGAAGAGCGATATTGTAAACGGTTCGTGCGGCAGATGCCCCACGGCGGGATTTTGCGAAGGCAATTGCCTTCGCAAAATAAAAGCCATTCAGCGGCCACGTCCAGCAAAAAGAAAGGGCAGGTTACCCTGCCCTTTTTTCAAGGCATGACTTCATGCCTGTCTTACGACCTACTGCTGATTACGCCTTAGGCCAGTTTGCCATGACATTGTTTGTACTTCTTGCCGCTGCCGCAAGGGCAAGGATCGTTGCGACCGACCTTCGGCAGACCGTCGGCGAGAGGCTGCCGACGGGCGTCGTTCGCAGTCGCAACCGGCGCAAGCAATTCTTCGGGCGCTGCGTTCGGATTGAAGTCCGCATGCTGGAAGTGTAGGTTCTCGACGTGGGAATGTGCCAGTTCCTCTTCAGCCGCGTCGATTTCCTCACGAGACTGAATGCGTACTGTCATCACAATGCGTACGACCTCGTTCTTGATCAGGTCCAGCATCTGACCAAACAGCTCAAAGGCTTCGCGCTTGTATTCTTGCTTCGGGTTCTTCTGCGCATAGCCGCGCAGATGGATACCCTGACGCAGGTGGTCGAGCGCGGCCAGGTGTTCACGCCAGTGCGTGTCGATGCTCTGCAGCATCACGCTGCGCTCGAAACCGGCAAAAGCGTCCTTGCCAATCACATCCACCTTCGCGTTGTAGGTATCGTTGGCAGCTTTGATCACACGTTCGAGCAAATCATCGTCGGTAAGATCAGGTTCGGCTTCCAGCATCTTCGACAGCGGCACCTCGAGTTGCCATTCACCGGCCAACGCCGCCTCCAGGGCCTTGATGTCCCACTGTTCTTCCATCGACTCGGCCGGCACGAAACTGCGGAACAGATCCGTGAACACACCTTGCCGCAAAGAGGCAATCAACTCAGAGACGTCCTGCGACTCGAGCAGCTCATTACGCTGCTGATAGATTACCTTGCGCTGATCGTTGGCAACGTCGTCGTATTCGAGCAATTGCTTACGGATGTCGAAGTTGCGGGCTTCAACCTTGCGCTGTGCAGACTCGATGGAACGCGAGACGATGCCGGCTTCAATCGGCTCGCCTTCCGGCATCTTGAGACGGTCCATGATCGCGCGCACACGGTCGCCGGCAAAGATGCGCAGCAAGGGGTCATCGAGCGAGAGGTAGAAGCGTGAGGAGCCCGGGTCGCCCTGGCGCCCTGAACGTCCACGCAGCTGATTGTCCACGCGACGGGATTCATGTCGCTCGGTACCGATGATGTGCAGGCCGCCTACCGATACCACATGGTCGTGCAGTGACTGCCATTCATCGCGCAGTTTCTTCGCCTGCGCCTGCTTGTCGGCATCGCTCAGGTTGGGATCGGCTTCAATGATCTGGATCTGCTTTTCGACATTGCCGCCGAGGACGATGTCGGTACCGCGACCGGCCATGTTGGTGGCGATGGTGATCATCTTCGGACGACCGGCCTGCGCCACGATTTCCGCTTCACGCGCATGCTGCTTGGCGTTTAGCACGTTGTGCGGCAGCTTTGCATTATTGAGAATACCTGACAGCAGTTCGGAATTCTCAATCGAGGTGGTACCAACCAGCACCGGCTGCCCACGCTCATAGCAGTCCTGGATATCCGTGAGCATCGCGTTGTATTTTTCCTGCGCGCTCTTGTACACCTGGTCCTGACGGTCCTTGCGCTGGCTCGGACGGTTAGGCGGAATCACGACGGTTTCGAGGCCGTAGATTTCCTGGAACTCGTAGGCTTCGGTATCTGCGGTGCCTGTCATGCCGGCTAACTTGCCGTACATGCGGAAATAATTCTGGAAGGTGATCGAGGCCAGTGTCTGGTTCTCGTTCTGGATCTTCACGCGCTCTTTGGCCTCGACTGCCTGGTGCAGGCCATCGGACCAGCGACGCCCGGTCATCAGGCGGCCGGTAAATTCATCGACGATGACGACTTCACCGTTCTGTACCACGTAGTGCTGGTCCTTGTGGTACAGCGTGTGCGCGCGCAAGGCCGCATACAGATGGTGAATCAGGGTGATGTTGGCCGGATCGTAGAGCGACGCGCCTTCGGGCAGCAGGCCCATGCCCGTCAGGATCTGCTCTGCCTTTTCATGGCCGGCTTCGGTCAACAGCACCTGGTGCGCTTTCTCGTCCTTGGTATAGTCGCCAGGCACTTCAATCTTGCCCTTGCCATCCGGTGTCTCTTCGCCGATTTGCAGAGTCAGCATTGGGGGAACTTCGTTCATACGGACATACATGTCGGTATGATCTTCGGCTTGGCCGGAAATGATCAGTGGCGTACGTGCTTCATCAATGAGAATCGAGTCCACTTCATCAACGATGGCGAAATTCAGGCTGCGCTGCACACGGTCACCGGTGTCATACACCATGTTGTCGCGCAGGTAATCAAAGCCGAATTCGTTGTTGGTGCCATAGGTAATGTCGGCAGCATAGGCACCCTGCTTGGTGTCGTGCGCCATCTGCGACAAGTTGATGCCGGTGCTCAGGCCCAACCAGCCGTACAGGCGCCCCATCCATTCCGCATCACGCTGGGCAAGATAGTCGTTGACCGTCACCACGTGCACGCCCTTGCCGGACAAGGCATTCAGGTAGGCGGCCAGCGTCGCCATCAGCGTCTTGCCCTCGCCTGTACCCATTTCGGCAATCTTGCCGTAGTGGAGAACCATGCCGCCGATCAGCTGGACGTCGAAGTGGCGCATTTTCAGCACCCGCTTGCTGGCCTCGCGGCACACCGCGAAGGCTTCTGGCAAGATGTCGTCCAGAGAAGTGCCTTTGGCAATACGATCCTTGAACTCGGGCGTTTTGGCCTGCAACTCGGCATCAGAGAGCTTTTCCATTGCCGGCTCGAGCGCATTGATCTCGCGAACGGTCTTTTGGTACTGTTTGATCAGCCGCTGGTTGCGACTGCCGAAAATCTGGGTCAGTAATGACATGCTTGGATTCTGAAAATGGTTCCGCAAGTGCGACGTTGGCACTGGCGTTTTCCGGACTAGGCTAAATTGCGGATTCTATCATGCGGCTCGGCCGAAGCCGCTTGACGCAAAATCAGCGCACACTGTTTTAGCAGGCAAATAATAGCCAGCATATATCTCAGTCAACGGACTAAGTGGGGCCTGGTCGCCAGGAAACAATACCCGGCGTTCTGGAACACTGCAAATATTGCAATAAGTTATTTGGCAGCCAGGTTGGCAAGCCTGTCCTGATCGGCACCCGCTGCCAGGAATTTATGCGGATCCTGCTGCACGCCTTTGACCAGCACTTCAAAATGCAGATGGGCACCGGTCGAACGTCCTGTCGAGCCAATATCGGCGACATGTTGTCCGCGCTTGACAATATCTCCCACTTTGGCAAGCAAGCGGGAAGCATGCGCATAGCGGGTAACAATATTGTTGCCATGATCGATCTCGAGCATGTTGCCGAACTGATGGTGGTATTCAGCGGCAATCACCACACCGCCTGCAGCTGCAACGATGGCCGTACCGGGCATGGCAGCAAAATCGATGCCCTCATGAAAAGTACTGCGTCCGGTAAAAGGGTCGAGGCGCCAGCCAAATCCCGATGCGTTATAACTTACGTTCACCGGCTGGATGGTCGGCAACAGTTTGGATTTGATTTTTTGACTCATGAGCGTGGTTTCCACCACATTCATGTAGTCCGCGCGATGTTCCACATCTTTTGCGGTGGCATCCAGCAATTGCTGAAAATCATGCATACTGATTGGCTGGTCCTTGATGCTGGAAGGCTCTGCGCCACCGCGTCCCGGTAACTCCTTGAAATTGAACTCCTGCGGCTTGACGCCTGCCAATCCCTGAACACGTTCGCCCAAGGCATCCAGGCGCATCAATTGCGCCTGCATTTCACCCAGCTTCATCGCCATTGCGGTCAGGTTTTCCTTCACATACCTGTCCTTCTTGTTTGCATCTTCCTGAGTAGCGGAGGCCAAAGCTTCCTTGACCATTGGAATATTCAGTTCGGTCGCGTGACGAAAAGTCAGATAATAGAGAAGGCAAGCGGCCATGATGACGGCCAGTATGAATCCGAGTGCTGCCAGAAGCAGATGCCAGTGTGTAAGCGTGACTGACCTGGCATTGAAGCGGGGGTGCAACAGGATAATTTGCATTACGTCTCCTGCGATTCGTCCATCGTGGATGAGGTGTGATAAGGTTTGAGCATGATCCGCTCGTCCTCATTTCTCTCTTATGGTTCAGGTACGCGGCCTGGACGCAGCCCTGCGAAAAAGTCTGCTCAGGGCATTACCGACTATCTGCGTGCCAACGACAAAATGGCTGCGCTGTTGCCGGCGATTACTCGGATGGCCGCCCTGCAGCAGGACTGCATGGCGATTCTGCCCGCGATATTTGACGCCTGTTCAGTGATCCAGTTCGAATCCGGACAGCTTGTTTTTTCGACACCGAACGCTGCACTCGCCGCCAAACTGAAGCAACAGTTGCCTAAACTTCAAGAAACACTATTGCAACGGGGTTGGCAGGTTAACGCAATACGCCTTAAAGTGCAAGTTAGAAAGATTGTCGAAAAGGCAAAACCTGTAAAGCAAATCAGCCTGCCTGTACAGGCAGTTTCAGCGCTTGCTTCACTGACGGAATCGCTCGACGATTCACCGCGTAACGAGGCGCTTAAAGCAGCGTTAAGTGCGATGATCAACCGACATCGGGGCGGTCGCTGATTGGGATCCTCGGCCTTGCGTCGAAGTGAATTCCACATTGATGTAGTGGTACCGCAAATTGCTTCGCCGGCTCCCAATTGGAAACCGATGCTAGTTGAAAGCCCACTCCTGCCCAGTCTGGCGTGCGTAGGCGCGGGGTGCAGCGGCATCCGAGTCAAACGTGACGATATCGTACGCTTCAGGATGTGCCAGCAGTTCGCGCAATAGCAGGTTATTCAGCGTGTGGCCGGACTTGTGCGCGACATAGCTGGCCAGCAATGGATGACCGACCAGGTACAAATCGCCAATCGCGTCGAGAATCTTGTGACGCACAAACTCATTGTCATAGCGCAGGCCATCGGCATTCAGGATTCGGTACTCGTCCATCACGATCGCGTTTTCCAGCGAACCGCCGCGCGCCAGTCCCATGCCGCGCAGGGTTTCAACATCCTGCATGAAGCCGAAGGTACGCGCACGCGCGATCTCTTTTACATACGATTCGATAGCAAAATCGACTTCGGCAGTCTGTCCGGTGGCATCAACCGCGGGATGATTGAATTCGATGAAAAACTTGAGGCGAAATCCGTCATACGGTTCGAGACGTGCCCACTTTTCCTGGGCGCCCTGGCCCTCGCGAACTTCGACTGGTTTTTTAACCCGGATGAATTTCTTGGGGACATTCTGTTCCTGCAAACCGGCCTGCTGCAGCAGGAAAACGAAGGATGCGGCTGAGCCGTCCATAATAGGAATTTCTTCGGCGGTGACGTCGACGTAAAGATTGTCGATGCCAAGTCCCGCGCAGGCGGACATCAGGTGCTCCACCGTCGATACGCGCGCGCCGTCGCGGTCGAGGACCGAGGCCATGCGGGTATCACCTACTCCAGTTGCGCTTGCCGGAAGGTCAACAGGAGGATCGAGGTCGACGCGGCGGAAGACAATGCCGGTATCCGGCGCTGCCGGGCGCAACGTAAGTTCGACCTTGGTGCCGGAATGGAGTCCGACGCCAATGGTTTTTACAAGCTGTTTGACGGTACGTTGTTTGAGCATTGTGGAAGTATAGCAACTAACCCACGGGTCAATTGTTTAGAGATGTAACCTTTGTTGGGGTTACACCACGCTATTTCCATCTTGGTCATTATCCAACGTCAGCGTTTACCTTCCAATGGGCAAGCAGTCAGTCTCACTCCAGCCACTGCTGAGAGCGCTGCACCGCACGTCGCCACTGATGCATTCTTTGCCCACGCTCATCCTGCGACATCTGTGGTTCAAAACGCTTTTCAACTTGCCATTGCGCGGCGATTTCTTCCTGAGACTGCCAGTATCCAACTGCCAGCCCTGCCAGATAAGCCGCGCCCAACGCGGTCGTCTCGGTCACCATTGGACGCACCACCGGAACCCCAAGAATATCCGCCTGGAACTGCATCAGCAGGTCGTTGCGGGCCGCACCGCCGTCAACACGCAATTCGGTCAACTGGATCGCCGCATCACGCTGCATCGCTTCCAGTACATCTGCGCTCTGGTAAGCGATACCAGCCAGTGTTGCGCGCGCGATATGCGCGCTGGTGGTGCCGCGACTGATGCCGACGATGGTACCGCGCGCATAGGCATCCCAGTACGGTGCACCCAGACCGGCAAATGCTGGCACAAAAAACACGCCCCCCGTGTCCGGCACGCTTTGCGCCAATGCTTCGACCTCTGCCGAAGTCTTGATGATGCCAAGACCATCGCGCAGCCACTGCACTGCTGCACCAGCGTTGAAGACACTGCCTTCCAGCATGTAATCGGTTTGCTGACCGAGCGTCCAGCCTACCGTTGTCAGCAAGTTATTGTGCGAGGTGATTGCCTGCTTGCCGGTATTCATTAGCATGAAGCAACCGGTGCCATAAGTGTTCTTCGCCATGCCGGGCTGATGGCAAGCCTGGCCAAAAGTGGCGGCTTGCTGGTCGCCCGCAATGCCCGCAATCGGAATTTCCCGGCCCAGCAGCTCAGCTGCACAATGCCCGACGATGCCGCTGCCCGGCACGACCTGGGGCAGCAGACTCGTCGGTATATCGAGCAGGGCAAGCAGTTCTTCATCCCACTGCATACGATGGATATTGAACAGCAAGGTGCGCGAGGCATTGCTGGTATCTACGACATGCTTGCCGCAGAGCTTGAAGATCAGCCATGAATCGACGGTGCCGAACGCAAGCTCACCATGTTCCGCACGTTGTCGCGCACCGGGCACATTGTCGAGCAGCCATTTGAGTTTGGTGCCCGAAAAATAAGCGTCGAGCACTAGCCCGGTCTTTTGCTGGAAGATGGGTTCCTTGCCTTGTTCGCGCAAGGCGTCGCACAGTCCGGCGGTGCGGTGATCCTGCCAGACGATTGCATTGGCGACGGGCTCGCCGGTAGCGCGATCCCACAGTACCACCGTCTCGCGCTGATTGGTGATGCCAATGGCGGCAATATCCTCGGCAGCAACGCCAGTGTCCTTCAGTACTTGCTGCGCCACCGTCAGCTGGCTGCTCCAGATTTCATTGGCATCATGTTCAACCCAGCCCGACTGAGGAAAGATCTGCCTGAATTCCTGTTGGGCGATGCCATGCAAACGGCCGCCGTGATCAAACAGAATGGCGCGCGAACTGGTTGTGCCCTGGTCAAGGGCGAGTATGTATTGGGTCACCGTGAGGCCTCCATCACTAAACCGGGTACGAATGCCGGATACAAATGCAACACCCGGACCCAAACGGCCCGGGTTAAAAAAAGCGCGGCAAGCGCCGCGCCTTTCCTGAAGTGCATGATATTACTTCACACGTCCTTCTTTCCATGCCTGAAGCAGCTTGTCATAGGCAATCGTCTCACCCTTTGGCTTTTCGTTCGCCAGCTTCTTCCACGGTGCGCCGGTATCGGACAGATACTTGTTCGGATCACCCTTGGCATTAAGCTTTGGTGCGCAAGCCTTCATGCCGGCACGCTGCAGACGCGCCATCACCTGGTCCATTTCCTCGGCCAGGTTATCCATCGCTGCCTGCGGTGTCTTTTCGCCGGTGACGGCAGTGGCGACGTTTTTCCACCAGAGCTGTGCGAGCTTCGGATAATCCGGAACGTTGGTGCCGGTCGGTGTCCATGCCACGCGAGCCGGACTGCGATAAAACTCGATCAGGCCGCCGTACTTCGCTGCGTTCTTGGTGAAGTATTCATGACGAATGTCGGAGTCGCGCACAAAGGTCACACCGACAATCGATTTCTTCAGCGAGGTCGTCTTCGCATTCACGAACTGTGCATACAGCCATGCTGCGGCCTTGCGGTCATCCGGCGTCGACTTGAAGAAGGTCCAGGAACCGACGTCCTGATAACCATTCTGCATGCCTTCTTTCCAGTACGGGCCATGCGGACCGGGCGCCATGCGCCACTTCGGTGTGCCATCCTGGTTGATCACGGCGGCAGCCTTGGTCATGGGTGCGGTAAACGCGGTGTACCAGAAAATCTGCTGGGCGATTTCGCCTTGGCCCGGTACCGGACCAGCCTCGGAGAAGGTCATGCCGTTGGCTTGCGGCGGCGCGTACTTCTTCATCCAGTCGACGTACTTGGTCAGTGCATAGACGGCCGCCGGCGAGTTGGTTGCGCCACCACGCGACACAGATGCGCCAACCGGCGTGCACTTGTCGTCTGCAACGCGGATGCCCCACTCGTCGACCGGCAGGCCATTCGGAATTCCCTTGTCGGCGGTACCGGCCATCGATAACCACGCATCGGTAAAGCGCCAGCCGAGCGACGGGTCTTTCTTGCCGTAGTCCATGTGGCCGTAAATCTTCTTGCCGTCGATTTCCTTCACATCATTGGTGAAGAAGTTGGCGATGTCTTCGTAAGCAGACCAGTTGACCGGCACGCCGAGATCATAGCCATACTTTGCCTTGAACTTGTCCTTCAGGTCCTTGCGCTCGAACAGGTCGGCACGGAACCAGTACAGGTTGGCAAATTGCTGGTCGGGCAGCTGGTACAGCTTGCCATCCGGTGCGGTGGTGAAACTGGTACCGATGAAATCCTTGATGTCGAGATTCGGGTTGGTGAAGTCCTTGCCCTTGCCTGCCATGTAATCGGACAGTGGCTCGATCGCGCCATAGCGATAGTGGGTGCCGATCAGGTCGGAGTCGGAAATCCAGCCGTCGTAAATGCTCTTGCCGGACTGCATGGATGTCTGCAGCTTTTCGACCACGTCACCTTCCTGGATCAGGTCATGGTTGACGGCAATGCCGGTGATTTCGGCAAAGGCTTTGGCCAGTGTTTTGGATTCATAGACATGGGTATCGATGGTCTCCGATACCACGCTGATTTCCTTGACGCCTTTGGCTTTCAACTTCTCGGCCGCGGCGATAAACCATTTCATCTCGTCGAGCTGTTGCTGCTTGCTCAATGTGGATGGCTGGAATTCCTGGTCGACCCATTTTTCGGCAGCCTTCATGTCCGCCCAGGATGCGCCTGAGGCAAGCATTGCCGCAGCCGCTAATGCTGTCAGTTTCAGTCTCATATCTCCACCTTTTTATGCCTTCCCCTGGACAGAAGCACAGGATGGCGGGAAAGGTACCCATCCTGTGCCGCGGCGTGGGTCACCCCCAGCGCATCACAATCAACAACACCACGAATCCGATGACCGCGCCAATCCACTGATCGAGCTCGGTAAAACCGGCCCAAGCCAGATTGACATAGGCGGCGGCGAGCAAGCCAATGAACAAGCGGTCGCCGCGCGTCGTACTGATCGGCAGAAAACCCTTGCGCTCCACGGTCGGCAAACGCACCTGCCAGAGAGTCATGCCGAACAGCATCAATACGATGGCAGTAAAGAAGATGGCAACCGGCGGTGTCCACGCCATCCATGCAAACGTGTTTTCCATTTCACACCCTTCCCATGGCAAAGCCCTTGGCGATGTAATGCCGGACGAACCAGATCACCAGCGCGCCAGGCACGATTGTCAATACGCCTGCTGCGGCAAGCACGCCCCAGTCCATTCCGGCCGCCGACACGGTGCGCGTCATGGTGGCCGAAATCGGCTTGGCGCTCACTGAGGTCAGCGTACGTGCCAGCAGTAGTTCGACCCAGCTGAACATGAAGCAGAAGAATGCCGTCACACCGACACCCGACTTGATCATCGGCAGGAAAATTTTCACGAAAAATTTCGGGAAGCTGTATCCATCGATGTAAGCGGTTTCGTCGATCTCTTTGGGGATGCCGGACATGAAGCCCTCAAGGATCCATACCGCGAGCGGCACATTGAATACCATGTGCGCCAACGCGACTGCCAGATGCGTGTCCATCAACCCTACCGTTGAATACAACTGGAAGAACGGCAGGAGAAACACCGCAGGCGGCGTCATCCGGTTGGTCAGCAACCAGAAAAATAGATGCTTGTCGCCAAGGAAGGAGTAGCGTGAAAACGCATACGCCGCCGGCAAGGCCACCAGTACCGACAACACCATATTGATCGCGACATAAATGATCGAATTGATGTACCCGTCATACCATGACGGGTCGGTAAAAATTGTCTTGAAGTTGTCGAAGGTGAGATTGTTCGGCCACATCGTCAATGCACCAATGATTTCTTCATTGGTTTTCAACGACATGTTGAGCATCCAGTAGATCGGCAGCAGCGACAGCAGCAGGTAAATTACGAGTATGGGTGCCGTCAGGCGTTTGCTCATCATTTTTGGTCTCCCGTTCCCACGCGCTGCATCCAGTTGTAGAGCACGAAGCAGAACAGCAGGATGATCAGGAAATAGATCAGTGAAAACGCCGCTGCCGGTCCAAGATCAAACTGGCCAACGGCCTTCTGCGTCAGGTATTGCGACAGGAAAGTCGTCGCGTTGCCAGGACCGCCGCCAGTCAGCACGAATGGCTCGGTATAAATCATGAAGCTATCCATGAAGCGCAGCAGCACGGCGATCATCAATACATTGCGCAGTTTGGGCAATTGTATGAATCGGAACACCGCCCACCGCGAAGCGCCATCAATGCGTGCCGCCTGGTAATACGCATCCGGAATGGCACGCAAACCTGCGTAGCACAACAGGACCACCAGCGGCGTCCAGTGCCAGATATCCATGACTAGAACGGTGACCCAGGCATCGATGGAATCGCCAGTGTAGTTGTAGTCCACCCCAAGGCTGTTGATACCATAGCCCAGCAAGCCGATGTCGCCGCGACCAAAGATCTGCCAGATGGTGCCGACGACGTTCCAGGGAATCAGCAGCGGCAAGGCGATCAGCACCAGGGACATCGATGCTTTCCATCCTTGTGCGGGCATCGCCAGCGCGATCAGGATGCCAAGCGGAATTTGTATCGCCAGCACCGACAGCGAAAACAGCATCTGGCGATACAGTGCGCCATGCAGTTCCCCGTCGCGCATCACCAGCCTGAACCATTCGGTGCCCACGAATACTTTTTGCGTAGGCCCCAGAATGTCCTGTACCGAGTAATTGACGATGGTCATCAATGGCAGGATCGCGGAAAACGCGACACAGAGGATCACGGGCAAAATCAGGAACCATGCGCGGTTGTTATAGGTTTTCATGTCATGCCACCCGCTTGTCGTTGACGTAGTAAAGAGTGCGGGCTATCGGCAGGTGCAACCACACCTTGTCGCCAGCTGCTGCGCTCAGGTGGCGCAGTTTGGCAAACACGGTATGGGCACCGACCTGGAACTCGCCAAGGCAGTGTGTGCCGAGATTGCGTACCGCTGTGACAGTCGCGGCAGCGGTTCCCGGCTGTGCATCGAACATCGGCTCGACAAACTCCGGACGAATGCCGAGGGTGATCTTGCCGTCGGCGCCGCGCAGCACCGACGCCGCGGCGGGCGCAAGCGGAATGGCACTGCCATCAATATGCGCAAGGCCATCACGAACGGAGCATGGCAACAGATTCATGCCGGGATTGCCGATGAAATAGCCGACGAAGGTATGGGCCGGTTCTTCAAACAGTTCCTGGGCACTTCCCGCCTGCACCACCTCGCCCTGCGTCATGACCACCACCTTGTCGGCGAACGTGAGCGCTTCCACCTGGTCATGCGTGACGTAAATCAGCGATAACTTGAGTTCATGGTGGATTTCCTTGAGCTTGCGGCGCAACAGCCACTTCAGGTGCGGATCGATCACCGTCAGTGGTTCGTCGAACAGTACCGCGGCCACATCAGGGCGCACCAGACCGCGACCGAGTGAAATCTTTTGCTTCGCATCAACGGACAGGCCGCTGGCGCGATGCTTGAGGTCAGGAGTCAGCTCCAGCATTTCGCCGATCTGATGCACGCGCTTGTTGATGTCCGCGGTTTTCCAGCCCCGGTTACGTAAGGGAAAAGCGAGGTTATCGAACACCGTCATGGTGTCGTAAATCACCGGGAATTGAAACACCTGGGCAATATTGCGCGCCTCGGGGGGCAGTTCAGTGACATCCTTGCCATCGAACAGGACCCGTCCGTGCGACGGGCGCACCAGCCCGGAAATGATATTGAGCAGTGTGGTCTTGCCGCAACCGGAAGGACCCAGCAACGCGTAGGCGCCACCATCGTCCCATTGCATATCCATTGGGCGCAGCGCGTAATCGCTCGGCTGCGAAGGATTCGGCCTGTAGGCATGCGCCAGTTCCTTGAGTTCTATGCGGGCCATGCTTGTGCTCCTGCCGGAATGTGGGTTGGTGCGAATAACAGCGCACCATCTGCTGCGAAGAGGAACAGGTCCCCGGGGCGGCAGTACATGCTGCAGCGCGATCCGATTTCAAGATCGTGCACGCCGGGCAGTTGCGCAACCAGTGCTATCGGTCCCCGATGTACGTGTATGTAGGTCTCCGATCCGCTGATCTCGGACAGGTCTACCTGCGCATCGATCGCGACGTCGTCGGGATAGCGTGCGGCAAGCCGAAGACTGTGTGCACGCAGGCCAAGCATCACCTGTTTGTGGCCGGACGCCTTTTGCAATTGCTCCGGATTAAGACGAATGGCGAGGTCGCCATCGAGATGCGCGGTTCCATCGCCGTTGATGCTGGCCGACATCAGATTGATTGGTGGATCGCTGAATGTCCGTGCGGCCTGGATCGAAATCGGTGTATTGAATACATCAACCGTTGGCCCGCTCTGCAACAGCCTGCCCTCATGCAGCACAGCGACGTGACCGCCGAGTTGCAATGCTTCCAGCGGTTCGGTAGTCGCATAAACGACCGTGGTACGGCCTTCAGAAAACAATTCGGTGAGTTCGCGGCGCAGTTCTTCGCGCAGCTTGTAGTCCAGGTTGACCAGCGGCTCGTCGAGTAACAGCAATCCGGCATCCTTGATCAGTGCGCGTGCGAGCGCGGTGCGCTGCTGCTGGCCGCCAGAGAGTTCAGCCGGCGACCGCTGCAGGTAAGGTGTGATGTGCAGGCGTTCCGCCATGTCATGCACACGCTTCCTGATTTCGGCTTCGGGTACACGCTTGATGCGCAGCGGCGACGCGATATTCTCGAATACCGTGAACGATGGATAGTTAATGAATTGCTGGTACACCATAGCCAGATCGCGATGGCGGACGGATATGCCGGTGACATCCTTGCCGTCGGCGATTACATGGCCGGTGCTCGGGCGGTCGAGCCCGGCCATCAGCCGCATAAGGGTTGTCTTGCCTGCCCGGGTTGTTCCGAGCAGGACATTGATGGTCCCCGGTACCAGCGAGAACGACAACGGATAGATGTGATCTTCCGCGCCATATTTCTTGCTGACGTTTTCCAATGCTAGAAGCACGCTGTCTTCCTCCTAAAAATCCCTATGCGCCGTTGTTATCGCCGTTGTTATACTTATGGCGCAGCTTGACGGGCTATTCCTGCATCTATGCGACTGCCCGACCGGTATGCATCCAGGCGTCGAGCTTTGCTTCCGTGCCTGCGGGTACATGCAGGCCGAGCTTTGAACGACGCCAGAGGATGTCGGCGGCGGTAGCCGCCCATTCATGCTCCATCAGATAATTCACTTCCGCGACATACAGACCGGGTCCGATTTCTTCGCCCATGTCACCTATACGTGTACGCCCCGACAGCAGGACATGGGTGCGTGTGCCATAAGCGCGGGCGTAACGCGCGACCAGCGGCGCCGGCAGCCATGCATATTTCATCTGCAATTCCTGCACGAAGCGGTCGAATTCGAGCACTGCACGATTGTTCGGCTTGCTGCCGAACAAGTCGCCACCCGGCATGCAAGCATCAGCGGTCCATGCACCTTTTTGTACAGAAAGTTTAGGCGCGATCATGTCGACCGCTTCTTCAGCCAGCTTGCGGAAGGTAGTGATCTTGCCGCCAAACACGGATAGCAGCGGTGCCCCATCCTCATCCAGTTCGAATCGGTAATCACGCGTCACAGCCGATGCGCTCGCGGCTTCGTCTTCCACCAGTGGTCGCACACCGGAATAGGTCCACACCACGTCCTGCGGCGTGATGCCTTTTTTGAAGTAGCGATTGGCCAGTTCGCATAGGTAAGAAATTTCCTGCTGGTCGATTTCGACCTTGTTCATGTCGCCCTGGTAATCAATATCCGTCGTTCCTACCAGCGTGAAATCCTGCTCATAGGGAATGGCGAAGACGATACGGCTGTCCGGATGCTGAAAGATGTACGCATACGGATGGTCGAACAGGCGCTTGACGACAATATGGCTGCCTTTGATCAATCGCAGCGACTTGGCTGACGGTCGCTGTGCCGCAGTCTGCAGGAAGTGAGCGGTCCAGGGACCTGCTGCGTTGACCAGGCATTTCGCCCTGGCGTTGATCGTGGACCCGTCGGCAGTCCGCAGTTGCGCTATCCAGCGGTCGCCTTGGCGTTGTGCGGATTCGCATCGGGTGCGGGTAAATATCTTCGCGCCTTTTTCAGCAGCATCGACCGCATTCAGTACAACCAGGCGCGCGTCCTCGACCCAGCCATCCGAATAGACGAAACCGCGCGTAAATTCCGGTTTGAGCGGCTCGCCGACAACATGCCTGCGCAGATCGATGCCTTGGGAACCTGGCAGGATTTCCCGCTTGGCCAGGCTATCGTAAAGAAACAGGCCGGTGCGAATCATCCAGCCCGGCCGCTGCCCTTTATCGTGCGGCATGACAAAGCGCAGCGGCCACATGATGTGCGGGGCGGAGCGCAACAACACTTCGCGTTCGATCAACGCCTTGCGCACCAGGTTGAATTCGTAATATTCAAGATAGCGCAATCCGCCATGGATCAGCTTGGTCGACGCCGAGGAGGTATGCGCGGCGAGATCATCTTTTTCGCACAAGACTACGGACAATCCACGACCTGCCGCATCACGGGCGATACCGGCACCATTGATGCCGCCGCCCACGATAAGCAAGTCGCAATCCAGTATGTGCCGGCTATTTTCCATGCGGTAATCGCCTTCGAAGTGTATTCTCGGTAAGATAACTGTGCGTAAGATACGACAATGTACGAACTCAAATCAACACAAATTTTGATTTTATTTTTTCGTTTGTGTTCGTTTAAAATGAGTTTAGAGGTTTCGCAATTGTTTACCGGAGATAACGAATGACTCTTAATCCACGTCAAAGACGCTTGCTGGAAGTAGTTCGGCAGCGAGTGACGATGTCGGTCGAGGAGCTCGCGCAAGAACTGGATGTGACACCGCAAACGGTGCGGCGCGATGTGAAACAAATGGAAGAAGCGAAACTGCTGGCTCGGTATCACGGCGGCGTGGGACTGCCTTCGTCGGTGGAGAACATCGACTACAGCCAGCGACAGGTGATGAATATCGATGCCAAGCGGCGCATCGCAGGGGCGGTTGCCAAGCAGGTGCCGCCGGGATGTTCCTTGCTGATCAATATCGGAACCACCACCGAGGAAGTAGCCCGCGCGCTTTCACATCATCATGGCTTGCACGTGGTGACCAACAATCTGAATGTCGCGGCAATACTGGCCGACAACCCGCAGTGTGAAGTGATCATTGCCGGCGGCGTGGTGCGTGGGCGCGACCGAGGGATCGTGGGCGAGGCAACGATCGATTTCATCCGGCAGTTCAAGGTGGATATCGGGATTATCGGGATTTCGAGTATCGAGGCGGATGGGACTTTACGTGACTTCGATCCGCGTGAGGTGAAGGTGGCGCAGGCGATTATCGAGCAGTCGCGGGAGGTCTGGCTGGTGGCGGATCGGGATAAGTTTGGACGGCAGGCCTTGGTGAAGATGGCGAATTTGTCGCAGATTGATATGTTGTTTACGGATGCGAGGCCGCCTGAGGCGTTGGCGAAGGTGTTGAAGGAGGCGCATGTGAAGGTGGTGGTGGCGCCTTGAAGAGGGGTGTTGGGGTGTTGGGGTGTTGGGGTGTTGGTTTTTTTCTTCGGTGATTCTGGTCTGTTGACTCTCCGTGGATGCTAGCCGGGACTGGCCCCGGCGGGCCACTTACCTTCTTTGCTTCGCCAAAGAAGGTAAGCCAAGAAAGGCGACCCCGGTTCAGCCGCCCTTCGGGTTCCCAAAAGAGCAGTGCCGCAAGCGGGAAGCGCAGAACTCGCCTGCGGCTCAGACAACTGCGCTTCTTTATCCGCTTACGGCACTGCTCTTTTGGCGTCTGCACAGGGGATTTTCAACCCATCCCCGCCCTAGCCCTCCCCTTGAAGGGGAGGGAACGTTCTTGATAATGGAGAGTGAGCCGGCTGTATCACCGGCTGCAGAAAGCAGTGTCAGCAACAGGCACCAAAGTGAGCGCAACGCAAACCGGCAATGCGATGCGCAGCGAGCGAGCCGAAGTTCCCTCCCTTTCAAGGGGAGGGTTAGGGTGGGGATGGGTTTAAAAATGCCCCTGTGCAGACGCCAAAAGAGCGCGGGCCAAAACGGATAAAGAAGCGAAACCTGTCTGAGCCGCAGGCGAGTTTGTTTCGCTTCCCGTTTTGGCCCGCGCTCTTTTGGGAACCCGAAGGGCGGCGAACCGGGGTCGCCTTTCTTTGCTTCCTTTCTTTGGCGAAGCAAAGAAAGGAAGTGGCCCGCCGGGGCCAGTCCCGGCTAGCATCCACGGAGAACTAACCGACCAGCATCACCGAAGAAAAAACAACAAAACCAACCATCACCCCAGTTGCCCCACCAGCGTCTCCGCATTCGAAACCTCAAACTTCCCCGGTTCCTCCACATTCAACTGCTTCACAACCCCATCCTCCACCAGCATCGAATACCGCTGCGACCGCGTCCCCATCCCAAACTTGCTGAAATCCGCATCCAGTCCCAACGCCTTCGAAAACGCCGCATTGCCATCCGCCATCATCCGCACAGTCCCGGTCGCTTTCTGATCGCGCCCCCAGGCACCCATCACGAAAGCATCATTCACCGAAATGCACCAGATTTCATCCACGCCCTTGGCTTTCAGCTCGGCAGCGTGCTGGATATAACCCGGCACATGCTTGGCCGAGCAAGTCGGTGTATACGCTCCCGGCAAGCCGAAAATCGCAATCTTCTTACCCTTGACAAGGTCGCTGACATTGAACGTGTTGGGGCCGAGCGAACAGCCTTCCGATTCGACTTCGATGAATTCCGACAAAGAACCTTCCGGCAGGCGGTCGCCGATCTTGATAGTCATGGTGTGTCCTCGTATCTGATGTGATATCTGATGTAGTTTGGCAGGTTTGCCGCGGCGCGTGGCGCCAAAGAAAACGCCGCGCCGCCCGTTTGCACGAGGGGCGCGGCGTTCAAACCGCAGTATGCCTTGTTATTGCCTTTCTTGCACCGAACCGCGAGCGGACCGGTGCAATCAGGATCAGTCAGCCTGCTTGCGCAGGAAGGCCGGGATGTCGTAGGTTTCCATGCCGTTCTTTTCCAGCGCACGCACGGTATCCGATGCCGACTCGCGACGCCATACCGCCGGCTTGCTCAAGCCTTCGAACGAACCGGACGGCTGTCCCGAACCGTGACCCATCATGCCGGTGTTCTGCATGATCGGCTCATTGTGCGTACCGGTGCGCAGCATCGGTGTCTGCACCAGCTGCACGTTCTTGCGCGCACGGCCGAGGCCGGTGGCAACCACGGTCACGCGGATGTCGTCGCCCATGGTGTCGTCGTAGGCGATACCCTGCGCAATCGAAGCGTCCGGTGCGGCAAACGCGCGCACGGTGGCCATGACTTCCTTGATTTCCTTACCCTTGAGATTGCGGCTGGCAGTGACGTTGACCAGCACGCCGCGCGCGCCGGACAGGTCGATGCCGTCGAGCAGCGGCGAAGCGACTGCCTGCTCCGCAGCGATACGCGCACGATCCACGCCAGACGCGGTCGCAGTACCCATCATCGCCTTGCCCTGCTCGCCCATGATGGTCTTGACGTCGTTGAAGTCGACGTTGATGTGGCCCGGCACATTGATGATCTCGGCAATACCGGCAACCGCATTGTTCAGCACGTCGTCGGCATGTTGCAGCCATTCGATCATGCTGTCGTCTTCGTAGATCTCTTCCAGTTTTTCGTTAAGGATGACGATCAGCGAGTCAACGTGACGCGACAGGGCTTCCAGGCCTTCGTCGGCGATTTCCATGCACTTCGCGCCTTCATACGAAAAAGGCTTGGACACGACCGCAACGGTCAGCGCACCGAGCTCTTTCGCAACTTCAGCAACGATCGGTGCAGCGCCGGTGCCGGTGCCGCCGCCCATGCCGGCAGCGATGAAGACCATGTGCGCACCACGCAGGGCATCTTCGATACGAGCACGCGATTCTTCGGCCAGCATGCGGCCGACTTCCGGTTTCATGCCGGCGCCGAGTCCAGTCTCGCCGATCTGGATGATGTTGTTGGCTTTCGAGGCTGCCAGTGCCTGCGCGTCGGTATTTGCCGCGATGAATTCAACGCCGGATACGCCTTTGTTGATCATGTGTTGCACTGCATTGCCGCCCGCTCCGCCGACGCCGACGACCTTGATCACCGTGCCGAGGTTTGCGTTATCGATCATATCGATTTCCATGATGACTCCCTTAGATGATGATGCAGTTTTCAGTCGTTAGTCACCACGCGGTGTGGCGACTAGCAACTGCAAACTGCGTTGTTTCACAAATGACGTTTTTGATTTCTAAAAATTACCCAGGAACCACTCTTTCATGCGCTGCCATACGGCCTTCACCGATCCATCCTGGCGAGTGACGATGTGTCCGCGCAAGTACTGCTTTTTTGCTTCCAGCAACAGGCCGAGTACCGTCGAATAGCGGGGGCTTCGCACCACATCCGCCAACTGACCGCTGTACTCGGGTACACCCAATCGTGCGGGCTTCAGGAAAATGTCTTCCGCCAGCTCGACCATACCCGGCATCATTGAAGAGCCGCCGGTCAGGACCAGTCCTGACGACAGCACTTCTTCGTAACCCGACTCGCGCACGACCTGGTGCACGAGTGCAAACAATTCTTCGACGCGCGGCTCGATCACGGCGGCCAGCGCCTGGCGCGACAGGCTGCGTGGCCCACGGTCGCCAAGACCCGGCACTTCGAGCGATTCGCCCGGATCGGCCAGCACCTGCTTGGCGACGCCGTAACGCAGTTTGATTTCTTCGGCTTCGGCGGTCGGCGTACGTAGCGCCATCGCGATGTCGTTGGTGATCTGGTCGCCGGCGATCGGAATCACCGCCGTGTGACGGATCGCGCCTTCGGTAAAGATCGCGACGTCGGTGGTGCCGCCACCGATGTCGATCAGCACCACGCCGAGTTCCTTCTCGTCCGGTGTCAGCACTGCATCGGCCGATGCCATCGGCTGCAGGATCAGATCGGATACTTCGAGGCCGCAGCGGCGCACGCACTTGACGATATTCTGTACCGCCGACACCGCGCCGGTGACGATATGCACCTTTACTTCCAGGCGGATGCCGCTCATGCCGATCGGCTCGCGCACGTCGTCCTGGCTGTCGACGATGAATTCCTGCGGCACCGTATGCAGCAATTGCTGGTCAGTCGGGATGTTGACCGCCTTGGCGGTTTCGATCACGCGCGCAACGTCGGTTGCTGTGACTTCCTTGTCCTTGATGGCGACCATGCCACTGGAGTTGAAGCTGCGGATGTGACTGCCAGCGATGCCGGTATAGACGTTCTTGATCTTGCAGTCGGCCATCAGCTCGGCTTCTTCGAGGGCGCGCTGGATCGATTCCACGGTGGCTTCGATGTTGACCACCACGCCTTTCTTCAAGCCCTTTGACTCGTGCTGCCCGAGCCCGATGACCTCATGCCTCCCGTTAGGCATTACTTCGGCAACCACCGCCACCACTTTCGAGGTGCCGATGTCGAGGCCGACGATCAGATTTTTTGCGTCTTTTGTCATATTTATCGCTTCGCTTTTTTGCTATCCGTTCCAAACTTCACTCCCGGCGCCTTCAGTGCCAGTCCGTTCGGGTAACGCATATCCACACTTTCAATCTTGTCCTGCAGCCGGGAAGCCAGTTGCGGGTAAATGCCTATCAGCCGGTCGACGCGGTCCTTCAAGGTCGTCTTGCTCTGCTCACGTCCCAGCTCGACCGTCATGCCATTGCTTAGTTTCACAGTCCATGCGTAGCGACTTGACAGCTGCAACGCTTCCGGCGTCACCTGGATCGGCTTGAACCAGTCCTGCAATTCACGATAGCGCACGAGAATTTCCTTTTCGCTGCCTTCCGGTCCGTGAAACTTCGGCAATTCCCCATCTTCTTCCGCTTCGTCGAGGTTGGCGGTAAAGATATCGCCCTTGACCGACACCAGCCTGCCATCGTCACCCCAGGTCGCAAGCGGTTCATGCTCTTCGACCTGCACAATCAGCTTGTCGGGCCATTCGCGTCGCACACTGGCCTTGCGTACCCAGGGCACAGCTTCAAATGCCTGCCTGACCTCGTCGAGGTTGGCGGTGAAGAAGTTGCCCTTCAGGCGCGGCACGGCGGTGGTGCGGATAGTAGGTGCATTAACGTGCTTCAACGCCGTTTCGCCGACAGCTTCCACCTGAATACTTGTTAGCGTGAACATCGGGCGGTTGGCTACCCACCAGAGGCCGGACGCGAGCAGGCTCAGCACCAATGCGCCAAGCAAGGCGTTGGTGGTTGCGTTGAGCGTTCTGACGTCATGCCACATGCTTGTTCTTCTCTGCGTAAATTGCTTAAACCGGTTTCCAGTCCTGTGTCGGCTTGAGATCCAGATCGGCCGAACGCAGGATCTCAACGCACAGGTCTTCATAGCTGACACCCGCCGCCTTGGCTGCCATCGGCACCAGCGAATGGCCGGTCATGCCCGGAGAGGTATTGATCTCCAGCAGGAAGGGCTCGTTGTCGGTGGCGCGCAGCATGAAGTCAACGCGTGCCCAGCCGGAGCTGCCGACGGCATTGAATGCGCGCACGGCGATGGCCTGGATGCGTTTGGTCAATGCTTCGTCGAGCGGCGCCGGGCACAGGTACTGCGTGTCGTCGCTGAAATACTTATGTTCGTAATCGTAATTACCCTGCGGCGCGACGATCTCGACGATCGGCAGCGCACGGGCATTACGGCCTGTACCGAGCACGGGCACGGTCAATTCGCGACCGGTGATGAATTCTTCAGCAAGGACAACGTCGTCGTACTTCGCGCACAGATCAAAACCGGATTTCATTTCCGCCTGGCTGCTGACCTTGCTGATACCAATGGTCGAACCTTCATGCGGTGCCTTCAACATCAGTGGAAGGCCATATTCCGCCGGTACTTTGGCGAGTTCTTCCGCTGTCGCTTCCTTCGAATCGAGCACGGTAAAACGCGGTGTCGGCAAGCCGTGGCTGAGCCAGATACGCTTGGTCATGACCTTGTCCATGCCAATCGACGAGGCCATCACCCCGGAACCGGTGTACGGCACGCCGAGTTGTTCGAGGACGCCTTGCAGAGTGCCGTCTTCGCCATAGCGGCCATGCAGCGCGATGAACACGCGGTCAAATTTTTCCGCGGCCAGTTCAGCCATGCCACGCTCTGCCGGATCGAAGCCATAGGCATCGACCCCCTTGCTCTGCAATGCCGTGAGGACACCGCTGCCGGACATCAGTGACACTTCGCGCTCGGCGGAACGTCCGCCGAACAGCACGCCGACTTTTCCAAATTCTTTTTTCAGGTCTGTTGCACTCATCATTAATCCTGTTATCTCGTGTCAGCTCACTGTCAGTGCTGTTGTGTGAGCTTGCCGGGAACGCCGCTGATCGAACCGGCGCCCATGGTGATCACTACATCGCCATCCTTGGCCATGTTCAAGATGGTGGCTGGCATCTCGGCGATGTCTTCCACGAAAACTGGCTCAACCTTGCCAAGCACGCGCAATGCGTGCGACAGCGAACGGCCGTCGGCGGCCACGATGGGTTGCTCACCGGCTGCATAGACTTCCGCGAGAACCAGCGCATCGGCGCTCGACAGGACTTTGACGAAGTCTTCGAACAGATCCCGTGTACGTGTGTAGCGGTGCGGCTGGAATGCCAGTACCAGGCGGCGGCCCGGATAGGCACCGCGTGCCGCTGCAAGTGTCGCGGCGGTTTCCACCGGATGATGACCGTAATCGTCGACCAGCGTGAACGACCCGCCATCCGGCAACTTGACCTCGCCATAGCGGGTGAAGCGGCGTCCGACGCCATTGAATTCACGCAAGCCCTTTTGGGTGGCGCTGTCGGCCACACCGACTTCGCGGGCAATCGCAATCGCGGCGCAGGCGTTCTGCACGTTATGCATGCCGGGCTGGTTCAGATGGATTTCCAGCGGCGGATAGCCATCCTGCAGTACGGTGAATTCCATATGGCTGTCGACGGCCCTGGCATTGATTGCACGTACCTGGGCATCCGCGTGGAAGCCATAGGTCAGCACCGGCTTGGAGATGAACGGCATGATTTCCCGCACGTTCGCATCGTCGATGCAAAGCATCGCGACGCCATAGAACGGCAGGCGCTGGGTGAACTCCACGAAAGCCTGCTTCAGCTTGGCAAAGCTGTGATCGTAGGTTTCCATGTGGTCGGCATCGATGTTGGTAATCACTTCAATGCACGGCGAAAGATTGAGGAAGGAAGCATCGGATTCGTCCGCCTCGGCCACAATGAAATCACCTGCGCCCAGCTTGGCATTGGCACCGGCGCTATTGAGGCGGCCACCGATGACAAAAGTGGGGTCCAGTCCGCCTTCGGCCAGTACGCTGGCCACCAGGCTGGTGGTCGTGGTCTTGCCGTGAGTGCCGGCAATCGCGATACCCTGTTTGAGACGCATCAATTCGGCCAGCATGATCGCACGCGGCACGATGGGGATATGTTTGGCACGTGCGGCGATGACTTCAGGATTGTCACCCTTGACCGCGGTGGAGGTGACGATGGCGTCGGCGTTCTGCACGTTTTCCGCGGCATGGCCCTGGGTGACGCGTGCGCCGAGTTCGGTCAGTCGCTGGGTTGCCGCGTTGCTGCCCAGGTCGGAACCGGATACGGTGTAACCCAGGTTGAGCAACACCTCTGCGATTCCGCTCATGCCGGAACCGCCGATGCCGACGAAGTGAATGTTTTTGACTTTGTGTTTCATGCTTTATCTGCTAATTCTTCCAGAACGTTCGCGATGGATTCATTGGCCTCGCGCTTGCCGATGCGATAGGCGGCTTCCGCCATCGTGCGGCACTTTTCGCGGGTGATCGACTGCAGCAACAGCGTCAGTCTCTCCGGCGTCAATTCTTTCTGCGGCAGGTGAATCGCTGCCTGCTGTTTTTCCATCCATTGCGCGTTGTCGCGCTGGTGCGATGTGGTGGACGCAACCAGCGGAACCAGCACACTGGCGACACCTGCAGCCGTCAGTTCGGATACCGTGATTGCCCCGGCGCGGCAAATCACCAGGTCGGCTTCCGCGTAACGGCGCGGCATATCGTCGATGAAGTCGACCACTTCCGCCTGCACCTGCGCGTTGACATAGGCCTGGCGCAGCACGTCGATGTGCTGCCTGCCGGACTGGTGGGTTACGACCGGGCGATTCTCTTCCGGGATACGCGCCAGTGCAGCCGGCAGGCAGTCATTCAAGGCCTTGGCGCCGAGACTGCCGCCAACGACCAGCAACCTGAGCGGACCACTGCGCCTGGCATAGCGCTCCGCCGGCACGGCGACTTCGCTGATTTCCCTGCGTACCGGATTACCGGTAACCAGTGCCTTGCCGGCCGCGTTGCCGAAGTCGGCGGGAAAGCCAAACAACACGCGTTGCGCGACCGGGGCCAGCGTTTTGTTGGACAGCAAAAGGGCCGCATCGGCATTGACCAGCGCCAGCGGCACGCCGCGCAGCCTGGCCATCATCCCGCCGGGTACGGTCACATAGCCACCCATGCCGAGCACCACGCTGGGTTTGCGGCGACCGATGATGTTGAAGCAGGAAGCAAAGCCGCCCACCATCTTGAACACGCCGCGGACGGTATGCTTGAGTCCCTTGCCGCGCAAGCCTGCAAAGTCGATGGAGTCCATCGGGATGCCATGCTTCGGGACAAGATCGCGCTCCATGCCGTGCATGGTGCCCATCCACGACACTTCCCAGCCGCGCGCCTTCATGGTCTCGGCGATGGCCAGACCGGGAAAGATGTGGCCGCCGGTGCCAGCCGCCATGATCATCAGGCGTTTTGTCCTGGTAACGCGGCTCATATGCGCCCTCCCCGCATCAGCACGCGGTTTTCGTAATCGATGCGCAGCAGGATCGCGAGACCGACGCAGTTGATCAGCACGCCCGAACCGCCGTAGCTCATCAGCGGCAAGGTCAATCCCTTGGTCGGCAGAAGGCCGAGGTTCACACCCATGTTGATGAATGCCTGTACACCGATCCAGATGCCGATACCTTTTGCGGCCAGACCTGCAAAAGTCAGATCGATGGCAATCGCCTGGCGGCCAATTTCAAATGCCCGTTTGACGATCCAGTAAAACATCGCAACAACGACCAGCACGCCAACGAAACCAAGTTCTTCACCGATCACGGCCAGTAAAAAATCCGTATGCGCTTCCGGCAGGTAGTGCAGTTTTTCCACACTGCCGCCGAGACCGACTCCAAATAGCTCACCGCGTCCGAAAGCGATCAGCGAATGCGACAACTGGTAAGCCTTGCCCAGTGCGTTTTCCTCGTCCCAGGGATTGAGGTACGCGAAGATACGCTCGCGCCGCCATGGGGACAGGATGATCACCAGACTGAAGATGCCAACCAGCGTTGCGCCGATACCACCGAACCAGATGCCATTGATACCGCCCAGGAACAGAATCCCCATCGCGATACAGACGATCACACCGAACGCACCAAGGTCGGGCTCCAGCAATAGCAACAGGCCGACAAAGCCGATTGCGACCGTCATCGGCAGGAAGCCCTTGGTCAGCTTGTGCATGTATTCCTGCTTGCGGACCGTATAGTCGGCGGCATACAGCACGACGAACAGCTTCATCAGTTCCGATGGCTGCAGGTTGAAGACCTTGAATGACAGCCAGCGGCGCGCGCCGTTGACACCCTTGCCAACGCCGGGCACCAGTACCAGCACCAGCAGCACCAGTGTTGCGACGAAGAGATAAGGCGCAAGCCGCTGCCAGGTTTCAATGCGCACGCGGAAAACCAGGAAACCGGCAATCAGTGCTACGCCTACAAAAGCCGCCTGGCGGATCAGGAAATGTGAGTTCTTGTAGTTGGCGTATTTGGGCGAATCAGGCAAGGCTATCGACGCCGAATACACCATGACCATTCCGAACAGCATCAGCAATACAACGACCCACACCAGCGGCTGATCGTATTCCATCATCTTCGAGCGCTGGACGACACCGGGAATCGGTGCCTTCGGCGACGACGAGGAAAAGGAAGGGAGCGCGAATTTCATGCAATCACCTCGCCGCGTGACAAGCCGATTTCGCGGACCGCATCAATGAACACTTCAGCCCGATGCGCATAGTTGCGGAACATGTCGAGGCTGGCGCAAGCCGGTGACAGCAGTACGGCGTCGCCAATATGTGCGATGCCGGCCGCAGCCTGCACCGCTTGTTCCAGCGTGGTGCAATCGATCAGTTCAACCGACGTCGCGGCAATCGCTTCACGGATTGCCGGCGCATCCTTGCCGATCAGGACCACGCCGCGCACATATTTGGCAATCGGATCGGCCAGCGGTGAAAAATCCTGGCCCTTGCCGTCGCCGCCAGCGATCAATACCAGGCGGTTATTACCTTGTCCTACGCCAAGACCCTTCAACGCGGCGACCGTTGCGCCGACGTTTGTGCCCTTGCTGTCGTCGTAATAGTCGACGCCACCGACGTTGGCCACCAGTTCAACGCGGTGCGGTTCGCCGCGGTACTCGCGCAGCCCATGCAGCAGTGGCGCCATCGACAGGCCGATGGCACGGCAGAGGGCCAGCGCAGCCAGTGCGTTGGCGGCATTGTGCTGGCCACGAATCTTGAGCGCGTCGGCCGGCATCAGCCGATTGAGGATGATCGGCACTTCGGCGCTGTCCTTCTTGCGGCGGCGCTTTTCGCCTTCTTCGGATGCGATCGCGGTCGACAGCCATTGCATGCCGTTCTCGTCGACCAGGCCAAAGCAATCCGGATGATCAGGCTCATCGGTGCCGAAAGTGATCACCGTGGCCATCGGCGCAGTCATCTGCATCACGCGCGGATCGTCGCGGTTGAGCAGGCGAATCGTATTGGTGCCGAAGATGCGTGCCTTGTCCGCCGCATAGGCATCCATGTCGCCATGCCAGTCGAGGTGGTCCTGCGTAACGTTGAGCACGGTCGCCACATCGGCTTGCAAGCTGTAAGTGGTATGCAACTGGAAGCTCGACAGTTCGAGCACCCATGCCTGCGGCAGTTCACTCTTGTCGAGCGCTTCACGCAGCACGTCCAGTGCCGCCGGGCTGATATTGCCGGCAACCTGCGTTGTCAGACCGGCACGACGGCACAACATGCCGGTCAGGCTGGTCACTGTCGTCTTGCCGTTGGTGCCGGTGATGGCGATGACCTTCGGTGTGTACTCTTGCGTTGCGCGCAACGCGGCAAGCGCTTGAGCGAACAACTCGATCTCGCCCCACAGCGGAATATTCTTTTCTTGCGCGGCCGGAATGATCTCTGCCAGTTCGCGATTCGGCGCAAGGCCGGGACTGACCACGGCGAAATCGACGCCATCCAGCAATGCTGCATTGAATGCGCCGCTGACGAACTCCGCGGGAGCCACTGCTTCGCGCAGCGCCGGCAGACGATCCGGTTCCGCACGCGTATCGGCGACACGCAGCGTCGCGCCGCAGCGCGCCAGCCACAATGCCATCGCCAGGCCTGATTCGCCCAGCCCAAGTACGAGAGCGTGTTTTCCCTGATAGTCCATTAGCGTAGCTTCAGTGTTGACAGACCAAACAGCACAAGCATCATGGTGATGATCCAGAACCGCACCACAACCTTGGTTTCTTTCCAGCCCTTTTGTTCGAAGTGATGGTGCAATGGCGCCATCAGCAGGATGCGGCGACCAACGCCGTAACGCTTCTTCGAGTATTTGAAATAACCAACCTGCAGCATCACCGACAGCGTCTCCACCACGAAGATACCGCCCATGATGAAGAGAACGATTTCCTGGCGCACGATGACGGCAATGGTGCCAAGCGCACCGCCGAGAGCCAGTGCACCGACGTCGCCCATGAAGACCTGCGCCGGGTGGGCGTTAAACCACAGGAAGGCCAAACCTGCACCGGCCATCGCGCCGCAGAAGATCAGCAACTCGGCCGAACCAGGGATATACGGAATAAACAGGTACTTCGAATACATCGCGCTGCCGGTAAGGTAGGCGATCAGACCAAGTGCGGAGCCGACCATCACAGTCGGCATGATGGCGAGACCATCAAGGCCATCTGTCAGGTTGACCGCATTACTGGTACCGACGATGACGAAATATGTCAGCGCGATGAAGCCCCAGACACCCAGCGGATAGCTGATGGTCTTGAAGAACGGGACGATCAGGTCGGCCTTGGGCGGCAAGTCGAGGCTGAAGCCGGACTGCACCCACTCCATGAACAGCTGCAGCACCTTGGTGTTGGTCGGAGCGGATACCGAAAAGGCGAGATAAATCGCTGCGGCTACGCCGATCAGCGATTGCCAGAAATACTTCTCGCGCGATGACATGCCTTCCGGGTTCTTGTAGACCACCTTGCGATAGTCGTCGACCCAGCCAATCGCGCCATAGCCGAGCGTCACGACCAGCACTACCCATACAAAGCGGTTGCTGAAATCGCACCAGAGAATAGTCGAAATGCCAATCGACAGAAGAATCAGCGCGCCGCCCATTGTCGGTGTGCCAGTCTTGATCAGGTGGGTTTGCGGACCGTTGGTACGCACGGCCTGGCCGACCTTCAGACGGGTCAGCATGCGGATCATGGCGGGACCGGCGATCAGGCCGATCACCAGCGCCGTGAGCGTAGCAAACACCGCACGGAAAGTGATGAAGTTGAAAACGCGCAGCGTCCCCAGGTCTTGTTGAAAGTATTGCGCCAGCCAAAGCAGCATGTCAGTGCGTTCCCTGTCCTTGATCCATCTGATTGACGAGGTGCTGGACCACGCGCTCCATTTTCATGAAACGCGACCCCTTCACCAGCGTCGTCGTGTCGGCGGAAACCAATGCTTCGGCTGCCTGGCTGATCGACGCGATATCCTCGAAATGCTGCGCACCCTGACCAAAGGCCTGGCTTGCATGACTGGCCAGCTGGCCAAGCGTGAGCAAGCGTTCAATGCCCTGGTCCCGCGCATAGTTGCCAATTTCGACATGGAACTGCGGGCCTTCATCGCCCACCTCACCCATGTCGCCCAGCACCAGTACGCGGGGAGCCGGCGCATGCGACAGTACATCGATTGCCGCGCGCACCGAATCCGGATTTGCGTTGTAGGTATCGTCGATCACCAGTGCTCCACTCTTTGCGGTCTTGCGCTGCAGACGGCCGTTGACTGGGGCGAATGCCTCAAGTCCGCGTTTTACCGCGTCGTCGGGCACGCCGATCGCGAGCGTGCATGCAGTCGCTGCCAAAGCGTTACGTACGTTGTGTACGCCCGCTGCAGAGAGTGACACCTGGAATTGTTTCCCACCGGCAGTAATGGACAGGTCACTGCCGAAATCGTTCACCTGAAATGTGCAACTGACGTCAGCATCTTGCGAGAGGCCGAATGTCATTGTTTTACGTTGGCCGGCATAGCCACGCCACAGTGTGGTGTAGGTGTCATCAGCCGGGAAAACAGCAACGCCGTTTGCGGGAAGGCCGAGAAGAACTTGACCGTTCTCTTTTGCCACGGCTTCCACGCTTTCCATGAATTCCTGGTGCTCGCGTTGTGCATTGTTCACCACGGCGACGGTAGGTTGCGCCACTGCGGTAATGGCGGCGATTTCACCGGGATGATTCATGCCCAGTTCCACCACGGCGGCTTTATAGCCGGCGTTGAGACGGAACACCGTGAGCGGAACGCCAATATCGTTGTTGAGGTTGCCACGCGTGGCCATGGTGTGATCGGCACCAAACGCTGCAGCAAGAATGGACGCAATCATTTCCTTGACCGTGGTCTTGCCGTTGCTGCCGGCGACACCGATGACGGGCAGCGCAAACTGGCTGCGCCAGAAGGCACCGATCTCTCCGAGCGCGATGCGCGTATCGGGCACGACGAGTGCGGGGACAGTCAGACCGGCCGGTACGCGCTCGACGACCACGGCTGCGACGCCGCGTGCGGCAACGTCGTTCAGAAAATCATGTGCGTCGAAGCGTTCGCCGCGCAGCGCGACAAAGAGATTACCGGCAGCGACGTTGCGGCTGTCGGTCGATACGCCGTCAAACGCCACGTCGGTCACGGCCGCTGACGTATTGACTACGGCGGCACCCGAAATCCTTGGCTGGATCGCAGCCAATGATGATTTCATTACATCGTCCCCTTCATTGTTGCCCTTGCAGCCAATGCCAGCGCAGCATGGTCTGCATCCAAAAACGGCAATTTTTTGCCTTTGATCTCTTGATACGATTCGTGGCCCTTCCCTGCCAACAAAACCACGTCGTTCTTTGCTGCGTGACGTGCTGCCCACAGAATGGCGGCGGCACGATCTTCAATTACCTGTAACGCGTCTTTCGGCATGCCCGGCTTGTCGATGCCGGCGACCACTTGCGCGATAATCGCGGAAGGATCTTCGTTGCGTGGATTGTCACTGGTGACAATGACATGATCGGCTGCTTGCGCAACAGCACCCATCTGTGGACGCTTGCCCGGGTCGCGGTCACCACCGCAACCAAATATGCACCAGAGCTGGCCGCCGCGCTGCTCGGCGACCTGGCGCAGGCTTGCGATTGTCTTTTCCAGCGCATCGGGCGTGTGCGCGTAATCGATCACCATCAGCGGTGCTTCCTGGCCACCCAACTGCTGCATGCGCCCAGGTACGGCGGTCAGCGCTTCCGCTGCCTCCACCGCGGCTTTGAAGGCGATACCTTTGGCCAGCAGCACGCCAAGAATGCCAAGCACATTGCTGACATTGAATTGACCGATCAACTGGATCTTGACCGCGACTGATCCCTGCTCTGTATCGAGCTTGAAGGCAGTGCCGGCATGGCTGCTGCGAATGTCAGTGGCGCGCAGAACGTTAATGCCTGGCACGGACCGATGCGCAGCCGTGTAGCCAGTGATCACCACCTCGGCACGCTTCTGCTGCAGATACTGGACGAGGCGCATGCCCATCTCGTCGTCGAGATTGATGACTGCGTGCTTGAGGCCGGGCCAGTCGAACAGCGCACGCTTGGCTGCCTCGTAGGCTGCCATGTCGCCGTGATAGTCAAGGTGGTCGCGGGTGAAATTCGTGAACAGGGCGACATCGACGTGCATGCCATTCATACGTCCCTGGTCGATCCCGATGGAAGATGCTTCGATCGCCACGGCCTTTGCTCCGCGCTCGCGCAATTGCGCGAGCGTACGCTGCAGCAGTACCGCGTCAGGAGTTGTGTAGCCGTTCGCACTGAAACCACCATGGTCGCCACGTTCGAAGAGCCCGACGCCCAGCGTGCCAATGACCGCAGTCGACTGTCCGAGGCGCGACAGCGCCTTGCCCAGCCACTGGGTGCAGGAAGTTTTTCCGTTAGTGCCGGTTACTGCGACGCAGAACATATTCCCGTCGGGCGCACCGTAATACGCGTTCGCAATCGGACCGGCCGCTTTTTTCAGTTGCGGCACCGGGAGATGTTCAGCCTGCCAGCACGCTTTCCAGGAAAAGCCTTCGGCTTCGTAAACAATGGCGCGAGCGCCGTTGGCAAGAGCTTGTTCGATGAAATCGCGGCCATCTGCCACGTCGCCGGGATAGGCAAAGAACACGTCTCCCGGGCGCACGTTGCGCGAGTCCGACGAAAGCTGCGCCGACGGCGCCGTGGCATGCAGCCATGCCAGGATCTCGTCGGTATTCGTGCTCTGGACGGAAGCGGCCGTGTTCATTACAGGCTCTCCTTCAATGCGTCGGCAGGAATGATGATGTCGGTCACCGCCGTGTCGGGTGAAACATTCATCGCGCGCAGCACGTTCGCGGTTACCGCCGAGAACACCGGGGCCGCCACCTGGCCACCGTAGTGCATACCAGCGGATGGCTCGTCCACCATTACCGCAACGATGATGCGCGGGTTGGACACCGGCGCAAAACCAACGAAGGAAGCGACGTATTTGTTCACGTATTGACGTCCGGCCAGCTTGTGCGCGGTACCGGTCTTGCCGGCGACCCGATAGCCTGGCACTTGTGCCTTGGGCGCGGTACCGGTCGGTCCGGCAGCCATTTCCAGCATCTCGCGCACATCACGTGCCGTTTTCTCGGAGATCACCCGATGGCCAATGGGTTGATCCGTTGTCTTGTGAAAGGTGATCGGGATCATTTCGCCATTGCGCGCAAAAATCAGGTAGGACTGCGCCATCTGGATCAGCGATGTGGAAATGCCGTGACCATAGCTCATGGTCGCCTGTTCAATCGGTTTCCATGATTTGTAAGGACGCACCCGGCCAGCTACCGCACCTGGAAAATCAAGCTTGGGTTGCTGGCCAAGACCAACCGCGGTAAACATTTCCCACATCTGCTGGGGCTGCATTTGCAGCGCGATCTTGGCGGTACCGACGTTGGAGGACTTTTCCAGTACCTGGGCGACGGTCAACAACCCGTGCGCATGGGCGTCGCCAATGGTTGCCTTGCCGATGGTGATGCGACCCGGTGCGGTCTGGATGTTGGTGGTCGGCGTAACGAGCTTGTTTTCCAGCGCCAGCGCGACCGTGAACGGTTTCATGATCGAGCCCGGTTCGAAGATGTCGGTCAGCACGCGGTTGCGCAACTGGTCGCCGGTCAGGCGTGATCGGTCGTTCGGATTGTAGGTTGGCAGATTTGCCAGCGCGAGGACTTCACCCGTTTTCACATCGAGCACGACGATACCGGCGGCCTTGGCCTTATGCTTGTCGACCGCTTCTTTCAGATGTGAGAAGGCGATGTACTGAATCTTGCGATCGATGGACAAGGTCAGATCCTTGCCGTCATGCGGCGTGCGCGTTGCGCCGATGTCCTCGACGACGCGTCCGAGACGATCCTTGATGACGCGGCGACTGCCGGTGATGCCCGCGAGATTTTTCTGGAACGCGAGTTCCATGCCTTCCTGCCCCGCGTCTTCCACATTGGTAAAACCGACGATGTGTGCAAGCACCTCGCCCTCAGGGTAATACCGTTTGTATTCCTTGCGTGTCTCGATACCGGCGATGCCAAGCTTGAGGATCTTGTCGACCGTATCCTGTTCGACCTGGCGTTTCAAATAAACGAAAGTGCGGTCGGAGTCCAGCTTCTTGCGCAGGTCACGCTCGTTCATCTCGAGCAGCCTGGCGAGTTCACGCAGCTTTTCAGCCGGCGCTTCGGATACGTCTTCCGGAATCGCCCATACCGCCTTGACTGGCATCGACGATGCCAGCACTTGGCCGTTGCGGTCGGTGATCTTGCCACGCGTTGCCGGCAACTCCAGCGTACGTGCATAACGTGACGCCCCCTGCTTTTGCAGGAATTCGGTCGACAAGCCTTGCAACCACAAGGCCCGACCGGCCAGTGCTGCAAATGCGGCAAACATCACAAAGAGCACGACGCGTGAACGCCAGACCGGCAGTTTGACATCGAGCACCGGGCTGGCGCTGAACTGCACTCCTTTGCCGGCTGCGGTACGTGAGGCGGCGCGCATCAGTTGGCTCCCGGAATCAGGTACTGGGTACGCGCCGGTGTGACCACGACCATGCCGAGGTCACGATGCGCACTGGCTTCGATACGGGCGTGTTTGCCGAGTGTCGACTGGTCGAGTTGCAACTGGGACCATTCGATGTCGAGCTGACGCGACTGCGCTTGCGCGCGTTCGAGTTCAACAAACAGGCGACGCTGCTGATACTGCGCGTTCACAGCGGCCAACGCGCAGATGACCAGGGCGATGGTCAGGACAATATTGATACGGCCGCTCACGGAGCGCTCCCCGGTAATACAGATGATGCTGATGTTGCAAGTGGTGCTGTGGTGCGCTCGGCCACCCGCATGATCGCTGAGCGAGCACGCGGGTTGCCTGCGACTTCGGCGTCGGAGGGTTTTATTTTTGCTACCAGCTTCAGCTGTGGCTTCGGCAGGTCGACGGCACGGATCGGCAGGCGACGGTCTGGCTGCGGCGCGTTGGCTTTGGAAGCCATGAAGCGCTTGACGATGCGATCTTCCAGTGAATGAAAGCTGATCACAGCCATTCTCCCGTGCGGGGCCAGTTTTTCGAGTGCTGCGTCGAGACCTACTTCGAGTTCTTCAAGCTCTTTATTGATGTAAATCCGGATAGCCTGAAATGTGCGAGTGGCCGGATCTTTGCCCTTCTCGCGGGTTTTGACGGCGTGTGCCACGATCTCGGCAAGCTGTCGTGTGGTTGAAATTGGGGCGACTGTCCTGCGAGCAGTAATCGCCTTTGCAATCTGAAAAGCAAACCGTTCTTCCCCATAATCTCTTATAACCTTTCCTATCGTCTGTTCTGACTCGGTCGCGAGCCACTCTGCCGCCGACATCCCGCGCGTGGTGTCCATGCGCATATCGAGCGGACCATCCAGTCGAAAACTGAAACCTCGCGCCGCCTCATCAACCTGCGGCGAAGAGATTCCCAGGTCCAGCAAAATCCCGTCTACCTGAACAACGCCGCGTGCATCGAGCGCGTCGCGCAGTGTGGCGAAACTGTCATGCACGATCTCAAACCGTGCGTCGCCAATCGTGTTTGCCGTCGCAATCGCCTGCGGATCCTTGTCGAATGCAATCAACCGGCCTTGCGGGCCGAGATGCTCGAGGATCCGGCGGCTGTGACCGCCGCGGCCGAAGGTGCCATCGACGTACACACCATTGGCGCGTTCACCGTCGATTTGCAGGCCATCTACCGCCTCTTCCAGCAGCACCGTACGGTGCTGCAATTCCGGCACCGTCTGAGTTGTCATACGGGCCGTTAAAACGAAAAGTTACTTAAAGCGTCCGGCATGCCGTTCGCCACCGCTTCCGCCTCGCTTTCGGCGAGCTTTTCCGCATCCCAAATCTCGAAATGGCTACCCATGCCGAGCAACATGACATCGCGTGTCAGGCCGACGGCAGTACGCAGTTCCGGCGCGATCAGAATACGGCCGGCGGAATCCATGTCGACATCGGAGGCATTGCCCAGGAAAATCCTCTGCCAGGCGCGCGCCGACATCGGCCAGGCGGCGATCTGTTCACGGTGGCTTTCCCAGACAGGACGGGGGAAGAACAGCAGACAACCATGGGGATGCTTGGTCAGCGTGACACGCCCTTCGCACTGAAGCGACAAGGCGTCGCGATGCTTGGACGGGATAGTCATCCGTCCTTTGGCATCCAGACTCAGTGCTGACGCGCCCTGAAACACCCTGATTAACCCTCGTAGTTGTCGTTATTTGTAATGTCTGTGAAACAAGCTTTGGGGAGTTCGATGCTGCAATTTCACCCACAAAAATACACTTTTTCACACTGCCGCCCACTTTAAAGGGTGCTTTATTTGCGGTCAAGTAATATCCGGCAACAAAAATGGGATTTTTTCTAATGAAGTCAATGACTTAGCGCGTTTCGTTACAGCAACCTCAGAACCGAATTATGAAGAAAATTAAGCACTTATCGCAGATACTGAAGGTGACGCCTTAGAAGTACACATGTGTTTCAGTACTTGGGGGCAAGCCAAATAAACGGTATTTCTATTGCTGTTCGGAACTTTGATATGCCATGTAGAAACGGATTCCGTGCTTGTGGAGCGACAGAAGTGTCCGTTCGGCAAGTAAAAACGATGCGCTAAGGCAAGAGTCAGGGGCAATTGCCGGGAAGATAAAATCGCGGAGCAGTCTGCTTGAGCGTGGTAAAAGTAAAATCGTTATCGAAACCAAGCAATTTGCCGGAACCGGCCGCAAAGGCGAAAAAGAAGCGGTCGTATGCGCGCCCAGCCCTGACATGATCGGCATTGCTGGCAGTGAAACAGCCCTGTCCGGATGGCGTACGCTGCCCGGCAAGCCGACTCATCATGGCCTTGATGGCCCCCATCTGCCGTCCATTCTTGTTTGCATAGTCGGGATCGCCGCGGCTGAAATCGAACCAGTCCCAGCAGGCGTTGGGATTGGTCGCAAATCGCGCGCGTGTCTGCGGGTACAAGACGACAATCCCATTGGTGTCGGCCCAGAGGTTATACCCGGCATGACGCACAAAATCCTCGTCAACGGCGGTGACGTTCTGGCGGCATCCGTGGAAGGCGACATGCAGCCGGCAGCGCGCCCCCGGTTGATGGTCGCAAGCAGCAGGCACGTACACATAGCCCGTGTCCGCCAATCCGACGGCGGCTGCATTGCCGCTTGCGGTGAACTCATTCTGATCGAACTTGATCAGCCGACCGCTTTGTCTGTCGCTGCGCGGATTGAGGTTGCCGCCATAAATCCAGTTCAGCAATTCGCCTGCGGCATCGATACCGCATTTACCGAGATAAGGACTACCGAGCTGACCACAGTCGTTGCCGAAATTTTCCGTTGGAAACGTATGCTCGGCGCGCGAGTCCTTCACGAAATGGATTTGCGCTGCGGGCACATAGCGGCGGTAGTAATCGTTCAGGTCTTCCATCACGGCTGACGGTACTTCGCTGTCACGCCCGCCGGTAAACATCCAGATGCGTTGCGCGTTCAGGCCGGACACTGGGTCCACCTTTCCTTCGGCAGCGAGACGCTCGGTGATGCCGACAAGGCGCGGGACATCGGTCGCCCCACGGGCAACCTCGCATGCCGAGAAAAACGGGATACCGGTGCAACTGCATCGTGACGTGGCGATACCGACATTACCCTGCGCGCAATAGTAAGGACCACCCGCAATGACGCCCGCACCCTTGATCTCGGCTGAGTAGGCAACGCTGAACTGGACCGCCATGAAAGCGCCCGATGAGAGCCCGGATACCGACGTCTCATCGTTGTCCACACCTAGTCCCGGCAAGACTACCGGCGCGGCAATTGCCGCCGCGCTGGCAGCCAATAGCAGCACGCCAGTCATGACAAGTCTGGCCAGGCGCGATGCTCGTGATGGGAAACGGGGACGAAGGAGGTGCATTGCAGCACTGCCAGAAGGAGAGAGCCTGTTGGTCGTGGGATGACGTATCGGAAGCGGGAAAGCAACTCCGGTTGCCCTGTGATGATGCTGGTTTAGCGGCCGCTAATTCGGAGGGACCCCGATGTCGCAATCCTCCACTATTCGCTGTGATTCATCCCACGGCCAACAGGCTCTGGAGACGCGTACTTTAGCGAAACAAGGATCAGGCGCGTTGAGATTGCTCAAGCCGTCCGGAACCGTACGGTCGTTCCTGTAAAAGCACAACATATCGCACGCCATTCAATCGCAAAAATGGATGCAACGGTGGGCTCAAGGAAGCATTGGATCGAATAAAGTGAAGCAAGCCGATAGGCCGGATTCTGTTACGGCGTCTGGGGTTGCTCCCGCGCGCTATGACAGCCATTCCTCTAGGCCGTGAATTGCTCCACGGCTCAAGCTTTCTACCCGCACGCTCCGCGAGCAGCATCAATGCGTGCCTATTTGAAATTGCTCCGGGTGGAGGTTACCGCGTTTCACCGTAACTTAATACGCTCGTCTCTGTGGCCCTATTCCGCGCCTCACGGCGGACGGTCGTTAGCCGTCACCCTGCTCTATGGAGTCCGGACCTTCCTCCCGCTATCTTGCGATAGCCAGCGGCTGTCTGGCTTGCTTCAGGCGGCATTGTAACGCAGGCGGCGTCTCGGGCGGCCTGTGTGGACAGGAAAATTCGTCCAGGGTGTCGGGACATTGGGATCTCGCGTCAACTCCCAGGAGACCTGCATCGCTGCAACCGACACAAACCGTCAGCATGCGATATATTGTTGTGCATCCTGAATGACAAGTTGATCATCATGCCGACATCCCGCACCGGCGGCCAGCTACTGGTCGATGCTTTGCAAACCCACGGCGCCGACATTGCCTTCGGCGTCCCCGGCGAAAGCTATCTCGCAGTGCTCGATGCGCTGCATGACTCCTCGATACGTTTCATCATCAATCGCCAGGAAGGCGGCGCGGCATTCATGGCGGATGCCTATGGCAAGCTGACCGGACGTCCCGGCATCTGCTTCGTGACACGTGGTCCCGGCGCGACCAATGCATCGATAGGCGTGCATACCGCACACCAGGATTCAACGCCGATGATCCTGTTCATCGGACAGGTCGGCAATGACTTCGTCGAGCGCGAAGCTTTTCAGGAAATCGATTACCGGCGCATGTTTGGCACCATGACAAAATGGGTGGCGCAAATCGATCGTGCTGACCGCGTGCCGGAATATGTGGCGCGGGCGTTCCAGGTCGCCACCAGCGGCCGTCCCGGGCCCGTTGTGCTGGCGCTGCCGGAGGACATGCTGAGCGCTTCGGCGGACGTTCCGGACGCACGACCATACAAGCCGGTGCAGGCGGCACCGGCGCCTTCGCAGATCGCGGAGTTGCGCGCGATGCTGGCCGGTGCCCAGCGGCCCGTCGTGATTCTCGGTGGCACAGTATGGACCCGCGAAGCCTGCGATGACATACGCCGCTTTGCCGAAGCCAACGCCCTGCCTGTCGCTTGCGCATTCCGCTTCCAGGACTTACTGGATAACCGGCATCCGCATTACATCGGTGATGTCGGTATCGGCATCAACCCCAAGCTCGCCGCACGCATCAAGGCAGCCGACCTGGTGATTGCGATCGGGCCTCGACTCGGTGAAATGACCACGGGCGGCTATACCTTGCTTGAAGCGCCCAATCCACGCCAGGGACTGATCCATATCCATGCCGGCGCGGATGAGCTTGGGCGGGTCTACCAGGCCAACCTGATGATCAACAGCGGCATGCCGCAGATCGCAGCGGCGCTGGCAGACATGGCGCCCGTCGATGCAGGCGCATGGCGTCATACAGTCGCCGAGGCGCGTGCCGATCTGCAGGCATGGCAAACCGAACCGCCGGTCTTCAAGGGCAAGCAGGTCAAACTCAATCTGTGGCAAGTGGTACAGGCACTCAAAGCCGAACTCCCTGCCGACACCATCATCACCAACGGCGCAGGCAACTTCGCCACATGGGCGCATCGATTCTGGCCGTATGGCGGCCTGCGTACGCAACTGGCGCCGACCTCGGGCGCGATGGGATACGGTGCGCCGGCTGCAGTTGCAGCGGGCATCATCGAGAAGCATGCCGGACGCCAGCGCAGTATCGTCAATTTCGCGGGTGACGGCGACTTTTTGATGAATGGACAGGAACTGGCGACTGCGGTGCAGTTCCAGTCCGGCGTGCTGTTCATTGTGTTCAATAACGGCACCTATGGCACAATTCGCATGCATCAGGAGCGCGATTTCCCGACACGTGTTTCGGGCACGTCGCTGCACAATCCGGATTTTGCCGCCCTCGCAAAAGCCTACGGCGCGCATGGCGAAGCGGTCGACACGACAGAAAGTTTCGTACCTGCATTACGACGGGCGCGCGCGCATATCGTCTCCACCGGCATGCCGGCCCTGATCGAACTGCGTTACGACGCGGATCTCATCACCCCCAATGCTTCGCTTGAAACGATTCGCAACACCGCGCTGAACGCCAAGGCCTGACATCATTTCCATTTTGAAACGCATGGTCTGCCAACCATTTCGGCCCGTCCTTTTTGAAAGCGCAGTGTTTCCTTAAGCTGCGGCCGAATTTTTTCGGGAAAAGTTTGTCAAGGAATACACGGCGGCACGGCACCGGCGTTGCGTTCGCCTGCGCGTCGCATCGCCCTTCCTTCCGCCCGGCCTCCTGTTGACAGGAGCGTTACCATCCGACACCACTTACTTTCCGAATATGGCACTCGTTTCCATTACCGAGGCTGCGAAACTTGTTCGCAGGAACCGCTCAACCCTGTATCGCGACATTGAGCGTGGTCGTCTGTCCAAGACCGTCACGCCCGAGGGCGAAACGCAGATTGAAACTTCCGAATTGTTGCGGACCTATGGACGGCTGCATGCCAACGATGCAGAACATGGCAATGCTGTCGATCACGACAAGGTGAGAATTGCGATTCTTGAAGAAAGGAATCGCTCGCTTGAGCGGGCGCTCGCGCTGGAAGCGGAACTGCGCAAGGTAAAGGATCAGGTCACGACGGAATTGCGGGCCAGGCTGGCCGACAAGGATAGCGTGATCAAGGTACTGGAAAGCAAGGTGCTTTTCCTGGAATATGACAGGCAGGTAGAAGCACTCAAGCCCGAGCCGCCCGCATCGACACCCACGCCAGCCGAAACGGCGGCAAAGGCGGCACCGGAACCGCACCAGACTATGCCTGAACCACGACCGGAAGCGTGGCAGGAGCGGCAGGAACCGCCGCAGACGTCGGCGCCAAAGGAATCACCGGAGCGGCATGAACCACAGCAGCCAAAGGAGCGACAGGATCTAGAAGGGACGCAAGCTCCGCAAACGCCACCGGCGCCACAAGCAGCTCAGGCGTCACATCAGGCACCCGAGCCGGTCCATGTGCCGGAACCTGAGGCCACCATATCACGTCCACTCGCACCAGATTCGCAAGCCAGTCCTTTGGCAGATCTGCCGCCCAAAGTCGACACTTCTGCCTCTATGCAAGCGACAGAACCCGAGCGTAAGACCATGCCTGAATTTGCAGCGCCAATCTATGCTCAGAAATCGGCGGACCCCGAAATCCCTTCCACCAGAAAGACCGTCATGCCGCGCAAAAGCTGGTGGGCACGGCTCCTGCATCGCCGTTGATGCGCTGCAGGTCTGTAGATCTGCAGGTCGTCGGACAGCGCATACGGATGGCGCTGTCCCTGGCGACGCCGTGAACGCCGGTTAAACGAATTTCGAGAAATCCGGGCGCCGCTTCTCAAAGAAAGCGGTGAATGCTTCCTTCGCTTCGTTCGCGCCCAGCATTGCACCGAAATGCTTGTTCTCTTCCAGCATGCGGTGCTGCACAGCCTCAACCTGGCTGTCTTTCATCAGGCGCTTGGTGGTGCGCAGCGACGATGCCGGCAAGGCGACCAGTTTCGCCGCCTGTGCGTGTGCGAAAGGAATCAGGTCAGGCGCCGGCAACACGCGGCTGACGAAACCCATTTCCTGCGCTTCCTGGGCTGAAAAGGCTTCGCCCAGCAGCAGCTTTTCCGCGGCGCGCTGGTAACCGACCATTTGCGGGAACAGCATGCTGGAGGCGAATTCGGGACACAGGCCAAGCTGAGTGAAGGGCATGGAGAACTTGGCGTTTTCCGCCGCGTAGACGAGGTCGCAATGCATGAGCAGCGTGGTGCCGATGCCGACAGCGGCGCCGGCTACAGCAGCGACAACCGGCTTGGTGGCCGTGCTGAGATGGCGCATGAATTGGGCGACCGGACGTTCACCGACCGGTGCGGACGAATGCTTCATGAAGTCTTCGAGGTCGTTGCCGGCAGTAAAAATTTCCGGCTTGCCGATGATCAGAATCGCGCGTACGGCATTGTCGGTTTCGGCATCGCTAAGCGCGTCGGCCATCAACTGATACATTGTGGAAGTGATTGCGTTCTTCTTGTCGGGACGGTTGAATTCGATGGTCAGAATGCCGTTTTCCTTGGTGGTCTGGATGTCCATGTCTTCTCCTGTGAAATAGGTAGTCTTATACGCTTTGGTGTTCTGGTGCTCTGGTGTTTAGTAGTTTGTCCAGACAAACTCGATGCCCTCGCAACACGCTCCGTCAGGTCCCCTCCCCCTTGTAGGGGGAGGGTTAGGGTGGGGGTGTGCAGGTCAAATGAACGCATACGGCAGCTCAACCGCACTACCCCCATCCCAACCTTCCCCCTGCAAGGAGGAAGGAGCAGGTCACTGATGCGCTACTTGTTGCGGGGCTCATCACGCACATTTACTCGGGTTCACCGTCACAGTGATTGTGCACGAATATTGATGGTTGCGTGCTGACCGAGCCGACGCTGAGTATTTGGCGAAACGGAAACCATTCACCAACAAAAAAGCCGCGCAGCGACGTCCTGCACGGCTTTCGAATCACACATCAGGCACCGAACTTAAACTGCTTCAAAAATACCCGCCGCACCCATGCCGGTACCGACGCACATGGTCACCATGCCGTACTTCAGGTTCTTGGCACGCATCGCGTGGATCGTCGTTGCGGCACGGATCGCACCGGTTGCGCCGAGCGGGTGGCCGAGGGCAATCGCGCCGCCGTAGGGATTGACCTTGGAAGGATCCAGACCGAGGTCCTGGATCACTGCCAGTGCCTGTGCAGCAAACGCTTCATTCAGTTCGATCCAGTCCAGCTGGTCCTGGGTAATGCCCGCCGCGCGGCATGCTGCGGGAATCGCTTCCTTCGGACCGATGCCCATGATTTCCGGCGGTACGCCGCGCACGGCGAACGACGAGAACTTGGCGAGCGGTGTCAGGTTGAATTGCTTCAGGATTTTTTCCGATACCAAGATCAGCGCACCGGCCCCATCCGAAGTCTGCGAGCTGTTGCCGGCCGTGACGCTACCCTTGTTGGCAAACACCGGGCGCAGTTTGCCCAGAACTTCCAGACTGGTATCGGCACGTGCGCCTTCGTCCTGGTTGACGGTGCGGGTCCTGATGTCGATCTGGCCGGTGCCGAGGTTCGGGAATTTCTCGATGATCTCGACCGGGCAGATCTCGGCTTCGCGTGCACCGGACTGCTGGGCGGCGATCGCCCTGCGATGCGATTCGAGCGCGAACTGGTCTTGCGCTTCGCGGGAAATCTTCCACTGCTGCGCGACCTTCTCCGCTGTCAGGCCCATACCATAGGCCATACCGATGTTTTCATCCTTGAACACGCCCATGTTGATGGCCGGGTGATGGCCCATCATCGGCACCATCGACATCGATTCGGCGCCGGCAGCGATCATCACATCGGCCTGACCGACGCGGATACGGTCCGCCGCCATCGCGACCGCGGTGATACCCGATGCACAGTAACGGTTGATGGTCACGCCACCAACGGTATTGGGCAGGCCGGCCAGCAGCACGGCGTTACGCGCCATGTTCATGCCTTGCTCGGCTTCCGGGAACGAGCAGCCGACGATGGCGTCTTCGATGGTCTTCGGATCGAGGTTCGGCACCTGTGCCATGGCCGCTTGCAGCGCGCGCACCAGCAGGTCGTCCGGACGGACGTTCTTGAACATGCCGCGCGGCGCCTTGCCGATCGGCGTGCGGGTCGCTGCGACTACGTATGCTTCTTGAAGTTGTTTGGTCATGTTGAAATTCTCCTGATTCATTCAGCCGACGACGCGGCGGGGAGCCGTGCGATCGTGCCTTGCGCGATTGCGCACAAAGTCTCTTTACCTTCGTTGACGACGAAAATGTCGCAGCGGCATGCTGCCTGCGACTTGCCTGCATGGACAGCGACGGCGCGGGCAATCAGTTCCTGCCCAACGGCCGGACGCACGTAATTGATCTTGTACTCCGAGGTGACGACACCGGTACCAAGTGCTGCCCCGCCCGCGAAGGTCAGCGCGTTGTCGGCGGCATAGCTGACCACGCCGCCATGCACGAAACCATGCTGCTGCTTGAGCTTGTCCTGGATCGGCACGCGCAACTCCGTGCCTTCCTGATCAAACTTTGTCAGGACCGCGCCGACCAGCATGCTGAACGGCTGTGATGCCAGTGCCTGTTTTCCGATCTGCAGCAGGTCCATGATGTCGCCCTCGATCAATCCGTTTGATTGCGCTTAATTACGAACGGGTTTGCCGGTTTGCATCATGCCCATGATGCGTTCCTGCGTCTTTGGATTGTTCAGCAATTCCATGAAGGCCTTGCGCTCCAGGTCCAGCAACCATTGCTCGCTGACCAGGCTGCCCGTCTCGATGTCGCCGCCGCAGACGATCTCGGCGATCATCGCGCCCAGCTTGTAGTCATGCGCGGAGATGAAGCCGCCGTCACGCATGTTGACCAGCTGCGCCATGATGGTGGCCATGCCGGTACGACCCACGACCGGAATCAACTTCTGCAGCTGCGGACGGTAGCCGGCATCGAACATCGCGCGTGCTTCCACCTTGGCCACGTGCAGCAGCTCGTAAGGGTTGAACACGATCACGTCGTTCTGCGACAGGTAACCCATCTTCTGCGCTTCGAGCGCGGACTTGGATACGTTGGCAGTCGCTGCGTTGGTGAAGTAGTTCTTCAGGAACTGCAGGATGTCTGTGCCCTTGGCATCGGCTGCTGCGCGCACTGCCGCTTCCTTGAGGCCGCCACCTGCCGGCACCAGGCCGACGCCCACTTCCACCAGGCCAATGTAGGACTCGATGGAGGCAACACGTTTTGACGCATGCATCATCAGTTCGCAACCGCCGCCCAGCGCCATGCCGGACACTGCCGCGACCACCGGCACGTTGGCATACTTGAGCGCCTGGTGCGCCTGCTGCAGCTTGGCGACTTCGGGTTCGATGGCCTTGACGCCGCCCGACATGAAGACTGGCAGCATGGATTGCAGATCCGCACCAGCGGAGAAGGCACCGCCGTCGGCTGCATCCGCGCTCCAGATTACCAGCCCCTTGTAGTTCTTTTCAGCTTCGTCGATGGCCTTGGCGAGACCGTTGATCACGCCCTGACCGATCACGTGCATCTTGGTCTTCAGCGACAGGATCAGCACATCGTCGTTCTGATGCCAGATGCGGACCGACTCGTCTTCGAAGACAGTGGTGCCTGCCTTGGTGCCGTCCGCTGCGTTTTCACCGAGCACGGTAGCGCGGAAGGCCTGGCGCTGATAGACCGCGAGGTCGGAGCGCGGCACATAGGCATTCTTCGCCGGCGACCAGGAACCTTCGGCAGTATGCACACCGGTACGTCCGTCAAACACCCACTGCGGCAGCGGTGCATTGCACAGCGCCTTGCCGGAGTCGATGTCGTCCTTGACCCACTCCGCAACCTGTTGCCAGCCGGCGGCCTGCCAGCCTTCGAACGGACCGTTTTTCTGGCCGAATCCCCAGCGCAGGGCGAAGTCGACGTCACGTGCGCAATCGGCGATCGATTCTAGATGCACCGCGATGTAGTGGAAGGTGTCGCGGAAGATCGCCCACAGGAATTGCGCCTGCGGGTTGGTTGATTCGCGCAGCGTCTTCATTTTCTTGGCCGGATCCTTTTCCTTCAGGATGCGCACCACGATGTCGTCAGCCTTGCCGGTGGAAGGCACGTAATCGCCCTTTGCACCGTCAAAGCGCAGGATGTCCTTGCCGACCTTCTTGAAGAAGCCAGCGCCGGTCTTCTGTCCGAGCGCACCAGCGGCGATCAGCTTTTCCAGCAGTTCCGGCGTCTTGTAGACCGGATAGAAGGGATCGTCCTTCAGGTTGTCCTGCATGGTTTTCATCACGTGGCCCATGGTGTCGAGACCCACCACGTCAGCAGTGCGGAAGGTCGCCGACTTGGCGCGGCCGAGCTTGGTGCCGGTCAAGTCATCGACGACATCGACTGGCAGGCCGAACTTCTGTGCTTCGTACATCGTGGCCATCATGCTGAAGATGCCGACGCGGTTGGCGATGAAGTTCGGCGTGTCTTTTGCGCGTACAACACCCTTGCCCAGCGTCGTGGTCAGGAAGCCTTCAAGCTGGTCGAGGATTTCCGGGCGGGTCGATACGGTCGGGATCAGTTCGACCAGGTGCATGTAACGCGGCGGGTTGAAGAAGTGCACGCCGCAGAAACGCGCTTTCAGGTCGGCGTCGAAACCTTCAGACAGCGCGGTGATCGACAGGCCGGACGTGTTGGAGGCGAAGATGGTGTTGGCGCCGATGAACGGCGCGACCTTCTTGTACAGGTCATGCTTCCAGTCCATGCGTTCCGCGATCGCTTCGATGATCAGGTCGCAGCCCTTGAGGATGTCGAGGTTGTCTTCGTAGTTGGCGACCTGGATCAGGGACGCATCATCCTTGTTGCCGAGCGGGGCCGGGCTGAGTTTCTTGAGGTTCTCGATCGCGCGCAGCACGATGCCGTTCTTCGGGCCTTCCTTGGCGGGCAGGTCGAACAGGACGACGGGGACTTTGGCATTCACGCAGTGGGCGGCGATCTGCGCACCCATCACGCCTGCGCCGAGCACGGCGACTTTCTTGACGATGAAGTTGGACATGTGAGGATTCCTTAATTATTCGTGTGGACTGTTCCCTCCCCCCTTGCAGGGTGAGGGTTAGGGTGGGGCGGGCCGCGTAGGCTAGTGCGGTTGAGCAATCGCAGGTGGTTGACCGACCTTCACACCCCCATCCCAACCTTCCCCCTAAGAGGGGGAAGGAGCCGTGCAGTGAGATGCTTAGAACAGATCTTCTTCCATCGCCATCAGGTTTGCGGAACCTGAACGTGCCTGGCGGATCAGCATTGCTGTTTCCGGCTGCAGGCGGCTGAAGTAGAAGCGTGCGGTGGCCAGCTTGGCCTTGTAGAAGTTGTCGCCGGAATCCTGCTTCTCCAGCGCGATCTTCGCCATCTGTGCAAAGAAGTACGAGAACACCATGTGACCGACCACGCGCAGATAAGGTACGGCGGCGGCGCCGACTTCATCCTGGTTCTGGAAGGCCTTCATACCGATTTCCATGGTCAGCTTGGTGACCTTCTCGCCGAGGTCTGCCAGCGGGGTGATGAATTCGGACATCGCCTCGTTGGTGCCGTTCTCTTCGACGAAGGCCTGGACCTTGGCGCCGAACTTGCGCAGCTTCGCGCCGTTATCCATCAGGATCTTGCGGCCCAGCAGATCAAGCGACTGGATGGTGTTGGTGCCTTCATAGATCATGTTGATGCGGGCGTCGCGCACATACTGCTCCATGCCCCATTCGGAGATGAAGCCGTGGCCGCCGTAGACCTGCATCGCTTCGGATGTGGCGATCCAGCCGTTGTCGGTCAGGAAGGCTTTGATGATCGGTGTCAGCAGCGCGACTTCGTCAGCCGCTTCCTTGCGCACTTCTTCGTCGGGATGGTTCAGTTCGCGGTCGATCTGCAGCGCGACGTACGAGCTGAATGCGCGGCCGCCTTCGGCGAATGCACGTGCGGTCAGCAGCATGCGGCGCACGTCGGGGTGCACGATGATCGGGTCGGCTGGCTTGTCGGGTGCCTTGACACCGGACAGGCTGCGCATCTGCAGGCGGTCCTTCGCATAAACGACAGCGTTCTGGTAGGCGACTTCGGTCAGACCGAGCGATTGCATGCCGACGCCCAGGCGGGCCGCATTCATCATCACGAACATGGCGTTCAGGCCTTTGTTCGGCTCGCCGATCAGCCAGCCCTTGGCGCCGTCCATGTTCATCTGGCAGGTCGAGTTACCGTGGATGCCCATCTTTTCTTCGATCGCACCGCAGAAAATCTTGTTGCGCTCGCCCGGTGTGCCGTCGGCATTCGGGATGTACTTCGGCACCAAGAACAGCGAGATGCCCTTGGTACCCGACGGTGCGTCCGGCAGGCGTGCCAGTACCAGGTGAATGATGTTGGCCGACATCTCATGTTCGCCGGCCGAAATGAAGATCTTGCCGCCGGAAATGCTGTAGGAACCATCAGCTTGCGGCTCCGCCTTCGAGCGCAACATGCCGAGGTCGGTGCCGCAATGCGGTTCGGTCAGGCACATGGTGCCGGTCCACTCGCCCGACACCAGCTTGGGCAGGTACATCGCTTTCTGTTCCGGTGTGCCGTGCTCGTGCAGGCACTCGTAGGCACCGTGCGACAGGCCCGGATACATGGTCCATGCCTGGTTGGCCGAGTTCAGCATTTCGTAGAACGAATTGTTAATCACGATCGGCAGGCCCTGGCCGCCGAATTCGAGATCGCAGGACAGGGATGGCCAGCCGGCTTCGACGTACTGCTTGTACGCTTCCTTGAAGCCTTTGGGCGTGTGGACCACGTGGGTCTCTTTGTCGAGACGGCAGCCTTCGCGGTCGCCGCTGTGGTTCAAGGGAAATACGACCTGCGATGTAAACTTGCCGCCCTCTTCCAGGACCTGGTTGATGATGTCCTTGTCGATTTCTGCGTGCTTCGGCAATTGCTTGAACTCATCTTCCACTTTCAGCAGTTCGTGCAGCACGAACTGCATGTCACGCAAGGGAGCGACGTATTGACCCATGGTTATTTCTCCTGACGACTAAACAGATTAGGCTGTCTTCTTGACAGCGGATTTGGGGTTCGGTGTTGCAGCCGCTTCGGCGGACTGCGTGTTCGCATAACTTTTGATCAGGCGTTCGAACCCGACTTCGGCACGATTGACGCTGCCGGGCAACTTCAGGAAACGTGCATCGTGATGCAGGGCCAAGATTAAACCGTACGTCTCGAAGACCAGTTGATCCGGATCGGTATCGGCTGACAGATGGCCCATTTCGATAGTCTGTACCACGCAGCGGCGCAGCGCGTTCTTCCATGCGCGCACCATCCCTGCCAGTTCTTCGCGAATCGCGCCGGGACGATCGTCGTATTCGACCGCACCACTGATGTAGATGCAGCCGGAAGCGATTTCGACCGACACGCGCTTGACCCAGCGGGCGAACATGCCTTTCAGGCGCGGCAAGCCGCGCGGCTCCTTCATGCTGGGATAGAACACTTCCTGCTCGAAGTGATGGTGGTACAACTTGACGACTTCGATCTGCAAATCTTCACGGGAACCGAAATGCGCGAACACACCCGACTTGCTCATGTTCATCTTGTCTGCAAGCAGACCGATGGTGAGCCCTTCCAGCCCGTCACGGCTGGCCAGGTCCAGCGCCACGTCCAGAATCGCGGCCCGGGTAAGTTCGCCTTTGCGCATCAGTTTCGTTGTCGAGTCAGTCATATTGGTTGCCACGGTAGTGCCCTATCAAAATATTCAAAATTCAGCACGGCGGATAACCTGAAGCGAACGCTCGTACTATTATCTACCGAAGTATAAATGTCAAACAGGAACTTAGAGTGACGATTCTATTTATGCTATGCAGCAAAATGGTTCGAAATCGCCCGTCGGAATAGGTGGTATGGGCCGGCGTGGCGGCTCAGAATTTGTCGATGAGTCGCCTGTCGCGCTTGGTTGGGCGGCCTTTGATGGCTTCACCAGGTTCGCGGAAGAATTTTAGCTGTTCCGCTTTCTTTTCGCGTTCCGCAATGCTACGTTCGGTTTCCTGGTAAAGCGTTTGCGCAATGGTCGCCGAGCCTCGCTTGTCGGCGAGGTCGCGCACCTCTACTTCCCACTCTGTGGAACCGTTATCAATCTCCAGCATATCGCCGGGTTTTACGCCGCGGGCCGGCTTGACGCGGTCGCCATTCAGGCGGACTTTTCCACCATCGACGGCATCGGTGGCCATCGATCGGGTTTTAAAGAAACGGGCGGCCCAAAGCCATTTATCAATTCGTACGGAGTCTGACATCATCTGTATATGCAGGTAACACACTGCATTTTATAGTGCGGGCGCGTTTTTTATATCGTGCAGCGCAATATTCGATCTGTTGTGTTTTAGTCGGTTCGGCCGATTTTCGGGTTTCCGTGACGAAAATGGACAAGACTTGTCCATACTATAATCGCCGCAATGCGCGCGATGCGGGCGCTTTCACTTATATGATCGGACCGACCGTGGCAATTGACGATAAGGACACTGCAGGGCTAAAAGCCTTGTTGGCTTCGGTGGGCCGCCGGGATGCCCTTGCTTTCCGGGAATTATATGATGCTACTTCGGCGAAACTGTTTGGCTTCGCGCTACGTATATTGGTAAAGAGGGAACTGGCGGAAGAGGTATTGCAGGAAAGTTTTGTCAATATCTGGAACAACGCCTCCAGCTACCAGGCAGGCCTCGCCGCACCGATGACATGGATGACGACTATCGTGCGCAACAAGGCTTTTGATATGCTGCGCCGTCTCGACAATACAGTAGAAATCGATGCGGATACCTTTGACAAGGAAGTGATGGAAGCGCTGGAAAGCACCAACCCGACACCAATCGAGGCGCTGCAGATGAGCGGCGATGCGAAAGCGTTGGCAAAGTGCTTCTCGCGTCTCGAAGGCTTGCACCGGCAAGCGATTGCCTTGGCGTTTTACCACGATCTGTCGCACAGCGAAGTAGCCGAGCAGATGAAACTGCCGATCGGCACCGTCAAAACCTGGATCCGGCGCGGCCTTGAACGGCTCCGTCTGTGCCTTTCCAAGCTGGAGGGCGTATGAATCTCCAGCAAATCCGTCATAACGACACATTGCGCGAAAAACTCGCCTCGGAGTACGTACTGGGTACGTTGCGCGGCGGTGCTCGCCGGCGCTTTGAATCCTGGCTGCGCGACGACGCGGCGCTGCAGCGGTCGGTCGCCGAGTGGCAGGAGCGGCTCAATCCGATGGCCGAGTTTGCTCCACCTGTCGCACCGTCGCCGCAGGTATGGCACGCCATCGAGAAACAGCTCGACCTGCGCAGCGTACGCATCAACCAGTCCAGAAAATCCTTCTGGCTCGGCTTGCGCGAAGACCTTGCGTTCTGGCGTGGTCTCGGCATGGCATCAACCACGCTGGCCGCAATCCTGGTCACGGTGCTGCTGACACGCTTGCCCGAACCCGGCGTGGCGCCGGCATCGTATGTCGCTACGCTGTCGGATGACAAGGCACAGCCGGTCATGGTGATTACTGGTGACACGAAACGCCAGCAGTTGACCGTCAAGGTCGTAACCCAACAGCAGGTCGCCGCTGACAAGAGCCTGGAACTGTGGGCAGTGCCGAAAGAAGGCACACCGCGCTCGCTTGGATTGGTTGCGGCAAACGGAACAGTAACCTTGCCGCTGCCCGAAAACGCAACACCGGCATCCGTACCGGTACTGGCGATCAGCCTGGAGCCGAAAGGCGGTTCACCGAACCCGAACGCGCCGAGCGGACCGGTGATCTACAAAGGTGCATGGCTGCAGATTTGACGGCATAAGGCGGGCGCTGATCTGCGCCCGCCTAGCTTTTTAGCTTCTTAAGATCTTAATCACCAAAGCGCCATGCGAGATGCGCGCCGAGCATCAGCAAGCCGATAAAGAAAAACAGCCGAAAGGTGTCGGCCCGCACCCGTGCGCGCACGCCCTGCCCCACGAACATGCCCAGCAAGGCGGGCGCCAGAGACGCCAGCGATGCGCCGGCCACCGACAGATGGAAACTGCCCTGGACTATCAACACCGCCGCGAGACCCACTGTCGACACGGTGAATGACAGGCCCATGGCTTGCACCAGTTCTTCCTTGTCCAGATCCAGCGCCTGAAGATAAGGCACGGCAGGAATCACGAAGACACCGGTAGAGGTCGCGATCACTCCCGTCACGCCTCCGACTACCGGCGACAACCACCACTCCATCCCTTTCGGGACGGAGAATTTCTTTTTGCTCAAGCCAAACAAGGCATAGCCGATAAGCGCTATGCCGAGCAGCATGCTGTTGCGGCCACTGGTATCGGGATCGAGCGCCGCCGCGCTGATCCCGATACCGACGCATAATCCCGCCAGCATCGCGCCGAGCCGACGCAGCAGCGGCAAGAAGCGGGGCCCTGCGAGCAATTGCCAGACATTCGTGACCAGCGAAGGTACCACCAGCAGCGAAACCGCCTGTACCGGCGTCATCACCAGCCCGAGCAAACCGATCGCCACTGTCGGCAATCCAAGGCCGATCACGCCTTTGACAAAGCCAGCCAGAAGAAAGACGGCGGCAACGATCAGGGAAGAAGGATTGATGAAATCGCTCATGGCCGCGCTGTGCCTGCTGATGTTTTTGATATGTTCGAGGTTGCAACAGACTGCGCCTGTTTTGGTTTGAGGCGTGTGATGCCGAACATCACCAGTGCCAACCCGGCAACCTGCATGAGCGAGAGGGACTCACCGAGCAAGGCCCATGCAGCGATCACCGTCAGCACCGGACCCAGGGTCCCGAATGCGGCGGCCTGCGCCGCGCCAAGCCGCTGAATAGCGAGCGACGCCCAATAAATCGGCAACGCCGTCGACAGCACGGCCATCAGCGCCGACCAGGTGTACACCGGCACCGGCAACTGGCCCAGAGTGGATATCTTGCCGACGACGGCGAAGTGTGTCAGTACCAGCACGCAGGAAGCGCTGCCGGCCAGTCCGGCAAGACGCATCGAACCAATCCGTTTGACCAGGTCGCCCATACCGAGGTAGTACAGCGCATAGGTCACCGCACTGGCAAAGACCCAAGCCGATCCGGTCAGCACGTCGGCCCCTTCTCCGCCCTGGTGCAGGTCATGACTGAAGGCGATACCCAACCCCGCATAGCAGACCAGCATGGATTGCCAGGCGCGCGCTGAGGGCATCTTGCGTGTGCAACAGGCATCGAACAGCAACACCATCGTGGGATAGAGATACAGGATCATCCGTTCCAGTCCGGCCGTGATGGTGGTTAGGCCATGAAAATCGAACAGACTGGAGAGATAGTAACCAAGCAAGGCCAGCACCCAGATTCGCCCGATATCACCACCCGACAGCGGCAGATCATCCAGGTTGCGGCTCTTCCAGATGAGCCAGAGAAACAGTGGCAGCGCAAAAGCCATGCGCAGGGCAAGCAAGGTAATGGGTTCGACCGGATGCGCCCCGTAAGCCAGTTTGACAAACACCGCCTTGAGCGAAAAACCGGCGGCCGACAACAAGGCGTACAAGCGCCCATCATGTGCCCAACGGCTGGTCATGGTAACGAAACCACCGGCAATCGCTTTCGCTTCTATATTGCCTGACATATCCAAGCCTCTTTACGCAAAGCCTTATTCTGCCGAGAAGTCTAAAAAGGTAAAATGCGTATTATCTGTAGTCAGCCTTCGCCGTTGGAGAAACCATGCATTTTGACCTCACGGATTTGCGGCTGATGGTCGCGATTGCCGAAAGCGGTAGCCTCAGCCGTGCGGCGGCTGACTTTCCGATTGCCCTGTCGGCCGCCAGCAACCGGCTGCGCCTGCTGGAACAGCGGATTGGCATGCCCTTGTTTATCCGGCACGCCGATGGCATGACGCCAACGCCAGCGGGGAGGATCGCGCTTGACCATGCCCGCCGCGTGGTGGCCGAATCGGTGCAGCTTGGCGACGCCTTGCAAGCGCTAAGCGGGCAACAGCGGGTACGCGTACGCGTTGCCGCCAATACCGTGGCCAACAGCACCTTCCTGCCGCCTGCACTGGGCCCGTTTCTCAAGGATTTTCCGGAAGTCGATCTGCAGATCGAAGAGCTACCGAGTGACCAGATCCTGCGCGCTCTGTTATCGGACAACACGGATCTCGGTGTCCTCGACGGAAACCTGCAGCTCACCGGCATCGTGTCTCTGCCCTTCCGTCATGACCGCCTGGTGCTGCTGGTACCGCAAGACCATCCTCTGGCTGCCCGTCAGCATTGCTTGCTGCGCGATGCGCTGGGCTATGCCTTCATCGGCATGCCTGCCGAACGTGCTCTGCAACATTTCGTGGAAGAGATGGCTACCATGCTTGGCAAACCGCTGGCAGTACGGGTTCGCGCTCCGGGCTTTTTTGCGATCGCGCAGCTGGTCGCGCAAGGAGCTGGCATTGCGGTGCTGCCGGAAGCCGCAGCAAAACGCCACAGCATGGCAACGCCGACTGCGATCGTTGCGCTGAATGACCCGTGGGCCACGCGTGAACTGCGGCTCTGCGTGCGGTGCCTCGATGGCCTGTCGGCACAGGCGCGGCAGCTGGTCGCCTACCTGTCCGACATCCACGCGCAGTAAGCGTTGCGCGACGCAGGCAGCGCCGCACCGTGACGCCATTTATGCTTTGCCTTGGCTCGCCTTTGTCACTTCCATCTGACCTTGCTGGAAACCGGCGACCGGCACGATTTCGCCGCTACGATCCTGCAAGCGGTGCGTATTGGCGACCAGCTGTTCGACCGCATCCGGACGCTGACCGATGTGCACGCCGTCGGTCAGCGTAATGTTTGAACGAGAGAACGTCCCTGCCCCCGCACACAGCACCATCTTGTTCGGCGCGTCGGCCGCGACCAGATACAGCATACCGGGCGTAACGCTTTCCGGAGTCAGCAGGGCCAGCACTTCCGGAGGCATCAGATCTTCCGTCATGCGCGTCGCCGCAGTCGGTGCCAGGCAGTTCACGCGAATATCGTATTTTTCGCCTTCGAGCCCCAGCGTCTGCATCAATCCTACCAGCGCCATTTTGGCGGCACCATAATTGGCCTGACCGAAGTTGCCGAACAGGCCGGACGACGAAGTCGTCATCACGATGCGGCCGTAATTTTGCTGCTTCATGATTTCCCACACGGCCTTCGTGCAATAGACAGCGCCCATCAGGTGCACATCGACGATCGTGCGGAAATCATCGAGCGTCATCTTTGAAAAGCTTTTATCGCGCAGGAAGCCGGCATTGTTGACAAGGATGTCAACGCGGCCCCATTCGCGCATGGCCTGCTCCACCATCTCCTGCACGGCAGCCGGATCGGTTACCGATGCGGCGCTGGCAATTGCCTGTCCGCCGGATGCACGGATTTCGGCTACCACGCTTTCCGCTGGCGACAAGCCATTGCCGGAGCCGTCGCGTGCGACGCCAAGATCGTTGACAACAACACGCGCGCCACGGGCGGCGAGCTGCAGGGCATGGGAACGCCCGAGCCCGCCGCCGGCACCTGTCACGATCGCGACTTTGCCATCAAAACGGATGGGAGCAATGGATTGGGTTGATGTAGTCATGGTGGTTGCACGCAATAAAGGAATTGTGGAGCGTCAATGTTAAGCGGAATTTGATTTTCGCGAGCAACATCGCTTGTGCGACGGGATGTGGCCGCACATGACAAGAAACAATGAACCTGAGCGTTGACAATACGTCTCAAGGTTTAGGCGGGCGGCGAGTTCCATTCCATGGTGGATGAGAAGTCGAACACGTCCTTTTTTCCAATCCATTGTGTCGAGGAGTGAAACCTATGAACCTACTGCTTACCGGGCAACATGTCGATATCAGCCCTGCCCTGAGGGAATACGTAGAAACGAAGCTGGAACGTGTGATCCGGCATTTCGACCAAATCATCGATATCGCAGTGGTACTCGGCGTCGAAAAACCATCGGAAAAAGACAAACGACAGCGGGCAGAGGTCAACCTTCGCATGAAAGGAAATATCATCCATCTGGATCACTATGCAGAAGATTTGTACGCGGCCATTGATGGGCTGATGGACAAGCTGGACCGGCAGGTGATCCGACACAAGGACAAGGTGCAGTCGCACAGAAACGAAGCACTGAAGCACGTTAGCGGCGGAGATGCCGGCGCTGTGGACATGTGACTGCCGTGTCTACTCTGGATACCTGAGTGCCTGATAAATGGCATTTGGGGAACTGCCCCTCTCTTGCGCGGGAGGGGCTTTGAATTGCCTGATGAACCGATGTTATTCACTCATGTTAAAGCAAGCGCTGATTAACCGACGCATTCGTTTGAGCTTTTATCGCGTGGTGCTCAATGCAGCGGCGCCGAAGTGTTCATGTCGCTCACATCGTCAACCACCGCACCATCGGAAATCGATCTGCCAAACGTCGCTTCCTCATACCATCGCTGAACCTGCTGCAAATGCGCGCGCTCTTCATCGAGGGCTACGCTGAAATCGGTAATCAGCGACATTTGTTCTTGGTCTTCAGCCAATGCGATCAGTTGTTCCCATCCGACGTTGTCGGTCATTTCTGCTACCAGGATTGCGTGCAGCGACTGCGCTATCGTCGTGCGTGGATCGGTCAGTACCTGCATCAAACCCTGAGATTCGACACCGACCACATCGGCGCAGGGCGTTTGTGAAGTCGGATCACCGCCGATGGTTTCAATGGCGCTCGCCATCATGCGGAAATGACGAACTTCATCGTCCCGGATTTTCTGCAGATCGGCCAGCGTCATGCTGGTGGAGTCGTCCTGCAGCGCGGTAAATTTGGTGATCAATGCATCATAGAGCCGCGTGCCGGTACGCTCGAAGGCAAGCCGTTCACCAAGCTTGTCGAGCAGGAGTTGCGGCTTGTTCCCGGTCAGCATGGAGACACCAGTGGTGATCGCACCGTGTATCGTTCCCGGCACCGGCACCGAACCAAGACCATCTGCTTCATTGATGTAGCGACTGCGCATTTCAGCGAGCGCACTCTCGTCGCCGGGTGGTACCGGCGTCACCAGTGTCGGATGCGCGGACTGCATGCTTGTCGTATCGACCGGTGACATCTGTACGCCGGTGCGATTCATTCCCATTTCAGGTTGCTGCTTCATGATATCTCCTTCCTTGCCTGATCGCGCTGTGGGATGCGGCCAAAGCCGGGAGCTAATGTTATGGCCACAACTCCGGTCATGGCTTTCCGCCTCGCGAAGACTGGCTCAAGTCTGTGTGTGAAGTCTTCGATGGCTTGGCGTTTGCTGCACTACTTTCATGTTCAGCTCAAACGGCCACGGCCACCTTGCGATTCAGCTCGGTACCAGGCGCCCAGATATACCCTGCGGCGACGGTTTCACTTGGCGACCCATCCGAATTGATATGCTGGCGATAGGCGATCGACGCCTGGCTTTCATTCGCCTTGTCCACATACTGCATACCGTTGGCCCGCAGATCGACTTCCTTGAGCAGTACCTGCCTGACGAAATCCCGCTGGCTTTCAAAGGGGATCGGCTCGGGCAGATCGCCGGGAAACAGCTCGGTCGGATCGCGCCGTTCGATCTGCTTGAACAGCTCCGCAACGTAGTGGAAATGACCAAGCTCATAATCGAGAAAACGTTCCCAGATCGCCTTTACGCGCGGATTGCTTTCCTGTTGCACGCAACTGTAGTAGTTGTAAACTTCCGCAGCCTCGTGCAGCAGCCATTGCTCCAGCCAGGTTTCGTCCGGGTCGAAGAAGCACTCATATTGCGTAACATGCTGTTCCTCTATCGAGGCAATCTCGGCATACAGCTGCCGCGCAACCGGGTCGGCAAACTGCGGGCCGACATTGAGATAGTACTGATGCACCTGCGACTCGGTCGCCACGATGGTCAGCGCATTCAGACGCGTCACCGGAGCAGCGGTCAGGCGGTTGTAGGACTCGCGCACATCGTCTTCCGGCGCGCGATGCTCCACCACCGTGGGGCGTCCCGGCAGGATATCGGTATAGCTTTGCAGGATATTGTTTGCATCCTTGCCTTCTAGGCGATCGAGCAAGGCCGAGTACCGATACAGGTGATCAAAATCTTCCAGCATGCCGAAACGATATCCCTGTGCAAGAGTGGGATCCGGTTCGCGTTGCGCGACGGCTGCGGTAATCTCGATGGCTACCTGCTCGTAACCAATGGTGATTTCCAGCGGTGAATGGTCGGGGCCAAGCAGCCAGTTCACCATCGTGGCCTGATGCAGTTCACTGCGCCGCACTTTTGCCAGCGCGACCCGCAAGTCACGGTTGCGCCGCGCCGCCATGTGCTGGAAGCGGATTGACTCCTGCTCGATGCCATTTATCAGGATGATGCGGATACGGGTAAAGGCATCGTCATCCAGCTTGCTGATCGGCTTTTGCACCATGTCGCGCCAGGTAAAGCGCTGCTGGTCGATCGGCGTACCTTTTGAACTGAATAAATTGAAAGCCATTGCAATGCTCCTTCGCTGAACAGGAATGGGGATGGCGATGATCCGGTTGAATCCGCAATCCGACAGTGGTCATTCAAGCTGCTTCGATGAAGCGGCTATGGCAAAGTTCGCAATGGCAGATCGAGTTTTTCCGTGCGTCGTCGAAGATGTTGAGCCATGCCAATGCAGGTGTGTTTGCGCGGGGAACAGCGATAAGTACATCGATGCAATACCGGACGCCGGCGTGCAAAGGGGTGTCGCACAATCACTCGCTGCGGCGGCAACACACTGTGCATTGCCGCTGCGGCGACCTAGGGTGACGCAAACCGACTTGGACTTGGCAGGAAAAGAGGGAGCAATGTGCGGTTGCGACCGCCGCTGCGACGGTCATCTATTTGGGTAGGCGAAAACGAAGCGGCTACATCACCACTTTGCGATTATCGCCGAGGGCGTCGGTATTGCCGGTCATCATGCCCTTGGCCAGACCATAGAGCCGCTTTACCGTACTGCCCGGCGCGATCCAGTATTCGGCTTCGGTGATCGTGACCTTGAGCAGTACGAGGTCGGGATCGTCGAGACCTGCGGGGAACCAGGGCTTGATCCAGGGTGTCCAGAGCGAGCGCATTTTTTCCTTGTCGCGCTCAATTTCGGCTGTCCCCGAAATCGACAGGTAGTCCTGCTTGTCCGGACGTGCATAACTCAGGTTGACCTGCCGATGATTTTTCTGCGCTTCCTCGACCTTGGGTGAGGACAAGCCGGTGAAAAACCACAAATTGCCGGCGGCATCCATTTGCATGGTGGACATGGGACGGCTGCGCAAGGTGCCATCCTCTTCTTCCGTGGTCATCATCGCGAATTTGATTTCTTCAACCAGTTGCGCGACCTCCTGCAATTCGCCGTAGTTCTGATCTTGTACATCCATGGAAATTCTCCTTAGGGAAAGACGCTGTGGGCGCCTGTACAAAGCAGAATCGCACTGCAGGAATAAAGTTCCGCTCAGGATGGATTGGCAGGTTGTGCCGTCAGCATGTTGGCGTCGCGCACGATTACCCAGTGATTGCCGTGCTGTTTGCGCAGAATGGTCAGGGTGTTGCCCGAACGCTTCATCGGTAATCCGTTGCGATACGGCGTTACGGTAACTGATAAGTGTGTCCAGCAATAAGCGACATCATCGTTGACCTGCAACTCTTCGATCTTGCCTTCCGACTCGATGCGAAAGTGCTGCATGCCTTCTCGAAATGCGGCGATGAAGGTATCCTTGCCGCGCATTGGTGCCTGCCCCGGCATCAGAAAAACGACATCGTCCGACATCATGGTGTGCAGGCGATCAATATCCCCTTCTTCAGATGCAATCTGCCAGTCTGCAATAAGACTTCGTATGGCAAGTTCGTCGTTATCCATGATCAGCTCCAGCAGAAAGTTAGGATTTACGGGACTCCAGGCATTACCTTTGGCCAGGCGGCTTGCACCAGTTGCGGCAATACTTCACCAGCCTTGCCGCGTAACACGTATTGCGCAATCTCGTCATGACTGGTCGCCTCCGGATTGATCTGCACCACCGTGCGTCCGCAGGAGCGGGCATAACGCGGCAGGCTGGCCGCGGGTTCAACCAGGCTGGACGTGCCGATACAAAAAAACACATCGGCTACCTCAAGCACTTCAGAGGCCCGCGTCCAGGCATCGGCTGGCAGGGCTTCGCCGAACCACACCACGCCAGGCCGCAGCATACCGCCGCAATGTGTGCAGCGTGGTGGCACATGGTCGGTGGTTTCCTCGCCCTTGGCCGGCTGGCGGCAGTCGACGCAGAAGTCATTCCAGATGTTGCCGTGCAATTCAATGATGTTCGTGCTACCGCCTTTCGCGTGCAATCCATCCACATTCTGGGTGATCACCGTAAGCTCAGGTACGACTTGCTGCATCTGTGCAATGGCGAGGTGTGCCGGATTAGGCCGTGCATCCGCCATCAGTTCACGCCGCCATGCGTACCAGTTCCAGACCGTTACCGGATCGCGGCGAAATGCTTCCGGCGTCGCCAGGTCCTCGGCCCTGAACTTTGCCCACAAACCGGTCTGCGCATCACGAAAGGTAGGGATGCCGCTTTCGGCAGACACTCCCGCGCCGGTGAACACGGCAATGTGCCGGGCACTGCGCAGCTTCTCCAGCAACACAAAGTCAAAGAGCATGGTGATCGATCAGACGTACGGATGAATTTGCAGTATAACGCTCGTGGTCTGAATTACATCGTTGCTGCAGCATTGATGCCACAGCCTGAAGTGCCGAACTGTATTGCCGGTGCGTCGACGCTTTCACTGTGCGACCCTGCGAGGGGTTAGCACAGACAAACGCACAACTGGACGAACGCACGAAGGGCGAATGGACTGGACGAGTCGTTTGTATTAAACGGTATTGCACCGGAATGAGGACATCTTATTCCAGTTTCTGAGTGCCAGATTGGCAGCGTCGGACGTCACAAGAAGACATACCAGAGACAGCGACGGAGGCGTCTCGGTTTTCCGCAAGGCATGTTTACCCGCCACCTACCAAGGTCGTGACGCAGGGCAATGCTGCGATGTCAACAAGGCAGGGGGAGTTGGCGCGCTCAGGTCGGCGCACCTTCAGCTTGTTGTGCGACTTGCACTGGCGGCTGCGCACGCATGGCCAGCAGGATAACAGCGCCGAGCACCATGGCGCCGCCAAGCAATTGCCCTGCACTGACGGTTTCGGCGAGCAAAGCAACGCCAAGGCAAAGCGTAATCACTGGCTCTAGGGTCGAAATGATCGAAGCTTGCGAGGGACCGACATGCTTAATGCCAACCAGGAAGCAGGAAATCGCAATGGTGGTCGCCAATGCGATGGCAGCGATGGCCAGCCAGGCAGTCAAGGTGGCCGGGAATGCGGCGCCCGATGCCAGCGCGAACCCGCCATTGCCGAGCGCGGCCGCCGCCATGATGACCAGCGTGCCGGCCAGTGGATCGATGCCTTGCGATACCTTGCTGCCGAGGAGGATATACACCGCGTAGATCGCCGCAGCGAGCAAGCCCAGCGCAATCCCCAGTGGCTGGCCCTGCAAGTCGCCGCCCAGCATGACGGCCATCCCGGCGATCGCGACGATCAGCAACATCAGGGTACGGCGATCGAGCCTTTCGGAACCGAAGGTCACCGCAAGCACCGTCACCAATACCGGATACACATAGAGCAACAGACCGACCAGACCGCTGCTGGCATACATGAGCGCGGTGAAGTAAGACTGCGACTGTGCCGTGTACAAAGCGCCCATCAGCAGAAAGCCCGCCAGCGCAGGCCCTCGTGGCAACTTTACACGACGCATCCAGACCAGCGGCGCCAGCATGCCCACGGCAAGTGCGAAGCGCAGTACGAGCAGCATGCTGGGAGTGACGCCCGCCGCATAGGCAATCTTGGCAAAAATGGCCATGCTGCCGAACCCGAGGGCAGACAACAAAATCAGGGCAATGGCGGATGTACGGGACATGGGTGTTTGCTTTCAGGGCAAATATGATTGAGGGCCGCAACGCCGTTGTTACAGCAGTTAACAGCACCAGTAAGACTGGCTTCCTCTGGATGCAATGAGTCTATTGCCTTGCCGTTTCCCAGACAAATCAATATTCTTGCAGGGTTGCCCCAAAATTATTGAGCCAATATAGTGTACCGACTACCGCCCCTGCCTGCCGTTCGCGCCTTTGAGGCCGCCGCCCGCCATGGCGGATTTCAAGCTGCCGGCGAAGAACTGCATGTATCGGCGGGGGCCATCGCCCATCAGGTCAAGCAGCTGGAAACATGGCTGGGAATCACTTTATTTCAGCGCCTGCCGCGCGGCGTGGTACTGACTCCTGCCGGACGCCAGTACGCCCAGAACCTGCGCCCCTTGCTGAGCGGCCTGGCGGAGGCATCGGAAGCAGCACGGCGTCATGGCGATGACCGCGTGGTCACTGTCACGTCCGTTCCATCCCTGGTATCACGTTGGCTGATGCCCCGCCTGGGGCGTTTGCGCGAAGAGCATCCGGACATCGACATGCGCGTTCTTGCTTCGCTGCATCCGGTGGATTTCTTGAATGAAGGTGTGGATGTGGCGATACGCCTGGGCACGGGTCCTTATCCGGGCCTGAATGCCAACCTGTTGATGGAAGAATGGTTTTCGGCGGTTTGCAGTCCGGCGTTCAGGGCGGCGGCGCCGGACTTGCAGGAACCGGCCGACCTGCTGCGCTATCCGCTGTTGCATGATGAACTGGAGCCACGCATTCCGCATGAGCTGAACTGGGTGCGATGGTTGCAGCATTTCGGTGTGCAGTACGCGGGTAATCTGCGTCCGAGCTTTTCGCACACCTACCTGACGCTGGAAGCTGCCGCCAATCATCAGGGTGTTGCGATTGCCGCCGAGCCTTTCATTGCCGAAGATTTGCGTGTCGGCCGGTTGGTGCGTCTGTTTCCGCAGCGCGTCCTGGGCCCTTACCAGTTTCATTTGTTGCGGCCACCCGAAGCAGAGGCGCGCCCGGCGGTCAAGGCATTCTGCGAATGGGTTATCGCGGAAGCCGGCAATGATCCGGCCCCGGAGCCCGAAACAAGCGCCGACTGATCAGCAACCGCAAACGATTTCGCTATTGCCTGGTGCTGCCTGCTTGCCGGCGGTCGGGTGACCGTCACGCTTCCACCAGTCCAGGCCTCCCATCAGTTCCTTTACCCGGAACCCCAGCCGTGTCATGTTCAGCGCGCCCTTGGTCGACGCGTTGCAGCCGATGCCATCACAGTAAGTGATGATCAGGGCCTCGCGGTCGAACTGCGCCACACTTTCGTCGGACATGGTTCGATGCGGAACATTGATCGCTCCGGGAATATGCTCCTCCGCATAAGCTTCCGGCGCCCGTGCATCGATCACAATGACTCTGTCGTTATTTTTGAGGGACACACTCAGGTCCCAGGAGTCGATTTCATACGCGAGCTTGTCGAGATAATGCTGCAATTGCGCTTGCATGAGGTTTCCTTCCGTTGACATTCATCGTTCAGACAGTTGCAAACATGGTATCGTCAAATGGTTTGCCTTCACATACCAATTTGACCCATATAACCAGACCACTTATGAAAAGCAGTTCGGGTTCCCGTGCCATTGCCGGTGTGCTGCTCACCCTGCTGGAAAAAAACGGCGACGCACGGATGGCCTTGTCAACCCGGGTCTACCGGGCGATACGCAGTGGCATCCTGGATGGCAGCCTACGACCCGGCGACCGGCTGCCATCCACGCGGGTACTCGCCGCCGATCTGGCCGTATCGCGCAGTACCGCCGAGTCGGCCTATGCGCAGCTCGAAGACGAAGGCTATCTGGTCAGGCAGACCGGTAGCGGAAGTTTCGTCGGTACAGGCATTGCGCAAGACGTACGTGCGCGCCCCGGAAAACCGATACGGGGTTCTTATGCTGGTACGTCAATTCCAGACCTGTCCGAACGGGGTCAGCAGATCGCCGTGATGGGCGGTTGTACCGATGCAAGTCAACTACGCGCATTCTCTGCTGGCATGCCGGCGCTCGACAGCTTTCCTATCGCCATATGGCAGCGCCTGCTATCACGTCATGCACGTCACGGATCGGACGCGTGGATGATGTATGGCGACCCTCAAGGCTCGCCGCTGCTGCGGGAATCGATTGCGCAATATCTGTCCTTGTCGCGCGGCGTCGACTGCGACGCCGGACAAGTCATCGTGTTGACCAGTTCGCAACAGGCGCTGACGCTTATCTCGATGATGATGCTCGACGCGGGCGACGCCGTATGGATGGAAGACCCGGGTTATCGTGGTGCGCAAACTGCGTTTGCGGGAGCAGGCGCACATCTGATCCCGGTGCCGGTGGACGAGCAAGGCATGATGATCGACGCGGCAATCGGAATGGCCTCCCACGCAAAGCTCGCCTACGTCACGCCATCGCATCAGTACCCGCTGGGCATGACGCTGAGTTTGCCGCGTCGGCTGCAGCTCATTGAATGGGCGCGCGCCACCAATGCGTGGATCGTCGAAGACGATTATGACAGTGAGTTTCATTACGACACCCGACCGATCGCTGCGATTCACGGCCTGGATCCACACCAGCGGGTGCTGTACATCGGCACGTTTTCGAAAGTGCTGTTTCCCGGTATCCGGCTTGCCTATCTGGTCGTGCCCAAGCCACTTGTCGACCCGTTCGTGATGGCGCGCAGCCAAGTCGATGGACACACCGCGCCGCTGATGCAGACGGTACTGGCGGATTTTATCCGCGAGGGACATTTCATGGCACATGTCAGGCGTATGCGCGAGCTATACCGCGCGCGGCGCGATATCTTCATGGAAGAACTGGAGCGTCAGGTAGGCGAACGGCTGCAAGCGCAACCCGCATCTGGCGGCCTGCAAACGGCCTGCCTGTTACGCGATCAACGTTTGTCGGACAAACGCATTTCGGGCATGGCGTCCGACGCTGGCATTGACATGCCGCTGTTGTCACGGTTGTACCGCGGAGCCAATATCCGCAACGGTTTTGTGATGGGTTTCAGTGCGTTGCAGCCCGGCGAGATACGGACGGGAATGATGCGGCTTGCAAAAGTGATGGGCTAGAGCGGGTTTCATATTGGTGTGCGGAGAAGCGGCTCGATTTGGCGTGCAGGGCATGGCAGCGTCAAGGCGGGCCGAGCGACAGTACACTAATATGAAATCCGCTCTGGATCAGCATCTGCTACTCGGTATATCGACCAAGCGTAATGACACGCAGAATGCTTTTGTAGATAAAGTAAGCCATGCCATACCACGCTCGCTCGTACCAGGGAACATTTGCGTAGTCTTCCTCGTGGATAGTGACGCCCTCGTCCACCGCGCGCTCGATCAGAATGCGCAGATCGCGGGCGAAATGCGGTTCGCGCACCACGATGTTCGCCTCATGATTGACGAACAGGCTGAGTCCGTCCCAGTTGCTGGAACCGACTGTCGCCCAGTCGCTGTCGATCACCGCAACCTTGCCATGCAACTGGGTCTTGCGGTACTCGACGACACGTACTCCACTCTTGAGCAGCTTGGGATAGAAGGAATGGGCGACGGCGTCCTGAATACGGAATTGCCCGACGCCGATCAGCAGTGTGACTTCAACCCCGCGTCGTGCCGCAGCAGCAAGGCCGTCCCGCAACTTGCGGCCTGGCGCGAAATACGGGTTGGCCAGCAAGGCACGATGCCGTGCATTGCCGAGCGCTTTGAGATACGTTCGTTGTATCGTACGGCGATTGCGCAGGTTATCGCGCAGCACGAGTGCGGCCATCGCCACACCATCTACGACGACCGGATTCGGTTCCTTGTGTTCGCGCAGGCGCTTCCATCGAAAACGCAGGTGCAAGCCATTGAGCAGGCGCCACTGTGACTGGAGTTCGTGGTAAATCGCCGTAACCAGAGGGCCATGTACACGCACGGCGAAATCCCAGCGCGGCGCCGGCAATGGCGTATTGTATCCATCGTCGGAAATATAGTCGTCATTGATATTGAGGCCGCCAAGGAAGGCGACTTCACGATCGACCACGCACATCTTGCGATGCGTGCGCGCGACGCCACGGCGAAACCAGGAATTGAAAGTGCGATGATTGACGCCGCCCTCGCCAAATACCTTGCTGAGCGCCACCGACTGCAGGTGACCAGTGCCGATCCAATCGGTAATGACATTGACGGTCACGCCGCGCGATGCGGCGCGCACCAGCGCATCCTTTACCTGGATGCCGGTCGCATCGAGACTGAAGATATACGTTTCGAGGCACACTTCGAAACGCGCACTATCGATGGCTGCAATCAGCGCGGGAAAATATTCCGCGCCGCAATGCAAAAGTACAACTCTGTTATGTGCAATGAATTCGACCGAACGCATAAGCGAGAAAAGCCTTCGCTGGGTTGTTCGCTGCGATTCTAGAGCAGATTCCGTCCTGCGGTACTATCGCCTCAAGTCTATTTGACGTGTACGGGTATGAAATCTGCTCTAGCCTTTCCAGCGTCGATAGACTTATTTCAGTTCAAGCGACGCGATGATCGGCGCATGGTCGGACAGCTTGGCCCACATGCCGCCATGGAGTACTTCCGCAGTTTCTATATGCAGGCCACGCACATAGATGCGGTCAAGGCGTAGCCAGGGCAATGCCGCGGGAAAGGTCCGCGCCGGCTTCATTTTAGGTCCGCGCCCGCTCAGCGTGCGCAAATAAGAACCGAAACCACGGCTCGGCAGGTCTTCGTCGAACACTTCAGTCACCCCAAGTCGCTCGCGCAGCGACTCGCTGAGCTGATTGGTCCAGTCGTTGAAGTCACCGGCGATGATGACCGGCGCACCGGGCGGCGAAGAGGTCGTCACCGCTTCGATCAACTGCTCGGTCTGGCGCTTGCGGCTGCCCGCAAATAATCCGAGATGGATCACATAACAATGCACCTGTCCTTTCGGCGTCTCGACAATGCAATGCAGGATACCGCGTGCCTCGTAGGCATGGTCGGACACGTCCTTATTGGTCGACGATACCACCGGAAAACGGCTCAGCAAGGCATTTCCGTGATGTCCATGGTCATACACTGCATTCATGCCGTACACCGCCTCGTGCGAATCGCCCGCAAGGAATTTATGCTGCTCCTGCTCGGGCCATAGGTTTGCATGCTTCATTGCGTACTTGTCATGGCGGCCCTGCACCTCCTGCAGAAACAGGATGTCCGCCTCCATGGAAGACAAAGCCTGTTTCAATGCGTGTACCCGCGGCATGCTGCGCAGCGAGCTGACGCCCTTGTGTATGTTGTAGGTCGCGATCCGAAGTTTCATCAGTTTATTTTCTTCCTCACGCAATGCCGTGGACGACCGTGCATTGCGCTCAAGTTCCGGCTGGATCGCGATCGGCTCGCGTCAGCCGGCCATGCTGTATGCAGGCAACTGCAGGATGGCTTCCGCATTGGACGGCGAAAAACATTTGTCCGCCGCCTCCCGGTATGGCAGCCACATATGGTTTACATGTTCGCGTGGTGCCAGGGTAATGGCGATGTACCTTGGCACTTTCAGGCTGAATACATGCTCGGTGTTGCGCGTCACTCCTGGTGCATAACGGTGACGCCATACCGGATAGATTTCATAGACGTTGGAGAGTTTCCAATCGATCAGCCGGCTTGCGGATACGCAAGTGGAATCGGAGGCTTGCGATGATGTTTCCGCAAGGATGCGAATGCCGGTTTCTTCAAAAACTTCACGGATCGCGGTCTCGCGTAAAGGCTCGTCTTCCGTATCCTTGGAGCCGGTGACGGATTGCCAGTATCCCGGCTTGTCGGCGCGCTCGATCAGCAAAACGTCGAGTTCGGGGGTATGAATGACGACCAGGACAGATTCGGGGATTTTATAGGGCTTTTGCATTCGGATCGTATGTTGGAGTCGCCTTTGGCTGCGGGATTTCCCTGCGTTTGCAAAATCATACCCCATGGAGGTCATCGACCTGCATCATACGAAAAAAGGCGCAGTTTCCTGCGCCTTTCCTGGTTTGCTGCACCGATATGCCCGCTTTACACAGCTTTATGCTTTAGCAGCCGGCTCGACGTTGCGCAGACGGATGTGCAGTTCACGCAACTGCTTCTCGTCGACTTCCGACGGTGCCTGTGTCAGCAGACACTGCGCACGCTGGGTCTTCGGGAAGGCGATCACGTCGCGAATCGACTCGGCGCCGGTCATCATGGTGACGATACGGTCGAGACCGAAAGCGAGACCGCCGTGCGGAGGCGCGCCATACTGCAGTGCGTCCAGCAGGAAGCCGAACTTGAGCTGCGCTTCTTCGGCATCGATCTTGAGTGCGCGGAATACCTTGCTCTGTACCTCGGCGCGATGGATACGTACGGAACCACCGCCGAGTTCCCAGCCGTTGAGCACCATGTCATAGGCTTTGGCCAGCGCCTTGCCCGGATCGGTTTCGAGCAAATCTTCGTGACCATCCTTGGGTGAGGTGAACGGATGGTGGGCAGCAACGTAGCGCTGGCCATCCTCGTCGTATTCGAACATTGGGAAGTCGATGACCCACAACGGCTTCCAGGAGTCTTCGAACAGGCCGTTCTTCTTGCCGAAATCGCTGTGGCCGATCTTGACGCGCAATGCACCGATCGCGTCGTTGACGACCTTCGCCTTGTCGGCACCGAAGAAGATCAGGTCGCCGTCCTGGGCACCGGTCTGTTCAATGATCTGGGCCAGCGCTGTATCGTGCAGATTCTTGACGATAGGTGACTGCAAGCCGTCACGGCCTTTCGCCTTTTCATTGACCTTGATGTAAGCCAGGCCCTTGGCACCATAGATCGCGACGAACTGGGTGTAAGCGTCGATCTCGGAACGCGGCATCGCGCCGCCGCCTGGTACACGCAGGCCGACCACGCGGCCACCTTCCATGTTGGCGGCGCCGGAGAAGACCTTGAAGTCCACATCCTTCATGACCGCGGTCAGGTCGGTGAACTGCAGCTTGACGCGCATGTCGGGCTTGTCGGAACCATACAAGCCCATGGCTTCCGCATATTCCATCACCGGGAACGGGTTCGGCAGGTCGATGTCGAGCGCATTCTTGAACACCCCGCGGATCATGCCTTCGAACATGTCGCGGATTTCCTGTTCGTTCATGAACGAGGTTTCGCAGTCGATCTGCGTGAACTCAGGCTGACGGTCTGCGCGCAGGTCTTCGTCGCGGAAGCACTTGGTGATCTGGTAATAGCGATCGAAGTTGGCGACCATCAGCAACTGCTTGAACAACTGCGGCGACTGTGGAAGCGCGAAGAAGTTACCGGCGTTGACACGTGACGGCACCAGGTAGTCACGCGCGCCTTCCGGTGTTGACTTGGTCAGCATCGGCGTTTCGATGTCGATGAAGCCATTGGCGTCGAGGAACTTGCGTACTTCCATCGTCACCTTGTAACGCAGGCGCAAGTTGTTCTGCATCTGCGGGCGGCGCAGGTCGAGCACGCGGTGCGTCAGGCGGGTGGTTTCGGACAGGTTGTCGTCGTCCAACTGGAACGGTGGCGTCACCGACGGGTTCAGCACTTCAAGCTGATGGGCCAGCACTTCGATCTTGCCCGACTTCAGATTGGCATTGGTGGTGCCTTCCGGACGATTGCGCACGACGCCGGTAATACGGACACAGAATTCGTTGCGGACAGCTTCGGCAGTCTTGAATACATCGGCACGGTCCGGATCGCAGACCACCTGCACCAGGCCTTCACGGTCGCGCAAGTCGATGAAGATCACGCCGCCGTGGTCGCGGCGACGATGCACCCAGCCGCACAGGCTGACGGTTTGACCGAGGAGCTCCTCGGTGGTGAGGCCGCAATAATGGGTTCGCATAGACATATTCAAGTTCCAGTTTCAGATTCTTTGGAATGATCCCGCTGCCTGCGCAGACGCAAGGTCGGGATCCCGGGAAAAACAGATCGGTTTCAGACGTTTCAGACGTTTCAGACGTTTCAGACTTCGGATTCGACGGCCTTCAGGTTCCTGGCCGCGGATGCCACATATTCGGGCGCCACGACGCCCATCGATACGATGTACTTCAATGCCTCATCGACGGTCATGTCGAGTTCAATCGCTTCGGATCGCGGCATCATGAGGAAAAATCCGGAAGTCGGGTTGGGTGTCGTCGGCACATATACGCTGATGTAATCGCCAACCAGGTGGTTCTTGACATCGCCACCCGGCGCCCCGGTCAGGAAGGCAATGGTCCACGAACCCTGGCGCGGATACTGCACCAGCATTGCCTTGCGGAAGGCATTGCCTGATGAAGAAAACAAGGTGTCGGACACCTGCTTCACGCTGGAATAGATGGAGCTGACAATGGGAATGCGGGTAAGCAGCATTTCCCAGACATAGACCAGCTTCTTGCCAATGAAATTACGCGTCAGCAGACCGGTGACGAAAATGATCAGCACCGTCAGCACCGCACCCGCGCCCGGCAGGTTGTAGCCGAACAGCACTACCGGCCGCCAGCGTTCCGGCAACAGGAGAAGCGACTGATCGAGGGTGGTGATGATCAGGTTCAGCACCCACAAGGTGATGGCAAGCGGAACGAGGATCAACAGGCCGGTGACAAAATATTTACGCATGGTTTCCTTCAGCGTGGGGCGCAGGCTGCAAAGTGCCGTGAGTACCCGCTTCGGTTAAGAGGCCGTGGACGCGGGCGCCGTGCCGCTGGTGGAGGACGTGGACGACGCAGATGCGCCCGAATCCGAACTGGCAGCTGTGGCCGGTTTGTCGGCTGACGCCGCCGTATTGCCGGCCGGCGCGGACGTGCCGCCACTACCGTTACGGAAATCGGTCACATACCAACCCGTACCTTTGAGCTGAAAGCCGGCAGCCGTCAACTGTTTTTTGAAACTGCTTTTGCTGCATGACGGGCAATCCGTCAGCGGTGTGTCGGACACTTTTTGCAATACATCTTTGGTGAAACCGCAAGATTCGCAGCGATAAGCATAAATTGGCATAGGATACCCCCGCAAAAATCATCCAAAACCCTGAATTATAAAGGTTTTCCCGAGGGTTTTGCGGACTGATTTATGACCGCAATGAAGGTGACAAAATGGCTATGGCAGGAAAAACAAAAGCCGCAGGAGGACTGCGGCTTTACGCGAGATCGCTTGTAGGAACCTCAATGCGAAACCGCGGCTTGGCGGCCGATGCGCTGCGGCGCCAGCGAACCAATCACCATGCCAACGAAGCTGACCAGAAGACCAACCAGTTGCGGCGGCCAGATGGATTCGCCGCCAAAGTTCTCCATCAACAGCCAGGAAGCCAGCCCGCCGATCACTGAAAACAGCGCGCCCTGGGTATTCGCTTTCTTCCAGTACAACCCCATCACCAAGGGAATGAATGCCGACACCAGAGTGACCTTGTAGGCGTTACCGACCATGTCATAGATCGACGTACCCTGCGAAATCAGGGCGAAGGCGGTTACCGCAACGGCAAAGCAGACCACCACGATTCGCGTAGCGACAAGCATTTGTCGGTCGTCCATGGGATAAAACTCGCGGATGACATTCTCGGTCAGGGTAATGCTCGGAGCCAGCAACGTGCCGCTGGCCGTTGACATGATGGCCGACAGCAAGGCGCCAAAGAACATCACCTGTGCGAACAGCGGCGTATTGTTGAGGATCAGCGTGGGCAGAATCATTTGCGCATCCTTATCAAGCAGGTTTTGCACCATCTGCGGGTCGATCACCGATGCTGAATAAGCAAGAAACATCGGGATGAACGCGAACGCGAAGTACAGCGACCCGCCAGTGATCGATCCGACAGCGCCGACCTTCTCATTTTTGGCGGACATGACGCGCTGGAAAACGTCCTGCTGGGGAATGGAGCCGAACATCATCGTCACCCAGGCACCAATGAAAGCCAGCACATCCTTTGACGTCAGTGCCGGAGCAAACTGGAACTTACCGGCAGCCGCCGCATGATCAATCACCTTGCCGGCGCCGCCTGCGAGATCGGATACGACAAAGGCGATGTACACGAGCCCGGCGACAATAATGATCATCTGGAAAAAGTCGGTCATCGCAACCGACCACATGCCGCCGAACAGCGTGTAAAGCAGCACGATGCCGGCGCCGATCAGCATCCCTGCCGACAGCGAAATTGCGCCTTGGGATAGCACGTTGAACACGAGACCAAGGGCCGTGATCTGCGCCGATACCCAGCCCAGGTAGGAAATGACAATGCAGACCGACACAATGACTTCTACCGTACGATTGTAGCGCTGACGGTAGTAGTCGCCGATCGTCAGCAGGTTCATCCTGTACAGCTTTCGCGCAAAGAACAGGCCGACCAGAATCAGGCACATTGAAGAACCGAACGGATCTTCAACCACCCCGCCCAAGCCCTCCTCCACAAATTTGGCGGGAATGCCAAGCACGGTTTCGGAACCGAACCATGTCGCAAAAACGGTCGCCACCACGACATACAATGGCAACGAGCGTCCCGCCACCGCATAGTCACCGGCAGTCTTAACCCGCGTGGCGGCATAAAGGCCGATTGCAATTGAAACAAGCAGGTAGAGGATGACGAATCCAACCAGTGTGCTCATGCGAGTTCCTTGAAGAAAATTTTCGCGATTATAGCCGCAGAAACTCCCGGGAACGACAATTTTGGCGTCGATGTGTACGCCGTCAGACGGATAAGCGACGCCATACCTGCCAGCGTTCCTTGCCGGCGAAAACTTCGACCGAATCGGTGACGGACTGATCGTCGATCCGATCAAAATAGGGGGTCAGCAACGCCTCCAGCATTCCGGCGGATGCACCAAAAGGCGGTCCCTTCACCGCTTCATCAAAAAAGAAAAACCCCGCAAGAAGCGCGCCCGGTTGCAGCAAACTGGCCCAGCGTTGCACGATCGCCGGCCATTTGTCACGCGGGAGGGCACACAGAAAGGCGCGTTCGTAAATGAGGTCGGGTGGCTGCGCGGGCACAAAGCTGAAGAAATCGGCCTGCACAATACGTGCCGCATGGCGGGACTGCAATCGGCGGGCCGCCTCGACGGCAGCCGGGGAAAAGTCGATCGCGGTCACATCCCAACCCGCCTCCGCCAGGCAGGCCACTTCGTATCCGCTGCCGCAGCCGGGAATGAGGGTGTTTAGCGGATGCGGCGCAGCCAAGACGAAATCCTGTAGCGCTTTCGGGACACCGGCCCGGTCCCAGGGTGTGAAGTTTTTTTCAAAGCGCTCGGACCAGAATTCGGGTGCAAGCGGGTCACGGCTGTCGAAATGTTGCGCCACTTTGTCTTACCACCAGTGCAAAATTTGATACCAGCGCAACAGCAGTTGCGCAATCAGGATGCCGCCCGCCAGTCCGCCACCAAAGTACACCGCAAAACTGAGCAGCATGTTGGTGCGCCGCTGTTCGGCAATCAGCTGCTTCAGGAGGACCGCATTGATGCCCGGCTCTTCGATCTTCGCGGTTAATGCCTGATGTACCAGACGCGGCAGCTGCGGAATTATCTTGTTGTAGTGCGGCGCCTCTTCCTTGAATCGGGCGAGCATGCCACGCCAGCCAATCTGCTCCTGCATCCACCGTTCCAGATAGGGTTTGGCGGTCTTCCAGAGATCAAGGTCGGGATCGAGCTGGCGACCCAGCCCTTCGATATTGAGCAAGGTCTTTTGCAGCAGCACCAGTTGCGGCTGCACTTCCACATTAAAGCGGCGCGAAGTCTGGAACAGGCGCAGCAGTACCTGGCCGAACGAGATATCGCGCAGCGGCCGGTCGAAAATCGGTTCGCAGCAGGCGCGCACCGCCGATTCCAGTTCATCGACGCGGGTTTCCTTGGGTGCCCAGCCGGATTCGATATGGGCTTCGGCAACACGTTTGTAGTCGCGGCGGAAAAATGCGAGGAAGTTTTGCGACAGGTAATCTTTATCGAAATCGGTCAACGTGCCGACGATGCCGAAATCCAGGGCAATGTAACGACCGAAAGTCTGCGGATCGATCGACACCAGGATGTTCCCCGGATGCATGTCGGCGTGAAAGAAGCCATCGTGAAAGACCTGGGTGAAAAAGATTTCGACGCCGTCGCGCGACAGTTTCTTCATGTCGACGCCTTCAGCCACCAATCGGTCAATCTGCGAGATCGGAATGCCGTGCATGCGCTCCATCACGATCACCGAGGTCGAGCAATAGTCCCAGAACATCTCGGGCACCATCAGCAGGTCGGAGCCGGTGAAATTGCGGCGGAGCTGGCTGGCATTGGCGGCTTCGCGCATCAAATCGAGTTCGTCGTGCAGGTACTTGTCGAACTCCCCGACCACCTCCTTCGGTTTCAGGCGGCGGCCATCGGCCCACAGCTTTTCCACCCAGCCGGCGGCAATCCGCATCAGCGCGATGTCTTCGTCGATCGAGCGTTTCATGCCTGGGCGCAGCACCTTTACCGCAACCTGGGTACCGTCTTTCAGGGTCGCGAAGTGCACCTGGGCGATGGACGCGGAGGCCACCGGCACCCGTTCGAAGCTGGCAAACAGCTGCTCGGGATGGGCGCCGAGAGAGCGCTTGATCTGCGCAATGGCGAGGTCGGAATCGAACGGCGGCACGCGGTCCTGCAGCTTCGCCAGTTCGTCGGCGATGTCCGGCGGCATGAGGTCGCGCCGGGTTGACAGCACCTGGCCGAACTTGACGAAAATCGGACCCAGTTCTTCCAGTGCGCGCCGCAGTCGGACGCCGCGCGGCGTGGAAATGTCGCGCCAGAAGAATAGCGTATCGATCAGCGCCGCGATACGCGGGCTGGCGAGGCCGGACATGGCAATATTGTCCAGCCCGTATTTAATGGCGACACGGGCAATCTTGTAAAGCCGCAAAACCTTGAAAAACATCTAGCGACTTCCCTTCAGGCGGTCAATGCGTTTGGACAGGCGCTCAAGATCATCACGCAATCGCGTGACTTCACTCGAAAACTCGGCGACGCTCTGCGGGCGCACCAGCAAGGGATTTTCTTCCAGGAAGTATTCTGCAATATTTTCAGTCAGTTTCTGATGGGTGGCTTTGGCCGACTGCAGGACCGCGCGAGCGCTGCCCACCAACCGGACCGCAGCGGCGTCGCCGAACAGCCGGCTCAAGTCTTCTTCCGCTTCCCAGCGCAGCGACTGGCTGACCTGCGACACGGTATTGGCGAAGTCGGCGTCGCCCTCAATCTGTACGTAGGAAAACGCATGCTCGCGGTTCTGAACGATCAGTGGCAGGTCGCTTAGCTTGGCGCGTATGGTGACGCTGGGCATCTCGTCAGCGCTGGCAGCCTGCACCATACCATCGGCGGCGACCTTGAGGCGCACCGATACCACGCCGGCATCGAAAACGGCGACCTTGCCGGCATGTTTTGCCAGCTTGTCACGGGCCCACTGCTCGCGGGTCAGCAGGTGGTTGATTGCTGCGGGAATAGTTGAACGAATCATGGTCGCAAAATAAAACCGCCCGTGACAATTCACGGGCGGTTTGAAGTTTACCAGTTTGCCGGGCGTTATTTAGGAGACGCCTGACAATTGTTGAATACCCGCAAGCAGCCAGCCGCCTTGGCCTGTTGCCGATTTGGTCAGATTCCAGACTTCGGCGAACTGCTCGGCCGGCGCGTTTTCAGCTTCCTTGATCAGGCCGCTGAAACGCACGCTGGCCAGGTATTCGTCGCCGATCTGTTCCATTCCCACCAGATCAGCCTCGAGCGATACCACGTCGGTATGGTTGAGGGATGCACCGCGTTCCTGCAACTGCAATCGCAGTTCGGCAAACATTTCCGGCGTCGTGAATTCACGGATGTCGTTAATGTCTGCCTTGTCCCATGCCGCTTGCAGGCGGATGAAGTAAGTCTTGGAATGTCGCAGGAAAGACGGCGTATCGAAGCCAGCCGGCACGTTCAGCGGTGTGGACGTGGTGGAAGTCGACCCGCTGCTCATTGGCTCGGCCTGGAAAGCCGATGGCTGCGCCTGCGGCTCAATGCGCGAGCCGATTTCCGGGGTGCGTGCCGACAGGCCGGACGCCAAACCGGAGTCAGTACTCCCCGCGTAGGCCGGCTGTTGGCGATTCGCGCCATTCCTGTTGCGAATCATGCGAACGATGAACATGACGGCCAGTGCCAGCAAGGCAACCATCAAAATGGTACTGATCACGCTGGCCAATGCGCCGCCAATACCAAGGTGCGACAACAAGGCACCCAAACCCAGGCCAAGCAGCGCGCCGCCAAGGATGTTGCGCCATGGACTAGCCGGTTTCGGCGCCACTCCTTGCGGTGTTGTGGCCGGCGCGGCCTGACGCGCCTGGCTTGGTGCCTGGCTGGCCGATGGCGGAGTTGCATCCCGGCTGATCCCGGATGACTGACGGCCGATAGAACTGCCGCCGCCCATCCGCTTCGCTTCGGCGTCGGCTACCACAACCGACATGGAGCTGACAGCGATCATTAATGCAAGCAAATACTTTTTCATCACACTCTCCTAGAGTTTGACGCCGGTATGCAGGGCTGCAACGCCAGCCGTCAAATTAAAGTACTCCACACGTTCAAGTCCGGCTGCTTCCAGCATGGTCTTGAGCGTTTCCTGATCCGGGTGCATCCGAATCGATTCCGCAAGGTAACGATAACTTTCCGCATCATTGGCAATGCGCTGGCCCAGCCATGGTAATACTGAGAACGAATACAGGTCATAAGGTTTCTGCAATGCCTCATGCACCTTTGAAAATTCCAGCACCAGCAGTTTGCCACCGGGTTTCAGCACGCGCCGCATTTCGGCAAGTGCAATATCCTTGTGCGTCATATTGCGCAAGCCGAAGGCAACGCTGACACGGTCGAAATAATTGCTTGGAAAAGGCAGTTTTTCCGCGTCACACAACAATGTGGGGGTCGCGAAGCCCTTATTCAACAAGCGGTCGCGACCAACGCGCAGCATCGATTCGTTGATATCGGTGAGCCAGACTTCGCCGCTCGGGCCCGCCTGCCTTGCAAAAGCCTTGGACAGGTCGCCGGTTCCCCCGGCAATGTCGAGCACCTTGAATCCTGGCCGCACACCGGCCTGGGCAATCGTGAATGCCTTCCAGATGCGATGCAGTCCGCCTGACATCAGGTCATTCATCACGTCATATTTGGCAGCGACGGAATGAAAGACTTCGGCGACTTTGTGCACCTTCTCGTCTTCGGAAACGGTCTTATAACCGAAATGCGTAGTATTGGTCATGGCGTCAGGCAAGTTGGTCCAGCGCGCATTATACAAGTGCATACAGGTGCAGACAGGCAGCGCTTCCAAGCGTTCCGCATCGAGAGTTCGCCGCGCCGAAGCAGGCGGGTTGTAGAATCAATGATGATGGCCGCAGGCATGGCCGCCCGCGCTGGCTGCGACCATGGGCGCATCCCGACCGCTTTCACGGGTAAATCCTGCTGCCTCCAGGCGCTGCTGGTACTCTTCCCAGAGTTGCGATTGGTTGGCGCCCAGCCAGTATAGGTAATCCCAGGAAAAGATGCCCGAATTATGGCCGTCGGAAAACTGCGGCTGCACTGCATAGTTGCCGACTGGCTCCATTGCCGTGATGGTCACGTCACGCTTCCCGGTTTGCAGCACTTCCTGTCCGGCGCCATGACCGCGCACTTCGGCCGATGGCGAATACACCCGCATGAATTCGAAAGGCAGCGAAAACTCTTCACCTGAATCGAAGGCGATTTCCAGCACCCGCGACTGATTACGTACCGTCAGAGAGGTCGGGGAAGGCGCTTGTTTCAGATCGGCCATGTTGGGTCCTGGGCGTGAGGGGAAAGTTATTACGGCGGAATGCCGGGCGTTACTGCTTTACAGCGCTACAGCAGCGATTCTTCGAAGCGATCGAGCAGTGCTTCCCGCAGGCGCGGCACCAGGGCTTTGCGTTTGGCAAGATCGGCTGACACCGGCGTGCGCTTGACCTCGCCCCAGATCGGGTTGGGGAAATGCGCATCATCTTCGTAGCGCGGGATGATGTGCCAGTGCAGATGCGGGACCACGTTGCCGAGGCTGGCGACATTGATCTTGTGCGGCTGCATGGTATCGCGCACCGCCTCTTCGACCTGCCACACTGCCGCGATCAGGATCGCGCGTTCGGCGGTCGACAGGTCGGTCATTTCGACGACATGGTTATTCCAGATCACCCGGCAAAAGCCGGGATAGCGCTCGTCATCGACCAGTACGATACGGTAGTTGTCATCCCGGTAGATAACTTCGCCGCCGGGATGCATGCACAGTTCACACGCTTCTTTGACCATCGCTTCCCTTCTTGCAAGCTTATACGAGCACGCGCTCGATGCCGCCGTTGTTGGCGCGGGCGACATAGTCCGGCAACCAGTTCTCGCCGAGCAGGTGCTTCGCCATTTCAATCACGATATAGTCCGCAGTCGTGCCGGAATCTTCATTGTAGCGGCTCAGACCCTGCAGGCAAGACGGGCACGAAGTCAGGATCTTGACTTCACCGTTGAAGCCGTCCTCGCGCAGCTTGTCGGCGCCCTTGCGCATTTCCACTTCCTTGCGGAAGCGAACCTGCGTCGAGATGTCCGGACGGCTGACCGCGAAAGTACCCGATTCGCCGCAGCAGCGGTCGTTCTTTTCGACCTTGGCGCCGTCGCCGGTCGTGATCAGCGCATTCACCGTTTTCAGCGGATCCTGCTGTTTCATCGGTGTATGGCAGGGATCGTGGTACATGTAGCGGGTACCGGACACGCCTTCGAGCTTCACATTCTTTTCGAGCAGGTATTCATGGATGTCGATGATCCGGCAGCCAGGGAATATTTTCTCGAATTCATAACTCTGCAACTGGTCGTAGCAGGTCCCGCACGAGACTACGACTGTCTTGATGTCGAGGTAGTTCAGCGTGTTGGCGACCCGATGGAACAGCACACGGTTATCGGTAATCATCTTTTCCGCCTTGTCGTATTGACCGGAGCCGCGCTGCGGATAACCGCAACACAGATAGCCCGGCGGCAGCACGGTTTGCACGCCGACATGCCAGAGCATTGCCTGCGTGGCGAGACCGACCTGCGAGAACAGGCGTTCGGAGCCGCAACCCGGGAAATAGAACACCGCTTCCGTATCGGCGGTGGTCTTCATCGGATCGCGAATGATCGGCACGACCTTGTCGTCTTCAATATCCAGCAAGGCGCGTGCCGTCTTCTTCGGCAGATTGCCCGGCATCTTCTTGTTGACGAAGTGAATGACCTGTTCCTTGATCGGCGGCTTGCCATGGGTGGCGGGCGGCGCCTTGGTCTGCTTCTTTGCAAACTTTTTCAAAACGTCATTCGCCATCCGCTGCGCCTTGTAGCCGATGCCGGTCATCGCCGCGCGGGTGGCGTTGATGGTGGCCGGATCGGTAGCGTTCAGGAAGAACATGGCGGCAGCCGTGCCGGGGTTGAAGGACTTCTTGTCCATCTTGCGCAGCAGGTTGCGCATGTTCATCGACACATCGCCAAAGTCGATGTCGACCGGACACGGCGTCTCGCACTTGTGGCAGACGGTGCAGTGATCGGCGACGTCTTCGAATTCTTCCCAGTGCTTGATGGACACGCCACGGCGGGTCTGCTCTTCATACAGGAAAGCCTCGACCAGCAACGAAGTCGCGAGAATCTTGTTACGCGGTGAATACAGCAGGTTGGCACGCGGTACATGGGTCGAGCAGACCGGTTTGCACTTGCCGCAGCGCAGGCAGTCCTTGACGCTGTTGGCAATCGCGCCAATGTCGCTCTGCTGCATGATCAGCGACTCATGGCCCATCAAGCCGAACGAAGGCGTATAAGCGTTGCGCAAGTCCGCATGCATGCCGGGAAGGTTGAGCAGCTTGCCCTTGTTGAAGCGGCCTTCCGGGTCGACGCGCAACTTGTAGTCTCGGAAATCCTGGATTTCGTCATCGGTCAGGAATTCCAGCTTGGTGATGCCGATGCCGTGTTCGCCCGAGATCACGCCATTGAGCGAACGTGCGAGCACCATGATGCGTTCAACCGCGGCATGCGCGTCCTGCAGCATTTCATAGTGATCGGAATTGACCGGGATGTTGGTGTGCACGTTGCCGTCGCCCGCATGCATGTGCAGCGCGACAAATACTCGGCCGCGCAGCACCCGCTTGTGGATCGCGCTGCACTCGTCGAGGATCAGCTTGAACGCGCCGCCATTGAAGATCTGGCGCAACTGGGCGCGTATTTCGCCCTTCCAGGACACGCGAATGGTGCGATCCTGCACCACGTGGAAAACGGTGGCATCCGGCTGGCGCTGCAGGCGTTCATCGATCCATGTCATGGATACGCCGAGCGCGGCCAGTTCGTCATGCGCCTGCTTGAGCGGCTTGTCGAGATTGGCCAGCAGGTACGACCAGCGCGCCTCAGTCAGATCGATCAACTCGCGCGCCTGTATAACACGATCGCCGAGCAGTTCGGACGGCGGGATGTCGTTGGCTTCCGCATCTTCGCTCTTGCCGAGCGGCAGATGATTCGAGGCGAAGAACTGGCGCAGTTCGCCCATCAATTGCAGCTTGTTGCGGATCGACAGTTCGATATTGATACGCTCGATGCCATCGGTGTATTCGCCCATGCGATTGAGCGGAATGACGACGTCTTCGTTGATCTTGAAGGCGTTGGTATGTTTGGCGATCGCCGCAGTGCGGGCGCGGTCGAGCCAGAATTTCTTGCGTGTTTCCGGGCTGACCGCAACGAAGCCTTCACCGACGCGGGTATTCGCGATACGTACCACTTCCGACGCGGCGCGGGCAACCGCCTCCTCGTCGTCACCGACGATGTCGCCAAACAGCGCCATCTTCGGCAAAACGCCGCGCTTGGATTTGGTCGCATAACCGACCGCGCGCAGATAGCGCTCGTCGAGGTGCTCCAGGCCGGCGAGGATGGCGCCGCCCTTCTTCGTTTCGGCGTCGAGGAAATCCTTGATTTCAACAATCGATGGAATCGCGTCGCGCGCCTGGCCGAAGAATTCGAGACAAACGGTGCGCGTATGCCTTGGCATCTTGTGCAGGATCCAGCGTGCCGACGTAATGAGACCGTCGCAGCCTTCCTTTTGCACGCCCGGCAGGCCGGCAAGAAACTTGTCGGTGACGTCCTTGCCCAGCCCTTCCTTGCGGAAGCGGCCGCCTTCGATTTCAAGGATTTCGGTCTTGAACGGCGCGTTGTTTCTGCCCTTCTCGCCCGGATGGGTCCATTCGAGCTTGAAGCGGGCCACCGGCGCGTCATGGATCTTGCCTAGGTTGTGCTCGAGTCGCGTGACTTCCAGCCAGTCGCCGTTCGGGTCGACCATTCTCCAGCTTGCCAGATTGTCGAGCGCGGTGCCCCACAGCACGGCTTTCTTGCCGCCGGCGTTCATGGCGACGTTACCGCCAATGCAGGACGCTTCCGCCGACGTCGGGTCGACCGCGAAGACAAAGCCGGCTTTTTCGGCGGCATCGGAAACACGCTTGGTGACCACGCCCGCGCCCGAATAGATCGTGGCGTAAGGCTTGTCGACGCCGGGCAGCATGGTCATTTCGACGGCACCCAACTGTTCCAGCTTCTCGGTGTTGATGACGGCCGACATCGGGGTCAGCGGAATCGCGCCGCCGGTATAACCGGTGCCGCCTCCGCGCGGAATAATGGTCAGGCCGAGTTCGATACAGGCCTTCACCAGGCCGGCCATTTCATCTTCGGTATCGGGAGTCAGCACCACGAACGGGTATTCAACACGCCAGTCGGTCGCATCGGTGACGTGGGAAACGCGCGACAGTCCGTCGAACTTGATGTTGTCCTTTGCCGTGTAACGGCCGAGCACTTTGGTAGCACGCTTGCGCAGGTCGTACATCTTGCGGAACTCATCGCCGAAGTCTGCCACCGCCTTGCGGGCGGCTTTTACCAGCACTTCGACATTGGCGCTGCGGTGACGGGCATGGGCATCACCGACATCCGCGAGATCAGTCGTCAGGCGACGCTTTTCGACTTCGCTGAGGCGATGGTTGAGCGCGTCGATCAGGTCCTGACGACGCTTGGGATTGTCGAGCAGATCGTCCTGCAGGTAAGGATTGCGCCTGACCACCCAGATATCGCCCAGAACTTCGTACAGCATGCGCGCGGAACGTCCGGTCTGCCGCTCGCCGCGCAGGGCATCGAGGATGCTCCACGATTCTTCGCCAAGCAGGCGAATCACGATTTCGCGGTCGGAAAACGAGGTGTAGTTATAGGGAATTTCACGCAAGCGGCTGGGAACGGCTGCGCTTGGCGCGTCGGAAATCAATGCTTGGATTTGTGCTGGGGCGTTCATCAGGAAGTATCGGACTGACCCTTAAAGGGGCATTTTAGCTTATTGCAATGCAGCGGACGCCAACACCCCTACTTTCCATGCGCCTAAACGACTGAAATAAAGAGAAAATTTGGTGCAAGATCAGGAAAAGATGTCTCTGTTACAACGAAATTCAGAATAGATTGATAAGCCAGCGCCAAAATCCGTCAGGTATGTACAACAACGCTGAGGTCATGGTCAGATAGCGGAGAAATTTTCCAATCGCCATATACATGACGGATTGCCAGAATGGCATGCGCAACCATCCGGCCAGCGCGCAGAGCGGGTCACCCACGGCCGGCAGCCAGGCCAGCAGCAAGGTTTTGGGCCCGAAGCGCTGCAGCCAGCGAAACCAGTGCCCTTCCCCTTTGCGCGAGAAGGTCTGTTTGGCACCGTATCCCATTGCATAATCAATCATGCCGCCGAGGGTGTTTCCAACGGTGGCAACCAGAATCGCCGGCCAGAACAGCGCGCCATTCGCCTTGACCACAGCGAAAACGGCCGGCTCGGACCCGAGTGGCAACAAGGTCGCGGACAAGATACTGATCAGGAATACGGAAGACAATCCGACATCGGGTATGGCGAGGACACTAAGTAGCCAGCGGACAGAGGATTCGATCATTGATGGGCAGGTGCGGCTGCGTCAAGCACGCGCAGCCCATACCGAGTATGCAGGCGCGCCCGAACTCGCGCATTGAGGATTATTGAAAGGCGTCCATTATAATGGCGGGCTTGCATGCCGCATTGGAAAGGCGTGCCGCTGACCGAAGCCTATGACTACCGACTATCTACAGAAAATCCTGACCGCTCGCGTCTATGACGTCGCCGTTGAATCGCCGCTTGAATTCGCGCCCACCCTGTCGGAGCGCATGGGTAATAGCATTTACTTCAAGCGCGAAGACATTCAGAGCGTGTTCAGCTTCAAGCTGCGCGGCGCCTATAACAAGATGGCGCACCTGACGCCGGCGCAACTGAAGCGTGGCGTGATCTGCGCATCGGCGGGCAATCATGCACAAGGCGTCGCCCTGTCGGCGGCCAAGCTCGGCTGTCGGGCGGTGGTCGTGATGCCGACCACCACACCACCGGTGAAAATTGAAGCAGTCCGGGCGCGTGGCGGTGAAGTCGTGCTGCACGGCGACTCCTATACCGATGCCTACAACCACGCGCTGACGCTGGAAAAGAAGCACAAGCTGACTTTCGTCCATCCTTTCGACGATCCCTATGTAATTGCCGGCCAGGGAACCATCGCGATGGAAATCCTGCGCCAGCATCCCGGTCCGATTGACGCCATCTTTGTCGCCATCGGCGGCGGCGGATTGATTTCCGGCGTGGCTTCTTACATCAAGGCGGTCCGTCCGGAGATCAGAATCATCGGCGTACAGACGGTCGATTCCGATGCGATGGCGCGCAGTGTCAAGGCCGGCCGCCGCGTGTCGCTGCCGGACGTCGGTTTGTTCTCGGACGGTACGGCGGTCAAGCTGGTTGGCGAAGAAACCTTCCGCATTGCGAAGAAGCTGGTGGACGAGTTCGTCATCGTCGATACCGATGCGGTTTGCGCAGCGATCAAGGATGTTTTCCAGGATACCCGCAGCATCCTGGAACCTGCCGGCGCGCTTGCCGTGGCCGGCGCCAAGGAATACATCGAGCGATCAAAAGGCACGAAGAAACCGGTCACCGGCCAGACTTTCGTCACCATCGCCTGTGGCGCCAACATGAACTTCGACCGTTTGCGCTTCGTCGCCGAACGTGCGGAAGTGGGTGAGGCGCGTGAAGCCGTTTTCGCTGTCACCATTCCGGAAGAACGCGGCAGTTTCAAGCGATTCTGCTCGCTGGTCGGACCACGCAATGTCACCGAATTCATCTATCGCATCAGCGATGCGAAGGAAGCGCACGTCTTTGTCGGCATGTCGATTTCCAGTCGCGACGAACCAGGCCAGATCACCAAGAATTTCGAGAAGCATGGTTTTCGCACGCTTGACCTGACTCATGACGAACTCGCCAAGCTGCACGTACGCCACCTCGTCGGCGGCAAGAGTCCGCTGGCGCACGACGAATTGCTGTATCGCTTCGAATTTCCGGAGCGTCCGGGTGCGCTGATGCGCTTCCTCGACAGCATGGCGCCCAACTGGAACATCAGTCTGTTCCATTATCGTAACCAGGGCGGCGATGTGGGGCGCATTCTGGTCGGGCTGCAGGTACCGAAGAAGGAAATGAAGATTTTCCGCCAGTTCCTGACGACGCTCGGTTATCGTCACTGGGATGAAAGCGAAAATCCGGCGTACAAGCTATTCCTGTAAAACTGTGTTGTTTGCCGGGCGGTACGGGAATCAAGACCGATGCTCCCCTGCGACACTTGAAGTTTTTACAGTAGTTACTACTGCTGTGACGGCCGGTTCGAACCGGCCTGTTGCACCTATGGTCGAAATGCCATTGCGTTCCCGCAGCGCGTCCCTATATCTGCAGCATCGACGATCTCCGCAGCGCGGATCGCGCAGCGTCGCTGCCGACAACATTGCCATAAGCTTACGATGAATACACCTAACCTGCCTGAGGCTTCCCCGCTCGGAAAGCCGACCGCTTACCAAACCGCATACGCGCCTTCGCTGCTGTTTCCAATTGCTCGTCAGCAAAAAAGGGAGGAAATCGGCATCGCGGGCAGCCTGCCCTTCTTCGGCATCGACATCTGGAATGCCTACGAGCTTTCATGGCTCAATCTGAGGGGCAAACCACAGGTGGCAATCGCCACTTTCATGGTGCCGGCCGATTCGCCCAATATCATTGAATCAAAGTCGCTCAAGCTGTACCTGAACTCGTTCAACCAAACCAAGGTTGCCAGCCCGGAAGCGCTAACGGAAATGCTGCGCGCCGACCTGTCGGACGGATTTGGTACATCAGTACAAGTAAAGCTGACGCTGCCGGAAGGCTTTGACAAACTGGGGATGGGCGAGCTGGAAGGTTTGCTGCTGGATCGACTGGATATCGAGGTTGACAGCTATACGCCCGATGCAACGGGGCTCAAAGCCAACACCGAGGAAGCGATCGTTGAAGAAACCCTGGTATCGCATCTGCTCAAATCCAATTGCCTTGTGACCGGACAGCCGGACTGGGGCAGTGTACAGATTCGTTATGTCGGTCCCCAGATTGATCAGGAAGCATTGTTGAGATATCTGATTGGTTTCCGCGAGCATAATGAATTTCATGAGCAATGCGTCGAGCGCATCTTCATGGATATCATGCGTCAATGCCGACCACAGAAACTTGCCGTCTATGCACGGTACACACGGCGCGGCGGACTGGACATCAATCCATGGCGCAGCAATTTTACGACTGGACAGCGACCTTCAAACTTACGTAACGCACGTCAGTAAAAAGGACCTGCCGCATCGCAAGACGATATTTGATGCACTGAAGAAACTTATGTTGCGTTTTGCCGTCAATACTTCGGGACAGGTGGACTGCTTAAGGTACAGAAGCTGATAATTATTGAAACAGTCACATCTTTACTCTGCTACCTATCAATAAGCTTTCCATTCCCCATCCTATGCTTTGGATTACGCATCCCCGAAAGAAGCCTATAATGCGTCTCGAAAGCCTTATTTGTGCATCGCACCATACGATCGCGTAACATGACCAACCTTGCAAAGATCCTGTCGGCGAACAACGTAGTTCTTGATCTGGAAGTTTCCAGCAAGAAGCGTACTTTCGAACAGGCCGGATTGATTTTTGAGAATAACTGCGGCATTGCCCGCTCTGTTGTTTCGGATAACCTGTTTGCCCGGGAGCGTCTTGGCTCCACTGGCCTAGGACACGGCGTTGCCGTTCCGCATGGCCGCATCAAGGGTTTGAAGGCGCCACTGGCGGCATTTGTCCGCCTCAAAGAAGCGATTCCCTTTGAATCCCCTGACGGTCAGCCAGTGAAGCTGCTGGTCTTCTTGCTGATCCCTGACCATGTGACGCAACAGCATCTTGAAATCCTGTCCGAAATTGCCGAGATGTTTTCCGACGAAACCTTCCGCCAGTTGCTTGCCACCGACCCGGATGCCGCTTCGGTCCATGCCCGCATCCTTGCCTGGCAACCCAGCGTGCATGCCTGAATTAGATTGCGATGCCGGCATCTACTCACCTGACCATTCAGCAACTGTTCGACGACACCCGCGAAGCATTACAGCTCGGGTGGTTCGCCGGGTTTCCGGGCGGCGAACGGCGCATTAGCGGCGACGCTACTTCTGCCGCCGACCAGGTTGGCCACCTGAACCTGATTCATCCAGGTCGACTGCAAGTCTTCGGTCATCAGGAAATTCAGTATTACAACAAGCTCTCCCCGGCATCGCGTAAATACCAGACCGAAGAATTGGTAGTTGGCGAACCGCCCGCCTTCATCATTGCGCAAGGCCTGGAAACGCCACCGTATATCCTCGCCATCTGCGACGAAAAGAACATTCCGCTGTTTTCGACCCCCTTACCGGCAGCCCAGGTCATCGACTACTTGCGGGTTTACCTGTCCAAGGAACTGGCACAGCGCATCACCATGCATGGCGTGTTCATGGACGTCCTAGGCGTGGGTGTATTGATTACCGGTGAATCCGGCCTCGGCAAAAGCGAACTTGGGCTTGAACTTATTTCCCGCAATCATGGCCTGGTAGCCGATGACGCGGTCGAGTTTGCGCGGATCGCGCCCAATATGATCGAAGGCCGCTGCCCGCCCCTGCTGCAGAACCTGCTGGAAGTCCGGGGACTCGGATTGCTGGACATCAAAACCATCTTTGGCGAAACCGCGGTGCGTCGCAAGATGCGGCTCAAGCTGATCGTCCATCTGGTCCGGCGCAGCACGCTGGAAGAGAATTACGAACGCCTGCCGCTGCACTCGCAGAGCGAAGAAGTGCTGGGACTGCCGATTCGCAAGGTCATCATCCCTGTCGAAGCCGGCCGCAACCTCGCGGTACTGCTTGAAGCCGCGGTCCGCAACACCATTCTGCAACTCCGCGGAATCGATACGCTCAAGGAATTCATGGAGCGCCAGCAAAGAGCGATGGGCAACGATTGATTAAGAGCGGCCTGTTGAAATGATCATGGCAAGGTGCGCCAACGAAGCAGTCAGTCGCACCACCAACAGACCCCGGCAGCCCCCCGTGCAACGCGGCAAGCGGTCTATCAACAGGCGTTTCAAGTTTCAAAATACAAGTCGACTGCGGCAGCCAGATGCTTGCGGTATGATTCATGTCTATGCGTATCATCCTCATCACTGGCATTTCCGGTTCGGGAAAATCGGTCGGTCTCAATGCACTTGAAGACGCCGGCTATTTCTGCGTCGACAACCTGCCGCCCAAGCTGTTGCGGCACCTCGTCGCGACCCGACTGGAAGAAGGCGGCGACACCCTGGCCGTGGCGATGGATGCACGCAGCGCCGATTCCCTTGCCGGCCTGCCTGACGACATCAGCGTACTCAAAAAGGAAGGCCACGACGTCAAGGTCCTGTTCCTGACCGCGAAGACCGAGTCCCTGATTACCCGTTTCTCCGAGACCCGCCGCAGCCATCCCTTGTCCCACCGCGTGCGGCCAGAAGCCGGTACTGATCGGCCCACTCTGACCGAATGCATCCTGCGCGAGCGCGAAATGATGTCCGCCATCGAAGGCCTGGGGCATGTGATCGATACATCAGGCCTGTCGGCCAACAAACTGCGCGCCTGGATCAAGGATCTGGTCGAAACCGAGCGCACGCCGCTGACGCTGCTGTTTGAATCCTTCGCCTTTAAATTCGGCGTACCGCTGGATGCAGATTTGGTTTTCGATGTCCGGGTGCTGCCGAATCCGTTTTACGACATTACTCTGCGTCCTTACACCGGCCGCGACGAACCCGTGATCGCCTTTCTTGATGCGCAGGCCCATGTTGCCGAATTGTTTACGGATATCCGCAACTTCGTCGAGAAGTGGCTGCCGGCTTTCAAGAACGACAACCGCAGTTACCTGACCGTGGCAATCGGCTGCACCGGCGGACAGCATCGCTCCGTCTACATGGTCGAACAACTGGCCAAGCATTTCCGCGCGAACGAACACGTCTTGCTGCGGCATCGCGAGCTGAACTAAACCGATTCCTGCCCTTTTACCTGCCCTCATGCCGCATACCGATTCCTGGCTTCCGCTATTCCCGCTGAAGACAGTCCTCTTTCCCGGCGGCGTGCTGCCGCTCAAGGTCTTTGAGACCCGTTACATGGACATGGTGCGCGACTGCATGAAGCGCAACGCGCCGTTCGGGGTAGTTCTCATCAAGTCCGGCCAGGAAGTTGGCACAGCCGCCGAGCCGGAAGGCGTCGGCTGCCTGGCAAGCATCGTCGACTGGGATATGCAGAACCTCGGCGTCATGATGTTGCGTACCGAAGGCGGCGAACGTTTTCGCATCCTGGAAACCCGTGTGCTCCCGGATCAGCGTTTGGAGGCACGTATCGACATGCTGACAGCCGACCCGCCGGCTCCGGTGAGCGATATGCATGTGGACTGTGCCAGGGCCCTGAAAATTGTCATCGACGACATCGATAACAAGGGACGGATGGAAGAAGGCGCTGACTTTATCAGCCCCTTCACTAAACCGGCAAGGCTGGATAGCGCAAGCTGGGTCGCCAACCGCTGGTGCGAGATCCTGCCGATTCCGCTCAAGGCGCGGCAAAAACTGCTCGAACTCAGCGATGCGCAGACACGCCTGTCAATTGTTCATCAATACCTGCAGCAGCATAAAATTATCTGAGCCAGGCAGAGCGCCTGGACCTGTGCCTATTACTGTCAGGTTGAAAGCCTGTTAGCTTTCACATCGAATAGTTATATGTGCGTAAAGCTCGATGTCCATACCTGTTACGTATCGGTGACATATACGATCCACTTGTTAAGGTACAGGGCGGCATACTCGTTAGGTAAAAAACAATAACACCGCGCCGCACCGTCCAATGATGTGCCATTTGCGAGAAGGCCGTTGACGCTGCGGTCCACGAGCTTCCTTTTCTCTCGCCAGTTTGTTACTGCGCAAAATCGTGAACTTGCATTCATAGGATAAATGCAGGGTCAGCTCATCTTTGCACAATTCCCATTTTCGCAATCGCCTTGCAGGCACCACTTGGCACCATCTTGAGCGCTAACCCTATGTTACTGGATGACGCACGCCACACCATGCGGACAGAGTCCATCAACCGCCGAAAGAATATGCAGCCTGTGCGTATTCCGCAGATCTCGCCCATCAGCCTGATCTCGCTGCTCTACGCGCTGAGCCTGTACGTGTTCTATCGCCAGGGTTTCATCAGCGGCCGCACCTTTATCAGTGTGGCTGCGATCGTGCTGTGCTTTGTGGTGTTGTTCTATAGTGTGTTCCGCCTCGGGATCAACCAGCGCTTCCACGAACCCAGCCTGATGCTGCCGCAACTGGTGACATCGCTGTTCATCATGCTGGTGGTCGCTTACCTTGAACGCGCCACGCAGATCGCCCTGGTGCCGTTCATCCTGATCGCGTTTTCATTTGGGATCTTCCGGTTGTCCACAGCGTCGCTGATCGCCCTGTCCTTTGGCTGTCTCAGCTTTTACCTTGCCATCATCGTATTGCGCGGCCAGACTGAAGGCTTTCTGCATGCCTTCCGCGCCGATCTGGTGCAGTGGTGTGTGCTGGCGCTCACTTTGCCCGGCATGATCCTGGTCGGCAAGCAGATCCAGAACCTGCGACAGTTGTTGCGCGCCACGCGTTATCAACTTGAACACTATGAAGAGAAATCGGCGCGCGATGAATTGACCGGACTCTACAACCGCCGCCAGTTGCAGACCGAACTTGAGCAGGCCAAGCTGCAAGCTGACACTTCCGATATCCCCTTCACTATTTGCCTGATTGATATCGATCGTTTCAAAGAAATTAATGACAACAACGGTCACCTGGTCGGCGACACCATTCTCAAGGAATTCGCCAAAACGGCACGCGACAGCATCCGCGATACCGATGTGCTTGGCCGTTACGGTGGCGATGAATTTCTGCAGATTTTGCCCGATACCGACCTCAAGGGCGCGGTGATGCATGCAGAAAGGCTACGCGTGTATGCGCACTTTCTGGACTTCCAGAAGATCCTCGCGCAAAAGAATATTTCGCTATCGATTGGGGTAGCGCAGTATCGCAATGGAGAAAAGATTACCGACCTGATCTCGCGCGCCGATTCAGCCCTGTACCAGGCGAAGCAGCTTGGCCGCAACCGTGTGGAATGGATCGGCCTGGAATGATCTGAGCGCGCAGGAAGGTGGTACCCGTCATTGTCCGTTGTGGGAATGACCGGTGCCCAAATCTCCGGGCGTGCGAAAGCTTACAGCGAAAGCAGATCGGGCTCGCGGAAAACGGCAAGCAGCAATTTCTTCACGGGCGCCGGAAGCGGCGCTTCCGTCAGTCCTGTGATCGGGAACCACACCCGGTTTTCCTGCCCCGCAAAATCACTCCGCTTTGTCAGATGCACCTGATAAGGCGAGACATGCAGCTTGAAATGCGTAAACACGTGCGTAAAAGGCTGCAAACGTTCAAAGTCGTCGACCACACCGTAGCGTGTCGCGGCGATGCCCAATGTGGCTTCAATTTCCTCCCGTGTATTATCGGCAGGTTCCAGTACGTCGATTTCAGGCAACGACAGCAAACCGCCCCAGATTCCGCTGTCGGGCCGCTGTTCGAGCAGGACATGGCTTCGGTCAGCAATTACCAGCATCGTTGTGCTTTTCTCTGGAATCGCCTTTTTCAGTTTGCGCTCCGGTAGCAGATGAGTACGACCGGTAGCACGCGCCACGCAACGGTCCGCCAGCGGGCAACGTTCGCAGGCAGGTCGGCTCCGGGTGCACAGCGTTGCGCCTAGGTCCATCAGGCCCTGCGTATAGGCTTCCATATCGGCGTCCGGCAACAGCGCGACAGCACGTTTCCATAACTGGTCTTCGACTGGTTTGGAACCGGGAAAGCCTTCGACACCGAACACGCGGCAAAACACGCGCTTGACGTTGCCATCCAGGATGGCGGCGCGCGTTCCGTAGGAGAATGCACTGATCGCTGCGGCGGTCGAGCGGCCGATCCCGGGTAACTCCGCCAGCAAGCCGGGATCATTCGGGAAAACACCGTCGTATTGTTCAACCACGCGTTGCGCACAGCGATGCAGGTTGCGCGCACGGGTGTAGTAACCAAGGCCGCTCCAGTGTGCCATCACATCTTCGGACGGCGCTTCGGCCAAGGCACGGACATCGGGGAAACGTTCAAGAAAGCGCTGATAGTAAGGAATGACCGCGGCTACCTGGGTTTGCTGCAGCATGATCTCGGATAGCCAGATACGGTAGGCGTCCCTGGTATTCTGCCATGGCAGCGCATGGCGCCCGTGCTGTTTCTGCCAGCGGATCACGGCTTCGGAAAAGCCAGGATCGGCGAAATCCTGCGCGGCACCGCCGGCATGGGCAGTGCGCGCCTCGACAACTTGTTTCATCGTGATTTGCTCAGGCTGCGACTTTCAGTGCAGCCAGTTCGGCTTCGATGGCGCGTTTGAGTTCCTTCTCCAGCTGTAACAGAGCTTTCTTTTGCTGTTCCAGGTCGTCCTGCATTTTTTCCAGCGCTTCAACCTTTTCCTCAAGGCTATCGGTGGCCAGGTGAATACGCTCGATCGATTGCTTGCGCTTTTTCAGCTGGGACTTGTGTTCCCAGATCTGCGCTTCGAGCGGTGCCATCACCACTTTCAGCCAGGCTTCGACGTCGCGATTGGCTTGCAGGAAGCTTTGCTTGACGCGGGAGGCGATCGAGTCGAAGAACTTGGTCATTAACACCACCTGTGGCGTAGTCATAATGGCCGCCGTACCAAACTGCTTGTGGTACACGCCTTCAATCAGCTCGATTTCCTTGCGATATTTATCCAGTGAAAACGGCATGGGCGACGACAGCGCAAGTCCGTGCTCGGTCGAAAACTTGCGATACATGACTGTCATCATTTCCGTTATTTCTTCGGTCTTGCGTCCCGATGTCGCAATGTTTTTCTGGATCTGCGCAAAGAAGTCCCTGACCGCCGCCCGCAAGCCGATAGAAAATTTACTTTTCTCCATGGCGTCGCGTGTCCTGGCGATGTCTTCCTTGAGGATATCCATGCCGAGGCTGGTAAAGACTTCGGTCGACAGACGCGTAAACACGGCGCGCGTACCTTGCAGCTTGAGCAGGCTGCCGTCGAATTCCTTCTTTTCGAGGTCAACGCGCTTCATCATGTGCTCAATGATGTTCTGGTTCTTGCCGCGCAGGCTCTTCAACTCCATCAGCTGTTCGACCACATTGCGCGAACGCGCATCCAGCAATGCCTGTTTGGCCGATGTCAGTTCGCCGACATCACTCATCAGCTGGCCACGGACGATTTGCTGCTTGCTAGGAATCAATTCCTCGGACAGCGCTGTCTCCAACTCGGGCAACCGACTTTTAGCCAATAACTCCTGGTCACGGTTGACTTTGCCCACCAAGCCCTTTTGCGCGGAAATGGGAAACACCTGGTCGGCATCCAGGTTCAGCGTGTGTGCAACGGTTGTCACCTGCTTCTGGATCTGCTGCTCGACCTCGGCGGCACTACGGAGTTCGTCCCACATGCTGTCGATTTTGTTGAGCACCACCATGCGCGCCGGGCCGGCGCCGATGTGGTCGCGCCAGACGTCGATATCGCTCTTGGTGACACCGGTATCGGCAGCGAGGACGAAGAGCACCGCATGCGCGTTCGGAATCAGATTGAGCGTCAACTCCGGTTCGGTACCGATCGCATTGAGGCCGGGCGTATCAATAATCACCAAACCCTGCTTGAGCAAAGGGTGCGGAAAGTTCACGATCGCATGGCGCCATTGCGAAATCTCGACCAGCCCGTCCTGGTCGACTGACATTGAAGCGTCGGGATCATCTTCCTGATACAGGCCGTAAAGCTTGGCTTCTTCGATGCTGACACGCTTGGTCAGGCTGACTTGCTTGAACGCTTCCAGCATGCCTTCGCCTGAAGAAATATCCAGCGGCAATACTGTCCAGACGTGGCTTTGTTCCTTGAAGTCGCTGGTCGATGCCGATTCAGCCCGAGTTTCGATAGGCAGCAGGCGGATCGACGGCGGGAAAGTTTCGTCGTACAGCAATTCGGTCGGACACATCGTTGTGCGTCCGGCAGAGGATGGCAGGATGCGCTGGCCGTAGTCTGCGAAAAAGATCGCATTGATCAGTTCCGATTTGCCGCGCGAGAATTCGGCAACGAAGGCAATTGACAGTTTGTCATCGGTGAGCCTTGCACGCAGGCGCGCAAAACGCTGGTCGCTGGCCGAATCAGCCAGATCCGCCGCGCCGACGCAGGTGCGATAGCGTTCCAGCGCTGCCAGCACACCATTGCGCCAACTGCTGTATTCCTGGAACTTCTGTACGAGATTGCTCACGGTTTCCCCAATTCATCTGAGTTGTATTCACGAATCTAGCACCCGGGCTTACTTTTGACAATTTGGACAATAAAAGGTCGACCGCTGGCCTTGCTTCAATTGCCGGACTTCATTGCCGCAAACCCGGCATGGATCGCCGGCCCGGTCATACACAAAATAGCTTTGCTGAAAGTAGCCAGGCTGACCATCGGCTGCCATGAAATCACGCAGCGTACTACCGCCTTTCTCTATGGCGGCGGCCAAGGTTTCACGAATCGCCTTGGCCAGTTTTTCATAGCGCGCCAAGCTAATCCGATGTGCTGCAACCTTGGGATTGATGCCAGCTTTGAACAGGCTTTCCGATGCATAGATATTTCCTACGCCCACAACAATGTCTCCTGCGAGCAACACTTGTTTGATGGGTGCGCTGCGCTTGCGCGTCTGCTTATACAGCAGCAAGGCAGTAAATGTGTCTTCCAGCGGTTCGACGCCCAAGCTGCGTAACAGCAGATGCTCATCCAGCACGCCTTCTTCGTTGCCATGCCAGAGCACCGCACCGAAGCGGCGTGGATCGGTCAGGCGCATGATCTGGTCGCCTACTTCCAGGTCAAAATGATCATGCTTTTGCGCCAGCGTCGATTGCGGCAGGATACGCAAATGTCCGGACATGCCAAGATGCACGATTAAAGTGCCATGCTCGAATCCGATCAGCAGGTATTTCCCGCGTCGGCCAGTGCGCAATATCGTGCGGCCGACCAGCAATTCGCTCAGGTTTGGGGGAAAAGGCCAACGCAGTCCGGTGTGGCGAAGGACAACCGCAGTTACCACACGGCCTTCAAGATGTGGCGCGACGCCGCGCCGGGTCACCTCTACTTCGGGTAATTCAGGCATTCTGGAAGCTAACTCTTTATATAAAGACAAATTTCATGGGGAACAAGCGTGCTATGAGTAGACTCAGTTGTTGACGGTTTGCGCCGGTTTCAATACACGACGTGCAATACTGAGCCGGCACCCTGCCAATACTGCATTGCCCCACCGTTGGGCGTAGAATTAACTCTGCTTGAATTGCCGGGAATATCCCTTGAAAAACATTCTTCTTATTGTAACTCTGCTGCTCGTCTTGTCGGCATGCGCCTCGGTCAGCCAACAATCGCAGACAGCGCAGCAGCCCCAGACAGCGATCCAGTCGACCGACAACACGCCGTCCTCGGTCACTACGGCAGAAACCGGGCCGATCCGGACGCATACCGTCGCGCAGCGTGCCGGAGCGACACCTAGTGAATCCAAAGAAGAAGACAGCCTGCCAAAGACTGAACTGACCGAAGAATTGCTCTACAAATTGCTGGCCTCCGAATTTGCTTTCCAGCGTGGTGACTGGCAAAGCGCCTATGTGACGGATATGGCCGCCGCGCAGCAGACACGTGACCCACGTCTCGCGAAGCGCGCAGCGGAAATTGCACTCAGTGCAAAACAGGCCGACGAAGCGCTTAACGCAGTACGCCTGTGGCGCAGCCTTGCGCCCAATTCCGATGAAGCGGCGCAATACTATCTGAGCTTCGTCGTACTCAGCGACAATCTTGCCGAGGCCAAGCCCATCCTTGAACAGCGTCTGAAGGAAGCACGCCCGCAGACTCGGGGCCTGCTCGCTTTCCAGATGCAACGCCTGCTGTCCAGGGCCAAGGATAAAGCCGCCGCATTCACCCTGCTCGAAGAAGTGCTCGCACCCTATCTCGACATGACGGAATCGCACCTTGCGCTTGCCCAGGGTGCTTTTGCCGCCGGCGACAATGAGCGGGCCCGCCGCGAAGCACAGCTCGCCTTGAAAGCCAAGCCAGACTCGGAAATCGCCGTGCTCGCCCTCGCCCAGGTCACACCTGACAAGGCCGAAGCCAACCGCATCATTTCCAGCTTCATTGCGAAGAATCCCAAAGCACGTGAAGTACGTCTTGCTTATGCGCGTAACCTGGTTGAAGAGAAACAGTTTGCGGCGGCGCGAGCCCAGTTTGAAGCGCTCCTGAAAGAACAGCCTCAGGATCTGACCTCGCTCTACGCACTCGGCGTGCTCGAAGTGCAGGCCAATGACTTGCCTTCAGCGGAAAAACACCTGACCAGCTATCTCAACGTACTGGCAGCCAATCCGGACGATGAGCGAGATCCTTCGCAGGCGCAGCTGCTGCTGGCCCAGATCGCCGAGGACCGCAAGGATACCGATGGGGCCCTGAAATGGCTTTCGCAGATCGAACCGGGTGAAAACTACCTGACCGCGCAAATCAAGCGCGCGCAAATAATCGCCAAGCGCGGCGATATCGTCGGTGCTCGCAAAGCCTTGCACGACACTACCGTCAGCGGTGAACGCGAAGAGTCGCAAATGCTGCTCGCCGAAGCGCAATTGCTGCGTGATGCAAACCGCCTGCAGGAGTCCCTGGAAGTGCTCAAGGCCGGACTGAAGAAGTTTCCCGAGAATACCGACCTGCTCTACGACCACGCAATGGTCGCGGAAAAGAGCAACCAGTATGAGGCGATGGAAGCGTCGCTGCGCAAGATCATGCAGCTCGCGCCATCCAACCATCATGCCTACAATGCCCTTGGCTACTCTCTGGCCGAGCGCAACATCCGTCTTGATGAAGCATTCACGCTGATTGACAAGGCGCTCAAACTGGCGCCGGACGATCCTTTCATCCTGGATAGCATGGGTTGGATCCAGTTCCGCCTCGGTAAACTGAAAGATGCGGAAGCGTCGCTGCGTCGTGCGTATGAACTGCGCCCTGACGTTGAAATTGCAGCCCATCTCGGCGAAGTATTGTGGGTAAAGGGCCAGAAGGCCGATGCGCAGAAATTATGGCGCGATGCCCAGACCAAGGATCCGCAGAACGACACTCTCAAGAGTACGCTGGCGCGGCTCAATGTGAACCTATGACGCAGCGGTCTATTGGGCGCCGCATACTGCTTGCGGCGCTGTGGGTACCCGTCGTGGGTTGTGCGAGCCTTAATTCTCCGTCTTCCGCACCTTCGTTCGAGACAAATCCAACGGCATCGTCTCCAGTCGCACGCAGCTTCAGCGACAACGTCGACCTGGCTGGCCGCTTGTCGGTACGCTATCAAGGCAGCCAGAAAGAAGAGGCTTTGCATGGCAGCTTCACCTGGGCACAGACTGCGGCACAGACTACCGTCACCATCCTCTCGCCATTGGGGCAAACAGTGGCGGTGATCGACGTGACACCAGAGGGCGCAACGCTGCGCCAGGCCAACCAGCCAGTGCGTTCCGCACCCGATGTCGATGCATTGACAGCCGAAACCCTCGGCTGGCCGCTACCGGTATCCGGGCTGCGTCAATGGCTGCAAGGCTTCGGCATCGATGCCTCCGGAAAGCGCTTTATCGCCAACCCGCAAGCCAGCGACTTCACCACGCGTGACGACTGGCGCATCCGATACGCCAACTGGCAGGATGAGGCATCGCCACAGAGTCGGCCACGCCGCATTGACCTCGCGCGCAATACCGCACAAGCCGGCGACGTCTCCATCCGCATTGTGATCGATACATGGCAAGAACACTGAACGACTGCCTTGCGCCTGCCAAGCTGAATCTCTTTCTACACGTGACGGGGCGTCGCGCGGACGGCTATCACCTGTTGCAGACCGCATTCCAGTTGCTGGACCATGGTGACCAGTTGCATTTCATGATGCGGGAAGATGCTGAGATCAAACGCACGACCGAAATTGCCGGCGTACCGGAAGCGTCGGACCTGATTGTGCGCGCCGCCCGCCTGCTGCAAACAGAAACCGGCACCCGCTTTGGCGTCGACATCGCCATCGACAAGCGCCTTCCAATGGGCGGCGGACTGGGCGGGGGATCCTCCGATGCCGCAACTACCCTGATCGCCCTCAATCATCTGTGGAATACCGGCCTAGGCCGGAAACAGCTGATGCATCTCGGATTGCAACTGGGCGCCGACGTGCCGTTTTTCATCTTTGGCAGGAATGCATTTGCCGAGGGGGTAGGCGAAACACTTACCCCACTCAACACGCCGCCATATTGGTATGTTGTAATCGAACCCGGTGTCTCGGCACCAACAGCTGCGATATTTTCCGATCCGGAATTGACAAGGGATACAAAAGTCGTCAGAATAACGGACTTTCCTGAGGCGTCTACCGGCTTCGGAAAAAACGACCTGCAAGTCGTGGCAACAAGGCTTTTTCCAGCGATTGCCGAAGCCATTGAATGGCTGAGACAATACGGAGATGCGAGGATGACTGGTTCCGGTGCATGTGTGTTCTGCGCGTTTTCGCATGAACATGAAGCAGAGGAAGTTTTGCAAGCAGTACGCAAAACCGGTCCGGGGAACTGGAAAGCATGGAAAGCCAAAGCGATCGAGCGCCACCCGCTCTCGCACTTGCTAGGTTCGTAAGTCAAGAATTCGTTTGGTATTGCAGAAGAGTGCGATGTTGAACAACCGGTTGTGTAGGGGAGTCGCCAAGTTGGTCAAGGCACCGGATTTTGATTCCGGCATTCGAAGGTTCGAATCCTTCTTCCCCTGCCATTAAAATATAGAAGAAACTCACAAGCCGCCAACGCAAGACGATACGTCAAAGCCTTGGCGGCTTTTCAAATTTTTAACCCACTCAATCACCTAGGTGTCCCATGGCGCTCGAAAACCTGATGGTCTTTACCGGCAACGCCAATCCGGAGCTGGCCGCAGGAGTGGCCAAACAGCTTGGAATTCCTCTCGGCAAGGCGGTGGTATCGAAATTTTCCGACGGTGAAGTCATGGTGGAAATCAACGAAAACGTCCGTGGCAAGGATGTTTTCGTATTGCAGTCGACTTGTGCTCCAACCAATGACAGCCTGATGGAAATCATGCTGATGGTCGATGCACTGAAGCGCGCGTCTGCAGGTCGTATCACTGCCGCCATCCCTTATTTCGGTTATGCCCGCCAGGACCGTCGTCCACGTTCCGCCCGTGTTGCCATTTCAGCCAAGGTTGTTGCCAACATGTTGCAACAGGCAGGTGTCGAACGCGTCCTGATCATGGACTTGCATGCCGACCAGATTCAGGGCTTCTTTGATATTCCTGTCGACAACATCTATGCCTCGCCGATCCTGCTGTCGGATCTGGTAGAAAAGAATTACGACGACCTGCTAGTCGTATCGCCTGACGTCGGCGGTGTGGTTCGTGCCCGCGCGCTGGCCAAGCGCCTGAACTGTGACCTCGCGATCATCGACAAGCGCCGCCCCAAGGCCAATGTGTCCGAAGTCATGCATATCATTGGTGAAGTTGAAGGCCGTAACTGCGTGATCATGGACGACATGGTCGACACTGCAGGCACACTGACGAAGGCAGCCGAAGTGTTGAAAGAGCGTGGCGCCAAGAAAGTGGTCGCCTACTGTACGCATCCCGTGTTGTCAGGTCCGGCGATCGAGCGCATTGCAACATCCCCTCTGGACGAACTCGTCGTTACCGACACCATTCCGCTGACCGCTGCCGCACGTGCCTGCCCGAAGATCCGTCAGCTCACATCGGCGGAACTACTGGCTGAGACTTTCAAGCGCATCACCAAAGGTGACTCAGTCAGCTCTCTGTTCGCAGATTAAGATTTACGCTTTTCCCTGGACCCGCCTTCCGGCGAGCCAGGTCTTTTCGTCCCCTGGTCGCGGGGGACGGCAACGCAAGGCAGATGCCTTGCAATCACTGGAGATTTAATATGAAAGTAGTTGCATTCCCACGCAAAGAGCAGGGGTCCGGAGCGAGCCGCCGCCTGCGCAATGCTGGCCAGACACCGGGCATCATTTACGGTGGTACGGCTGCACCGGTCGCTATCGCTCTCGACCACAACGCGCTGTTCCACGCGCTGAAAAAGGAAGCATTCCACTCGTCGATCCTCGACATGGAAATTGAAGGCAAGGTTGAAAAAGTCCTGCTGCGCGACTTCCAAATGCACGCGTTCAAGCAACTCGTCCTGCACGCTGACTTCCAGCGCGTTGACCAGAACCAGAAGATCCACGTCAAGGTGCCGCTGCATTTCATAAACGCCGAGATTTCGCCAGCTGTAAAGCTGGGTGGTGCGATCATCAGCCACGTAATGAACGAACTGGACGTAACGTGCCTGCCGAGCGACCTGCCGGAATTCGTCGAAGTCGACCTGTCGACAGTCGAAGTTGGTGCGACAGTTCACCTGTCCGATATCACGCTGCCGAAGGGCGTGTCCGCAGTACTGCACGGTCAGGATGATCCGACCATCGCAACTGCAAGCGTACCGGCTGGTCAGGTTTCTGCTGACGACGCAGCTGCCGCCGAAGGTGACGCAGAGAAGAAGTAATTGGTATTGCGTATTTCGCAACCATGAAACCCCGCCCATGTGGCGGGGTTTCATTTTTATGGCGGCTGGTACTTATCGTCAGGACAAATTGCCTTCATACAAGCCAGCAGAATTTCCGTATATTCGCCAAGCCCGCATTCGACCGGGGCTACTTCCTGGCCATCAATCGTCTGTAAAATCGCTCGTTCGCCCAGCCACAAAATTTCATCTTTTCAACCTTGGAGGAACAGTCCCGCATGCCACATGACGTCAGCCTGATTACGACAATTGCCGCTGCCCTGGGCCTTGGCCTGATCTTCGGAATGCTGGCCATTCGCTTGAAGCTGCCAGCCCTAGTTGGCTATCTCGCTGCTGGCATTCTGATTGGCCCTGCAACTCCGGGCTTTGTCGCAGATATAGAGCTGTCAGCGCAGCTCGCGGAAATTGGCGTCATGCTGCTCATGTTTGGCGTTGGACTGCATTTTTCAGTCGATGACCTTTTGCAGGTACGACGTATCGCCCTGCCCGGCGCGATCTTGCAGATCGTCGTTGCGACCGCAATGGGGGTAGGACTTGCGCATTGGTGGGGCTGGAGTCTGGGCGCCGGCCTGGTATTCGGACTCGCACTGTCTGTCGCCAGTACGGTCGTTCTTCTGCGAGCGCTTGAAGACCGGGGAATTTTAGATTCCATTAACGGACAGATCGCAGTCGGTTGGCTGGTCGTCGAGGATCTGGTCACCGTGCTGGTCCTGGTGCTATTGCCGGCGCTGTCAGGATGGCTCGGCGGCAGCGGTGGCCAAGAAGGCGGTACGCTGTGGAAGACACTTGCCCTGACGCTGGGACAGGTCATTGCCTTCATCGTGTTCATGCTTGTTGTGGGACGCAAGCTCTTCCCGTGGCTGTTATGGCGAGTCGCTAGGACCGGCTCGCGCGAATTGTTCACCCTTTGCGTCATTGCCGCTGCAGTCGGTATTGCCTACGGCTCGTCCAGAATATTTGGCGTGTCGTTCGCCCTCGGCGCCTTCTTTGCCGGCATGGTCTTGCGCGAATCAGAACTCAGCCATCGCGCGGCAGAGGAATCCCTTCCGCTCCGGGACGCATTTTCCGTATTGTTTTTTGTTTCGGTCGGCATGCTGTTCGATCCACTTGTACTCGTGCAGTATCCGTTGCAGGTCCTAGCCGTGGTTGCTGTCATCGTGATCGGCAAATCGATTGCAGCGTTTGTCCTCGTGTTGATGCTCCGCTACCCGCTCAACACCGCGCTCACCGTATCGGCAAGCCTGGCGCAGATCGGCGAGTTCTCGTTTATCCTTGCCGGCCTGGGAATGTCACTGGGTCTACTGCCCAAGGAAGCGCAAAGCTTCATTCTTGCCGGCGCTATCATTTCGATTGCATTGAATCCAGCGGTGTTCAAGCTGGTCGAACCTTTGCAAAACTGGATACGCTCCAAGTCCGACCTTGCCCGTAAATTTGAACGTCCTGATGACCCCCTGGCCGAATTGCCGATGACAACAGACCAGAATAAGCTTAACGGGCAGGTGGTGCTGGTTGGCTATGGTCGCGTGGGCCGGCGCATTGCCGATGATCTGGCTGCGCGGGGAATACATTTTGTTGTCGCCGACCAGAATCGTGAGCGGATCGAGGAGTTGCGCAAGCAGGGGATCCCCGCCGTCGCGGGCGACGCCGCCGAACCGGCAGTGTTGATCCAGGCACATATCGCTCGCGCTTCGATGCTGGTAGTAGCGACCCCCGACACGTTTGGCGTGCGGGCAATGATCGAAACCGCGCGAGCACTCAACCCCACCATTCAAACCGTAGTTCGTACCCATAGTGAAAGCGAAGCTGTTCTGCTACGGCGGGAAAAGGCAGGCAAGGTGTTTATCGGCGAACATGAGCTTGCGACAAGCATGACGCAGTACATCCTGGGCAGCTTGGAACAACAGGAACATGGCACCTCACATTCGCAATGAATGGACACAGTACGCACATCAGTCCGACGGAAGCGCCTTCAGCGTTATGCTGCATTGGACGGCAACCTGCAACATCCCCGATAATCAGGGTCTTTGATATTTTCGCCTTGCAATTGCCGTTTTGGCAGCAACTCGGGCAAACCTAACAGCATGTCCATACGCCTCATCGTCGGCTTGGGAAATCCGGGCCCTGAATACGAACAGACAAGGCACAACGCCGGTTTTTGGCTGGTCGACAACTTGGCCGGAAACCGCCTCGTGCGGGAATCCCGTTACAACGCGCTGGCATGCAAAACCAGCATTGCAGGTCAGGAAGTCTGGCTGCTGGAGCCGCAGACCTACATGAACCGTTCGGGCCAGTCGGTCGGCGCACTCGCCCGCTTTTTCAAAATCGCGGCTGACGAAGTGCTGGTTGTCCATGACGAACTCGATCTGCCCCCTGGCGCTGCGAAAATCAAGAAAGGCGGATCTTCGGGCGGCCATAATGGATTGAAAGACATTACCGCTGCGCTCGGCACCCAGGATTACTGGCGGCTGCGCATCGGCATCGGGCATCCACGCTCGCTGAACCTGCAGCAACCCGTCGTCGACTTCGTACTTCATCGTCCGCGCAAGGAAGAACAGGCGCTGATCAACGAAGCGATAGAAAAAAGCATCGATGTGATTCCCATGCTCTGCGAAGGCAAGTTTGAGGCGGCAATGATGAAACTGCATTCAACGGCAAAATAGGCATGTCCCTTTCCGTAACCGCACCAATGGCGACAGACTACACGGACTATGTCATGCAACACCTTGGCCACGACCATACATGAATGGCCCGCTTTCAATCCACGCCGGCCCGAAGGCGCTTGCTCATCTGCGCGCCAACGGCTTGCGTGCACAGGATATTGCCATCATTCCTGGCGCAGCCGGTGGCCCTAAGGGGCTGATCCTGCAAAAGCTCGACCAGTGGATGTTCGGTAGCTGGTTGCCATCGGCACCGCGTGAACGTACATTGATCGGCGCGTCGATCGGCGCGTGGCGCATGGCGGCCGCCTGCCTCGCCGATCCGGTGTCGGGCTTCCTGCGCCTCGGCGATCTCTATTGCGAACAGACTTATCCACGCCGACCATCCGCGCGCTATGTCACCGACACCTGCAAGGCGGTCCTGAACGGGACCGTAGGCGGACATGAGCATGAAATACTCAACCATCCGCATTACCGCCTGCAGATCCTGGTGTCGCGCGGACGCGGTTTGCTGAAGGCGCCGACACGCAATGTTTCGGTGAGTACCGGCTTCGGCCTTGCCGTTCTGGGCAATTTCGTATCACGCTCCCAACTGGCAAACCACCTCGCCAGAGTTGTCATTGGCGACGAGAGGGAGCCGGCTTTCTGGCTCAAGGCAAAATTCGATGCCTTCCATACGGCCTTTGCTCCACTCTCCGCTGACAACCTGAACAGCGCCTTGCTGGCATCGGGCACTCTTCCGTTCACCATGGAACCGGTCCGCCATATTCCCCATGCACTGATCGGCACCTACTGGGACGGCGGCCTGATCGACTATCACCTGGCATTGCCGTACTCCCGCATCGCCGGCAATGCGGATGGCGGCTTGGTGCTGTATCCGCATTTCAGCAATGAAATCGTCCCAGGCTGGCTGGATAAATCCATGCCCTGGCGGCGCGCCAATATCGGCCGCAACCGCGAATGGCTGGATAATGTCATTTTGCTTTCGCCGTCACGCGATTTCCTGCAAACCTTGTCCTTGGGAAAACTACCTGATCGTAACGATTTCCATTATTACGGCCTGAACCATGCGGCGCGTATTCTGAACTGGAAGCTGGCCATCGGCGAAGGCGAGCGCCTGCGCGATGCCCTGGCCGAATTTGTCGAAAAGCCAAACCTCGATCTGGTACAACCGATCTAAGCTTTTCTTCATTGGTCACAGGTTACAACTGCCGATAAAGTGCAGATTGGAGATGCTTAGGCAGCGGCATATCCTTTCCCGCTTCGTTATAGTCTTTTCCCTTCCTTGCTGGTTGAATTGACTGAAATATCGATGGAAAGGTCGGAGTCACGATACGGTGAATTCCCTTGCATTCTTCACATGGATATAAATTTGGTTTGAATGCCCTGTTTTTGTGTGAGCCGACAGATCCGTACCCATCCCAGACAGCTTGCGCCGCTTTCTGAGACACTGGCTTGCAGGCGCTCACCCAATTTACCCCGAGGACCTCGATATAAAACCCCACTAGATTTGAGACCAGATCTTCTTCACTGTAGCCGCTATTGGTAAGCCAAGAATACTGTTCCTGCATGCTTTCAAAACCAAGCGATACCTCCATGAAAATGGAAAGTGCTACTGACTGTTTCTGTGCAATCGACAAACCCTTTTTCACCCAATAGGCGCGGAAGTGTTCCGTCGAAACTCCATAGCGGCCCATAGATTGCCGGTACCCGACAACATGCTTGCCCTGATAACCTGGAATGTCGAGACCATTTTCATGAAGTATGTCTTGCCACAAGTATCTCGCGCTGGCATGTGGACGGACCGATGAAGAGGTCAAATGTCCGAGATCGATCCAACCGCAATTGCATGTGTAAACGAGGCGCCCGCTACGAATATCCTCACGCGTAGTCACAAGTAATTCCTTTGCTATTCATAATGGATTATCCGGACTTCCAACTGCTCGGGGCCTGACGTAGGACTAATAAGCACGGCGACCGCTTGGCTTCCCCGTCCTGTAAAGCGTGCATCATAGATCGGCTTCATTTGACTGAAGAAGAGAGTCTCATGGCTGTCTTTCGATGTATCCAAAGCAAAACCAACAGATTGGAGATAGGCGCTAATCTGCATAGCAAGCAGATTGCCGTTCCTGTTCCGGGTCAGATAGATGACAGCAGACTGCGGAGGCTTGTTACCGTCTCCGGAGCTACCGTAATATTCCGGCTCGTCCACGGGCTCAATAATCGGCACGCCGCGAATGAGCCCCGACATTTTTAAAAGGTAAGCAAGAGAGCCTCGCTGAGGGTAATAGTCCTCTTCATGGAGAACGTAAAGCGCGTACCAAATCAATGAAATGGATACGCCTATGCCAAAGACAACAAGTGAACTGCGTAATACCTTTGCCAAAAATAAAGCCATTTCATTGCAATTTTTACAATATTGGATCGCAATTTTATCTAACAAATCTGCTTGGAGGGACAATTTTTGAACATTTCGTCTCGCGGCTTTCATCACATGCCCTGCGATTCAAAAAGTCGATAGCGCCTATCACAGTCAGTCTTTGGATCAGACCTTCAGAGAAGGTTACAATTGCTCTTTTGAGGAACCAACCGGCAAGAATTGTCTCGCGCGACGCCGCGCTGCATTGCCGTAGCTCTTTTTTCTGTGCCAGATTGGAATTCAAGCTGCTTAGACGTTAGTCGGCATCCCAAATGAATTTGAAACACGGCTAACCCTTGATTTAGAAAGTTATACGCATGAGTCTCAAATGCGGCATCGTCGGCCTGCCTAACGTCGGCAAATCCACCCTATTCAATGCACTGACCAAAGCGGGCATTGCTGCGGAAAATTATCCATTCTGCACCATCGAGCCAAACGTCGGCATCGTGGAAGTTCCGGATCCCCGCCTCAAGCAGCTTTCCGACATCGTCAAGCCCGAGCGCATTGTCCCCGCTGTCGTCGAATTTGTAGACATCGCCGGCTTGGTAGCGGGCGCGTCCAAGGGCGAAGGCCTCGGCAACCAGTTCCTCGCACACATCCGTGAAACCGATGCGATCGTCAACGTCGTGCGCTGCTTCGAAGACCCGAACGTGATCCACGTCGCCGGTAAAGTCAGTCCGCTTGATGACATCGCCGTCATCCAGACCGAACTTGCACTGGCTGACATGGGCACCGTCGAAAAGGCAATCCACCGCGAAAACAAGAAAGCACGTTCCGGCGACAAGGAAGCGGCCAAGCTGGTCGATCTGCTGGAACGCATCATGCCGCAACTGAACGATGCCAAGCCGGTACGCGCCATGGGTCTGGACGCAGAAGAAATGGCGATCATCAAGTCGCTCTGCCTGATCACCGCCAAGCCAGCCATGTACGTAGCCAATGTCTCCGACACCGGTTTCACCAACAACCCGCTGCTCGACCAGTTGACCGCCTACGCGCAGGAACAGAATGCACCTATCGTCGCGATCTGCGCCGCGATCGAAGCGGAAATCGCCGATCTCGATGATGCAGACAAGGGCGAATTCCTGGCCGACATGGGCATGGAAGAACCGGGCCTCGATCGCCTGATCCGTGCCGGCTTCAAGCTGCTCGGCCTGCAGACCTATTTCACCGCAGGCGTGAAAGAAGTGCGTGCATGGACGGTTCCGGTTGGTGCGACCGCACCGCAGGCAGCCGGCGTGATCCACACCGATTTCGAACGCGGCTTCATCCGCGCGCAAACGATCGCCTTCGAAGACTTCATTGCCTACAAGGGCGAACAGGGTGCGAAGGAAGCCGGCAAGATGCGCGCCGAAGGCAAGGAATACATTGTCAAGGACGGCGATGTGCTGAACTTCCTGTTTAACGTCTAAGCACTACGTAAATCCAACGCGCCATGCCCATCCTGACCGAACTGAATCTTTATCCGATTAAATCCTGCGCCGGCATTTCCCTGCGTGAGGCGACCGTCACGCCTGCGGGCCTGATGAGCGAGCAGATCTATGATCGCGAATGGATGGTGGTGGATGCGGAAGGACAGTTCATGACGCAGCGCGATTATCCGAAGATGGCCCTGATCGTTCCGCGCATCAAGGCCGACACGCTGGAACTGCGCGCACCAGGCATGCTGCGGCTGGAAGTGCCGCTTGGCCTGCCCGATCCATCCGAGGAAACCACGCTGACGGTGCACGTCTGGGGCGAACCGGTACACGCGTATGACTGCGACGAAACCACGGCGACATGGTTTTCGAAGTTTTTAGGCACGCCATGCCGTCTCGTGCGTTTTCATGCCGAAGCCAAGCGGATCGCCAACAAGAAATGGACCAATGGTCTGGAAGTACCAACCTTGTTTGCAGACGGCTATCCAATGCTGGTGATCTCCGAAGCCTCGCTCGCCGACCTCAATAGCAAGCTACAGGCGCAAGGTCGGCAACCGCTACCGATGAATCGCTTCCGCCCGAATATCGTCGTGAATGGCATCGAGGCCTTCGAGGAAGATGTCACCGAATCATTCAGGATCGGCGATGCCGTGCTCAAGCCGGTCAAGCCCTGCCCACGCTGTCCCATGCCTTCAGTGGATCAGGCAACCGGCGAATTTGGCCCCAATCCGCTCGACATCCTGCAAACCTACCGAGCCAATCCCCGCGTTGATGGCGGCATTACATTTGGCATGAATGCCATCCTGCTCGAAGGCGAAGGCCAAGTGTTGCGGGTTGGGCAGGAAGTCGATATCAACATCGCATTCTGACCTGACAACACGCGGATAACAGATGCATGATGTGCATCGCTCGATTCGAGCCCGCCTTATTACATTTCTAGTTGCCATCCGGTCTATTGTGACCCAGGATGGGACACGGTAGTATCTAATACCAATCCCAACCCATAACGCACCATGACATCGCGCCTTTTCCCGGCTGCTGGCGTTGCACTCGTCGTCAATAGCAAGGCAATTGACTCCTCCTGCGCCTTGCCAGTCAAAAAAATCCAGCGCTCTCATTTGTCACGTTACAGGTGGGGATTGGTATAAACGAATTTTCGTTCAAGCCCTTTGAGCATCCGCCGCCCGTCTCGCCGATGCCCTGACACGGAGCCTTCGCCGATGACGCAAGACCTGGTTGCAGAAAACAGGCGGCTGCGCGAGCAGCTGGTGCAGCTATTGGCACAGGCGGAAAAAAACCAGCGCATCCTGCAAAAGCATCAGGCATTCGACCTGCAATTCATTTCGGCCGGCAGCCTGCGTGAACTGCTTGATACGGTCTTCGATACCTTCGCAAGTTCAGCTGGCCTCCATGTGGTGACCCTGACTTTGCTTGACCCGGATTACGACATTCGCCGCATCCTGGTCGATCTCAGCATCCAGCAGGCGGAATTTCCTCACCTGCTCTTCCTGCAGGAAGAAGCCGAGTTCGGCGAGCTTGCAGGCAAATTGTTCAAGCCCGTATTAGGTACTTATTCAGAAGAACTGCATGGCCGCGTTTTCCCTGAACCGATTGTGCCGCCAGCCAGCGTGGCCATTTTGCCTCTTGTTCGGCATGGCAAGCTGATCGGCTGCATGAATCTTGGTAGCGACGATACTAAGCGTTTTGCGCCGGCACTGAGTACGGAATTCATTGAACACCTGGCGTCCATCATCGCCATCTGCGTTGAAAACGTCATCAATACCGAGAGGCTGAAGCATATCGGGTTGACCGATCCGCTCACCGGCGTCAACAATCGACGCTACATCGAGCGCCGCCTGCTTGAGGAAATCGGCCGCTCATGGCGTCAGAGCTATGCCTTGTCCTGCATGTACATCGATATCGATCATTTCAAGCGCATCAACGACCGCATGGGACATCAGGCCGGTGACGAAGTATTGCGAGGCGTGGCCGCTCGCATCAAGGCGGAACTGCGCCTGAGCGATGCGCTTGGGCGTTTCGGTGGTGAGGAATTCGTCGTCCTGCTGATCGATACCGAACAGGTGGATGCGGTGAATGTCGCCGAACGTATCCGTCTTGGGATTGCGGAACATCCGCTGGTGCTGCTCAGCGGCCAGACGCTCGATGTGACGGTGTCACTGGGGGTTGCCGCACTGGATACGAAGGCGAGCGCGGAAAGTGTCGAAGCAGCCGCCCAGCGCCTGGTGGCGCAGGCTGACCAGGCACTTTACAAAGCGAAGGAAGCAGGTCGGAACCGCGTGATTGCCGCAGGCTGAAGGCAATCCGAATCGGCGCTATGCCTGTGCCTTGTCCTGGTTTTTCGCCGCTGCTTCCGCTTGCAGGCGCTCATACTTTGCCTGCAGTTGTTCCTTGCTTTCCCGCCAGGCCGGGTTGAAGGGAATGCATTCCACCGGACATATCTGCTGGCATTGCGGCTCATTGAAGTGGCCGACGCACTCCGTACATTTGTCGGGATCGATCTCGTAGATCTCGGTCCCCATGTAAATCGCGTCGTTCGGGCACTCGGGCTCGCACACGTCGCAATTGATACATTCGTCCGTAATCATTAATGCCATAACAACCTCTGCTGTGCTGCCCGCGCATTCGCCGGTTGGCGAATGCCGCGATGAGGATGCGGCTTATTTGCCGCTGGCAGCCAATTTTTCCTTCAGCCATTTTTCGACCGAAGGGAAGACAAACTTGGAGACATCACCGCCCAGTGTGGCGATTTCGCGCACAATGGTGCCGGATATGAATTGATATTGGTCCGACGGCGTCAGGAACAAGGTTTCGACGTCGGGCAACAGGTAGCGGTTCATGCCAGCCATCTGGAATTCATATTCGAAGTCCGACACCGCACGCAGACCGCGTACGATGACGCGCGCATCATGCGCACGCACAAAATCCTTCAGCAAGCCCGAAAAGCTTTCGACCTGCACGTTCGGATAATGGCCCAGCACCTCGTTGGCGATGGATAGACGCTCTTCCATCGAAAAAAACGGCCGCTTGTTCTTGCTGTCGGCAACGCCTACCACCAGCTTGTCGAACAAACCCGAAGCGCGCCTTACCAGATCTTCGTGGCCGCGCGTGAGTGGATCGAACGTGCCTGGATAAACTGCTGTGACCATCTTGGCTCCCTGACCAGTGATGAAACAAATTCCGGAACGCGCATTATGCCTGATTTTCCGGCATGCTTTTGCGCTGCAGCAAGTGATAGAACACCATGCCCGCCTTGTCTGCTCGCACGACTGCCCACCCATCCAGCCAATTCGGCGTGGATTCACCTTCCGCTTCGGTGTCCAGCAGTGTTTCAGCTTCAGCATATACCATGCCGCCGTCGGCCAACAGTTGCCGGCAAACAGGTAGTATTTTTACCAGCCAGTCGCGGTGATATGGCGGATCGAGGAAGATCAGTTCGAAGCGCATGTCGTGTCGCAACAGGGTGTGCGCTGTCGCCAAGGCATCCCCACGTCGAATGTCGACCTGTGTCGCCTTTAGCTTGTCGCGTGTTGCATCGAGCTGTCGCACGGCAGCCGCACTGTCTTCCACCATCAGCACACCGGCAGCGCCACGGCTTGCCGCTTCAAAACCGAGTGCACCCGTGCCTGCAAACAAGTCCAGGCAGCGCACTCTGGTCCAGTTCCCATCGAACAGGTGATTGAGCCAGTTGAAGACGGTTTCGCGGACGCGGTCCGGCGTAGGACGCAGTCCTTCCGCATCAAGCACAGCCAGCGGCGTCCTTTTCCACTGACCACCTATGATACGCACCTGGCGTGCTGGTCCTGCATGACGTGGAGCAGGCGCCGGCCTGTTTTTACGACTAGCCTGCATGCTGTTGGGTCGCGTCATTTCGCCGTGTCCGCATTGCTGGCCGCACTGCCGACGATAACTGTCGACATTTTATCGAGTGCGACTTTGCGATTGAACGCCGCTTTGATATCGGCTGCAGTTACCTTGGCCACATTACTGGTCCAGGTGTCGAGATAATTCAGAGGCAGTCGGTAAAAACCGATCGCGGCAATGTTGTCGAGAATCTTCTTGTTGTTGTCTATACGCAACGCAAAACCACCGATCAGGTTGTCCTTGGCGGCTTTCACTTCCTGCTCTGTCGGACCGTTACGCAGATAGGTCGAGATGGTGTCGCGAACAACGGATAATGCATTGTCGGTTTGCTCTTTTTGCGTCTGCAGGCCTGCCTGGAATGGCCCTGGTTGCGCAAGCGGGTTGAAATAGCTATAGACGCTGTATGAGAGTCCGCGCTTTTCGCGCACCTCGCGCGTCAACCGTGAAACGAAGCCACCCCCGCCGAGCGTGTAGTTTCCAACCATTAAGGGAAAATAATCAGGATCGCCGCGCGCGATAGCCGGCATGCCTAACAGGATGTGCGCTTGCGATGCGGGATGCGCGATGCGTTCTTCCTTGGGCGGGGCAATGTCGACCGAGGGCAGTTCAGGCAAGGAAGTCCCTTCCGGCAGGCGCGCCGTCAACTGTTGCGCGATCGCGTCGGCGTCAGCACGGCTCAGGTCACCGATGATGGACACAATGGCGCGGTTGGCTACGTAGTGGGCATTGTGAAAAGCAACCAGATCATCACGCGTAATTGACTCCACCGAAGCGACGGTTTCATGCCTGGCATAGGGATGACTACCGTAGAGCACACGCCAGAAGGCCTTGTCGGCAATCGACTCCGGTTTGGTTTCACTTTCCCTGATCGCGGCAATTGTTCTCGCTTTGTCGCGAGCCAGGAAGTTTTCCGGAAAGCTGGGATGGGCCAGCAACCGAGCCAGCAATGTGACCGAAGCATCGCGTTCGGCGGGACTGCTTAGCGTGCGCAGGCTGGCGCCGGCACGATCACCACCTGCCCCGCCTCCGCGTTGTGCCGCGGTGTCGGCAAAGGCGTCGGAAATCTGTGCTTCCGTCATCGCCGGTTCCGCGACCGGCGTGGTCGATTCACGCAAGCCGCGCGCGAGCATGGCGTTGGTCAGTGAAGCGACGCCCGACTTGTCTTGTGGGTCGCGGCGAGAACCCGCGTCGAACTCGACGCTCAGGTCGACGACCGGGATCGAATGGTTTTCGACAAACAGCACACGTGTGCCGTTGGCAAGCGACCACGACTGTATCTGCAAAGCGGCATGTGCCGGTGCAATGCCGGTAAAACCGATGGCCATGCCGGCCAGGGCAAAGAAAAAGCGTTTGAACATCATCATTCCTCGATTAATGGCGCAGGCCCTTGGGCGGCGGAGCGGATTTTTTCTCGGACAATGGCAGCGGGACCAGGGTTGCTACAGTCAACGTGTCATCGCTGAAATATTTTTGCGCAACGGCTTGGACCTGTTCGCTGGTAACCGCTTTCAGCTTCTCAATGATACGGTCGATCTTGGTATGCGATAACCCGCTCATTTCCATGACACCGATTTCCATCGCCTGGCCGAAAATCGAATCGCGCTTATAGATCTGGCCAGCGATCAACTGCGTCTTCACACGTTTTAGTTCCTCTTGCGATACCCCTTCCTTGGCGATGCGGTCGACCTCTGCACGCAGCAGCTTTTCGAGTTGTTCGGTGGTCGTGCCTTGCGACGGCGTGCCGTCGAGCAGGAACAATGCCGGGCCGCGTGCGACATTGGAATAACCGGCCCCCGCCGAATTGGCGACTTTGTCGGTTCGTACCAATTTGGCATTCAGTCGCGCATTATCGTAACCGTCAAGAATGGCGGCGAGCACATCGAGTGCATGGGATTCGTCATCCTTTTCGACATCGCGCAGGGTCGGTGCCTTGAATGCCATGACGACATAGGGATTCTCCGCCGGCGCCTTGATGGTCACGCGCCGGATGCCGCGCTGCTCAGGTTCGTCCTGTGGGCGTGTCGTCGGCACAGCCTTGCGCGGGATCTTGCCGTAATACTTCTGGGCAAGCGCCAGCACCTGCCTGGCGTCGACATCTCCGGTCACGACCATCACTGCATTGTTTGGCGCATACCAGCGGTCATACCAGCTCTTTGCGTCCTGCACGGTCATGCTTTTCAAATCTTCCATCCATCCAGCGATGGGGTGATGATAAGGATGCGCCATGAAGGCTGTGGCATTCAGGGCCTCGTAGACCTGCGGAATAGGCTGGTCCTCGGTGCGCCAGCGTCGTTCTTCCATCACGACACGGATCTCGCGCGCGAACTCGTCCTTATCGAAAATCAGGTTTGCCATACGGTCCGATTCAAGGCGCATTACCTGTTCCAGCTTCGACTTTTCTATCTGCTGGAAGTATGCGGTGTAGTCTTTGCTGGTGAACGCGTTTTCGCGCCCGCCGAGCGCTGCGACACGCTGGCTGAATTCGCCCGGCTTGAGCGATTTGGTGCCTTTGAACATCATGTGCTCAAGAGCATGCGCAATTCCGGTCGTGCCGTTCTGCTCGTCCATCGAACCCGCCTTGTACCAAACCATGTGCGCCACCGTCGGTGCGCGATGGTCTTCCTTGACGATAATTTTCATGCCGTTATCCAGCATGAACTCTTGCGCGATGTCGGCAGCGCCTGCAGTAACAGGCAACCAGTTCAGCACGCACGCCGACAGCAGGATGGCAATCCGGAATTTCATATTCTGTGCTCTGATAAAATACGGGGCTAGTGATGATGCAGCGGACGCATAATTGACTGTAAAAGAGCGCCGCACATTAAATGAGGTTCCGATTGTATCTTCTTTCAGCTGCGCAGCTTTGCGCGCGCCGAACTGCCACTCCTCCCTACCCGAATGTTTAGTTTCTTTAAGAAAAAACCGAAAGATACGCCTGCGCCGCAGGAATCGCCCGCTTCTACCAACGAGCCCCAGACCACGACTCCGGTTGAAGGTACGCCAGCGCCTGTTTCAGCTTCCGTCCCGGAATCGCCTGCCACTGAACAAAAGTCGTGGTTCGGCTTGTTCAAGCGTGATGCCACTCCATTTCCCCAGCCTGAAGACGAGCTAGCCCAGGACGTAACGACGCCAGCGCCCGCTTCTTCCTCGACAGCGGAACCGGCGACCCCGGCACTTGCCTTCGAGGAAGACAATGAAGAAGGCGAGATCGTTCCGGCCGCACCGACCGAACTCGAGCAAAAGCGTTCCTGGATGCAACGCCTTAAATCCGGCTTATCCAAAACGTCGAGCAATCTGACAACCCTGTTTGTCGGTGCAAAGATTGATGAAGATCTTTATGAAGAGCTTGAATCGGCGCTGCTGGTGTCCGACGCGGGTGTCGAGGCGACACAGTTCATTCTTGATTCGCTCAAGAAAAAGGTGAAAAGCGAGAAGCTGACCGATGCTGACCAAGTGAAGACTGCCTTGCGCACACTGCTGATCGACATGCTGACGCCGCTGCAGAAACCGATGGTGCTCGGCCGGCATCAGCCTTTGGTGATGATGATTGCCGGTGTCAATGGTGCCGGCAAGACCACTACCATCGGCAAACTGGCCAAACACCTCCAGGCTCATCAGCAGTCCGTGTTGCTGGCCGCCGGAGACACCTTTCGCGCGGCAGCGCGGGAACAGCTGGCCATCTGGGGCGAGCGCAACAACGTGTCGGTGATTGCACAGGAGTCAGGCGATCCCGCCGCAGTGGCGTTTGATGCCGTGCAATCAGCACGGGCGCGCGGCACGAACGTCGTGATGATCGACACTGCTGGTCGCCTGCCGACCCAGCTGCACCTGATGGAAGAATTGAAGAAGGTGCGCCGTGTCATCGGTAAAGGGATGGCGTCCGCACCGCACGAAATCTTGCTCGTCATCGACGGCAATACCGGCCAGAACGCACTGGCGCAGGTCAAGGCATTTGACGATGCGCTCGGGCTTACGGGTCTGATCGTGACCAAGCTCGACGGCACCGCCAAGGGTGGTGTCCTGGCAGCGATCGCCAAGACGCGTCCGGTTCCAGTGTACTTTATTGGCGTAGGCGAAAAGATCGAGGACCTCCAGCCTTTCAATGCTGAAGAATTTGTTGAAGCTTTGCTGACATGATCGAATTCAGGCAGGTTTCCAAGCAATACAGCCGAGGCAGTTCGGCGTTGGCGGACATCACGCTATCAATCGCCAAGGGAGAGCTGGCGTACCTGTCCGGCCCCTCAGGTGCCGGCAAATCGACCTTGCTGAAGATGATTGCTGCGATCGAGCGACCAACTTCGGGCAACGTCCTGGTGAATGGCCAGGATATCGGCAAGCTATCAGCGTCGGGAATCCCTTATCTTCGCCGCAATCTTGGACTGATGTTCCAACCAGCCAACCTCTTGAGCGACCGTAGCGTGGTTGCCAACGTGATGCTGCCCTTACTGGTGACCGGATCGACCCGCAATGAAGCCGAAAAGCGGGCACGAGTAGCATTGGACAAAGTGGGTCTGGCCGACAAGGCGGCCTCGGAACCGCTCGCGCTGTCGGGCGGTGAACAGCAGCGCGTGGCCATCGCCCGTGCCATCGTCAACCGTCCTCAAATCATTCTGGCAGACGAGCCGACCGCAAATCTCGACCGTGCCAGCGCGAACCGGGTGATGGATGCACTCACGGCCTTTCATGAGGCTGGCGTAACTTGCCTGATCGCAACGCACGACGAAGCTATCCTGCGTAACGCCGACCGCATCATCTATCTTGACGGCGGACGTCTCACAAAAAACCCGGAAACGCATCTCACGCAGGAATCTGCATTATGAGCTGGCTTTCACAACATCTTGCCGCCCTCCGGGATGCAATGGCTCACGTAGCTTCTTCGGCCGGCAGCTTTATCCTGAATGTGCTGGTCGTGGCGATTGCCCTGGCGCTTCCGATTGCCGGACTGACCATTCTTGAGAATGTCCGGCCAGTATCCGAGCAACTGGCGGTGGAACCGGAAATCAGCCTGTTCATGGCAATCGATACACCGCGCGAGCGGGTGACGGCGCTGGCACCGCAAATCCGCCATATCGTGCAGGCTTCTCAGAGCACCGGGCGGCTGGAGTTTATTCCACGCGAACGCGCGTTGACCTTACTGAAGGATAAAACCGGGTTGTCGGATGCGATCACGGCGCTTGGAGAAAATCCGCTGCCCGACGGCTATGTCCTGAAATTGTCCGGTGTACAAAGCAGCAGTGATGCAGCGCGTGTCGAAGCGATTGCCGCACAACTGAAAAACCTTCCTGGCGTCGAATATGTCCAAATCGATTCAGCCTGGGTCAAGCGGCTGGCCGCATTGATGCAGGTGCTGCGGATTGCCCTGCTCTTTCTTGCCACAACCTTGGGTGTGGTGGTCGTGGCAGTCGTCTTCAATACCATCCGGTTGCAGGTGATGACCCAGCGCGAGGAAATTGAGGTGTGCCGGATGTTTGGTGCAACGGATAGCTTTATTTGCCGGCCGTTCTACTATTCTGGCGCATTACTCGGCTTGGCGGCAGGTATCCTGGCACTTGGCGTGGTCGCACTTGCCTTGGGACCGCTGAATGGCGCCATTACGGAATTTGCCCGGCTTTACGCGTCGGAATTCCGGCTGACTCCGCTCACTGTGCAAACCCAGTTTGCTCTTTTGCTAATCAGTGCCGGTTTAGGCCTCATTGGTGCGTTGATGTCGGTTAAGCGGCATCTAGCACGACTTGGCTAAGCCCGGCTGATTAAAGCTTTTAGGCAATTTCCTGCTTTTTCTTTGAGCCCTCGCAACTTACTGCACCCGGTGTGGCCTAAAGTCTCCTTGACCAATCGTTACGGAAGTGCAATAGGTCTACCCTATGAACATCGTTGAAATCGGTGATTAGCACTCTGCTGCGGGGAGTGCTAATATAATGCTCAACAAGGAGTGAATTACTGGCATTTGACGGTAATCGAAACTCGTGAAGCAAGGAGAAACAATGAACGCATCTGCACAGTCCGCATTGGTTCCATCCGCAAAGAATGCTTTGGCGCTGGGTTTCTCGGGAAACCTTGGCAATATTGAAGCGTATATTTCGGCTGTGAACCGTATCCCCATGCTCACGCATGAGGAAGAGACGTCGCTTGCGCGTGAGTTCCGTGAAAAGAATGATTTGGGCGCAGCGCAAAAGCTGGTGATGTCACACCTGCGGCTGGTCGTTTCGATTGCACGTGGTTACCTCGGCTACGGCTTGCCGCATGCCGATCTGATTCAAGAAGGCAATATTGGCTTGATGAAGGCAGTCAAGCGGTTCGACCCTGACCAAGGGGTTCGTCTGGTGTCGTATGCGATGCACTGGATCAAGGCCGAGATGCATGAGTACATCCTGAAAAACTGGCGGCTCGTCAAAGTTGCCACGACGAAGGCCCAACGCAAGCTGTTCTTCAACCTGCGCAGCCATAAGGAAGGCCTCGATGCAATGACGCCGGCACAGGTCGACGATCTGGCCAAGTCGCTGAACGTCAAACGGGAGGAAGTCATTGAGATGGAAACCCGTATGTCCGGCCACGATATAGCACTCGATGCGCCAAGCGATGATGAAGACGACAAGTTCGCACCGATCGCGTATCTGTCGTCGGAGGCAAGTGAGCCGACCAGGACATTGGAGGCGCGCCAGTACGACCGTCTGCAGTCCGAAGGTCTGGAAACGGCGCTCGGCAAGCTCGATCCGCGCTCACGCCGTATCGTCGAAGCGCGCTGGCTGGCCAATGACGACGGTTCTGGCGCGACACTGCATGAACTGGCCGACGAATTCGGTGTTTCGGCCGAACGAATCCGCCAGATCGAGAGCGCGGCCCTGAAGAAAATGAAAGGTACGCTAGCGGCTTATGCCTGATGCCTGATCGGTATCGTGCAGGTTATCAACCAGCAATAAAAAGGCGCTCCATGGAGCGCCTTTTTCATATCTGCGGTGTTGCCTGCGCCGTGTGGCGAGGCTTTATGACAGCAGCAGTTTCAGGTCATGCACGATGGGTTCGGCGCCCTGCCCATGTCTTACGAAGAGGCGAATGCGACCTTGCGGGTCGAACACGTAGCTGCCCGCCGCGTGGTCCATCGTGTAGCTGCCTGGCTCCTTGCCTGGCACCTTCTGGTAAAGCACTTTGAAATCCTTGGCAATCTTTTCGGTCTGCGCCTTGTCGCCAACCAGTCCAAGGAAACGTGTATCAAATGAAGGAACATATTTGGACAGTAATGCAGGCGTATCCCGCTCAGGATCGACAGTAACGAACAATACCTGCACTTTGTCGGCCTGCGGTCCGAGTTGCTGCATCACGCTTGCCATTTCCGCCATGGTACTCGGACAAACATCGGGGCACTGGGTATAACCGAAAAACACGACCACCGCCTTGCCTTTGAAATCGGACAGCGTACGCATCGTCCCGTTATGATCCGGCATCGCGAAATCCTTCGCGTAATCCAGTCCGGTGACGTCGGTGTTCTTGAAAGTGGATGCGGAGGACGATTGCAACTGTCCGCCCTCACCCAGCTTGTCGCAGGCTGAAAGCATTAGCGCTGCAGCGAGCAGCAGGAAAGGCGCGAAACGGTGTCGAAAATAGGATGGCATGCTTCAGAATTTGAAGTAGTGATCGACCAGCAAGGCGATGAACAGCAATGACAGGTAGATGATTGAATAGGCAAAAGTCTTGCGGGCGATCAGATCGGTGTAATGACGATAGACCTGCCATGCATACCAGAGAAAGACGGCGCCGAGCACCGCCGCACTGGCCAGGTAAATCAGGCCACTCATCTGAACCGCAAACGGCAGCATGGTAGTGGCAACCAGCGCAATCGTGTACAGCCAAATATGGAACTGGGTGAATTTCAGGCCATGGGTGACAGGCAGCATCGGCAGGCCAGACTTGGCATAGTCGTCACGGCGGTACAGGGCGAGTGCCCAGAAGTGTGGCGGTGTCCACACAAAAATGATCAGTACGAGTATCCAAGCCTGCATCGGCACGTCATTGGCGACGGCTGCCCAGCCCAGCGCAGGTGGCATGGCACCAGAAAGACCACCGATGACGATGTTTTGCGGGGTCGCAGGCTTCAGCAGCATGGTATAGATGACCGCATAACCGACAAAGGTGGCGAACGTCAGCCACATGGTTAACGGGTTCACAAAATTAAACAGTACCCACATACCGGCACCGCCGATGATGCCGGAGAACACCAGTGTCTGCGTGACCGTGATTTCTCCGCGCGCCATCGGTCGGCGGGCAGTGCGAGCCATCCGTGAATCGATCTCGCGCTCAACCAGGCAGTTGACCGCGAATGCGGCACCGGCCAGCAGCCAGATACCGATCGTTGCTGCAACCACAATTTTCCAGCTCGGCAGATCAGGCGATGCCAGGAACATGCCGATTACGGCACAGAACACGGCCAGCTGGGTCACACGCGGTTTGGTGAGAGCCCAATACTGAGCGATGCGGTTGGGATGTACGGTCAGGGTAGTCACTTGGATCTCATGCGGCAGATAGCCGGGTTACAGTGCTGTCAGCTGCGGTTTGCGCGGAAATTCTAACTCGATAGTTTAACATGGTCAGCAGCAGCACAAGGACCGCCGCACCGCCATTGTGCAACACAGCAAGAGCTAACGGCCATTTCAGAAAGACGGTGGAAACACCAATCAGGAACTGCACGACCACTGCAATGAGTAACCAGCGCCCATCACTCCTGAGACCGTCGATGCGCATCGCTTTATGTGCCACCCAGGCAATAAAACCTGCGACAACCACGGCAAAATTCCGGTGCACCCAGTGAATAGCGGTCAGCGCCTCAAATGGCAGGTAGTCGCCGTCAGCGGTCTTGCCAAGATGGCGCCACAGCGTAAAACCGTGCTCAAAGTCCATGTTGGGTACGACACGGCCATGGCACAAGGGGAAGTCGGTACAGGCGAGCGCGGCGTAATTGGTACTTACCCAACCACCCAGGGCAATTTGAATAAACAGGATGCCCATCGCCAACGCGGCAGGCCACTGCAATGAACGCGCACTGGCGGCAACCGGAGCGTGATTGTTTTCACGCGCTCCAAGCCACACGAGCAGGGCCAAAAGAAACAAACCAAGCAGCAAATGGATCGTGACAATGACCGGTTGCAGTTTTAACGTAACTGTCCATGCCCCGAAGGCACCCTGGAGACAGACGAATCCGAACAGCAAGCTGGGTAACCACGGTGAGAACTTTGGATCGGTGCGTCGGGATTTGATCCACCCGCGCCACGCAATGGCCATGATGGCAATGATCAGGACGCCGACAGTCATGGCCAGATAGCGATGGATCATTTCAATCCAGGCCTTGATGACAGTAACCGGGCCGGTGGGCATGGCGGCTTCAGCAGCACTGATGTGCTCATGCGCCTGCAATGGATTGGCGTGGCCGTAACAACCTGGCCAATCCGGACAGCCGAGGCCGGAGTCAGTCAGGCGCGTGAAAGCGCCGAACATGATAAGGTCGAAAGTGAGGAATACGGCAACCCACACCAGCTTGCGATACTTGTTCTGGTCGCTGGAAACCCAGACGATGGTCAGCGGCAAGAGTGCAACAAGCAGGGCAATGATCGCGAGTTGTATCAGCATGGTTCGCCTTTATCCAATGCGCGAGGCCTTGAGCAGTTTGGCAAGGTCTTTCTTGATCTTGTTGGGATCGGCGTCCTTGGGGAAGCGCATCATCAGGTTGCCCAGGGGATCGATCATGTAGATATGGTCTGCCGGCGTCGTTCCATTATCAACGGGTAGCCATTTAGTGAGCGCTTCCGGCTTCACGCGTAGCATGTGCGTGCCGTCATATTCGCGCATGAGCATGGTTTCCAAGGGCTTGTCATCGGTGACCAGCCAGACCCGCTCTATCCGTTCCATCTCCTTACCCTGCGCGAGGCGTAACTGGCGCATGTCATGCAGACGTTTGCGGCAAGCGTCGACGCAGGACGCGTCGCTGATTTGCATCATCACCCATTTGCCCTTGAAATCATTCAATGATGCTGGCTTACGGTCCAGTGAGGTGGTGCCCAGGTCTGGAATGGGGTAGGCTCGTGGGTCGATCAGATCCCCATAGTTTGTGCGGCCCTCTGGTTTGATGACGTAATACGTCAGGTAAGAAATGATGAGCGGCGAGGCGCAGACCGCCAGCACGGCGAGCATTTTCCATCGGCCGCTTGTCTTTTGTTTAGTTTGTTCCACGTCGAAATCCTGTCACGACAAAAAAAATCAGCGCTGTTGCTGCGAGCGCATACCACTGAAAAGCATAACCACGATGCCGGTCCTCACCCGTGGACGGTCGCGGCCAGTCTCTTACCAGCCCATCATGCACATCGGTCAATTGTTCGATCACGAACGGGTGGATTGGCAATCCGGCCGCACGGCCCACATCCGGTGCTTCGGCGTTCTGGACGATGGCATTCGGCCGCAGGGGAGGAGCCTCGCCGAGTTGTAGCAGACGGCTGCTGCTATTGCGGACAATGCCAGAAATTTCTATGGTTCCCTGAGGCGTCGCGATCGGTGGAATCCTTGTGCGGTCGGCAACGTCGCGCTTGAGCCAGCCGCGCGACACCAGTACATGCATGTCAGAACCTGCAATTTTCAATGGGGTGAGTACATAAAAGCCGGGAACGCCGTTGTAAGGCCGATTATCAAGATATAAGGTCCAGCCGGGAACGAATTCGCCACGCACGGCGACGCGACGATATTCGATATCGGCAGGCACATCGCTGCGTCCATCGAGCACTAGGGCGGGTGCATGTTCTCGGACACCCAGCTTGGCTTCGATATCCTGCTTTTCCTGCGCACGTCGCGTCTGCCAGTCCCCCAATGTAATGCCCACCGCTGCGGCAATCAGCGCGGCAATGAATGGGATCCACCGAAAGCGGAATTTGAATGGCATTACAATGTCTCTTTAATCAGCTGGCCATGCACTATTGAAAGTCGATGTCGACAGGCTGGTGTCACCCTACCGTACCGATCATGAAAACAGTTGTCGCCATTGCCTTTATCCTCATTCTTGCAAGTCTGGGCTCAGCCCTGCTTTTCCTGATGCGTGACAAGGGAAAAAGTAACCGGACCGTGAAAGCGCTCGCGTTTCGCGTCGGTTTTTCCATTACCCTGTTCATCCTGATCCTGATCGCGCATAGTCAGGGCTGGATACAACCCACCGGGATTCGTTAGCCGCAGGAAGTCGTCCTGATATGGTGCCACGTGACTACGACTATTGAAGTGGCACCTATATCCCCGCCCTTGATAGATTGCATAGTTCGCCTGTCCAGTAAAAAAGCCGCACCGAAGTGCGGCTTTTTATTTGTGGCTTAATGCTTACAGCCAGTAGACAACAACGTAGAGGCCGAGCCAGACGACGTCGACGAAGTGCCAGTACCAGGCAGCGCCTTCGAAACCGAAGTGATTTTCAGGGGTGAAGTGCCCTTTCATCAGGCGATACAGGACAACTGCCAGCATGATGGCGCCGAGAGTCACGTGGAAACCGTGGAAGCCGGTCAGCATGAAGAATGTCGAGCCGTAGATGCCGGAAGTCAGCTTCAGGTTCAGATCGCTGTAGGCGTGCATGTATTCATATACCTGGAAGCCCATGAAAATGGCACCCAGAAGAATAGTTGCCGCCAGCCAGAAGGCAGTCTTTCCACGCTGACCGAGACGTAGTGCATGGTGGGAAATGGTCAATGTCACACCGGATGCCAGCAGCAATGCAGTATTGATGGTTGGGATCGGAAATGGCCCCATCTTGGTGAAGGGATCGATCGTGCCACCGGGTGTGTTGCCCCACTGTGCAGTAAAGTCAGGCCAGATCACCTTGTGGTCGATGTCAGCGAGCCAAGGCATGGTAACGCTACGGGCATAGAACAATGCGCCGAAAAAGCCCGCGAAGAACATCACTTCAGAGAAAATGAACCAGCTCATGCTCCAACGGAACGACAGGTCGATGCGATCGCCGTACAGACCGCTTTCCGATTCCGCAAAGGCGTCGCCGAACCATTTGAACAGCACCACGATTGTTGCCAGAATGCCGATGATATTGGCGGCCGGCCCCCAGCCGTAACCGTTTACCCATGCGGACGCGCCTGCCATCGTCAAGAGCAGGGACGCACCCGCCAGAACCGGCCATTTGGACGGGCCTGGCACAAAGTAGTACGGCGCTGTCTTAGCGTGTTGAGAACCCATTTCCATCTCCCAATACAAATTTTAAATAATTACTTTGCAACGACGCTCTTCACAATCAGCAACAGCGTCGTGATAAAAATAATGGCGCCGATGATCCCGGCGATGATCACATGCACCGGATTCAGGTGCTGCGCATCGCTTTCGTAATCGCTTTTCTTGCGGACGCCGAAGAACGACCAGAACACTGCCTTTACAGTGGCGCCAAAGGATGCGTTGCGCTGCGTCGGTTTCTTCGGCCCGTCCATCTTCAGCTCGCCTTCTTGCCGGGACCGCCGATTTCAAAAAACGTGTAAGACAAAGTAATTGTCTTCACATCCCTTGGCAATGCCGGATCAATGTAGAACTGTACCGGCATCTGCTTGGCCTCGTTTGGTCCGAGCGTCTGCTGCTTGAAACAGAAACATTCCATCTTTTTGAAGTGGGCGGTTGCCTGCTGCGGTGCATAACTTGGAATCGCCTGAGCATCCATGCTGCGGGACTGCGTATTGACCACTTCATATACTACTTGCGCCATTTCGCCGGGATGTACCTGGATGCTTGAAACGGTCGGGCGGAAACGCCACGGACCTTGAGCATTGGCATCAAATTCGACGGTAATGGTACGGCTTTTGTCGACCTGGGTATTCTTGATATCCCCAACCATTGAATCTTTCGGCGTCAACAGATTGATACCGGTCAACTCGCATATCTGTTTATAGATTGGCACCAGGGCATACCCGAAACCGAACATCATGACTGCAACAATCAGCAGTTTCTTGAGCATCTGCTTGTTCAGCGACCGCTCTTGCCCTGCTGGTGTCGGATTTTGTTGTTCCATTTCAGCTCAACCAGATCCGCTTGATAAAGAAGCCGACAAAAAACATCAGTGCGATCGACGCAATGATCAGCGCCGTCTTCAGGTTATTCGATTTCTTTGGGTCGGACATATTGGATTTGGGGCCAGCTTTCGCCAGCCCCGCTTACCTTAGATTACTTGACAATCGGTGGTGTTTCAAAGGTGTGGAACGGTGCCGGGCTCGGAACAGTCCACTCGAGGCCTTCCGCACCATCCCATGGCTTGGCAGGCGCTGCGACACCACCCTTGATCGAGGGCAGCACGACGGCCAGCAGGAAGTAGACCTGCATCAGACCGAAGCCAAACGCACCAACCGACGCGATCATGTTGAAGTCCGTGAACTGCGCCGGGTAGTCGGCGTAACGACGCGGCATGCCGGCCAGTCCCAGGAAGTGCATCGGGAAGAAAGTGATGTTGAAGGTAATGAGCGAACCCCAGAAGTGAATCTTGCCGCGGGTTTCGTTGTACATGAAACCTGTCCACTTCGGACCCCAGTAGTAGAAACCGGCAAACAGTGCGAACAGCGATCCCGCAACCAGAACGTAGTGGAAGTGCGCAACCACATAGTAGGTATCCTGCATCTGGATGTCGATCGGTGTCACTGCAAGAATCAGGCCGGTAAAGCCACCAATGGTGAACACGAAGATGAAGCCTACCGAGAACAGCATCGGGGTTTCAAAAGTCATCGAGCCTTTCCACATGGTGGCGATCCAGTTAAACACTTTCACGCCGGTCGGAACCGAGATCAACATCGTGGCGTACATGAAGAACAGCTGCGCTGTCACTGGCATGCCAGTGGTGAACATATGGTGCGCCCAGACGATGAACGACAGGATCGCGATCGATGCGGTTGCGTACACCATGGACGCGTAGCCGAACAGCTGCTTGCGTGCAAAAGCCGGGATGATCTGCGAGACAATGCCGAACGCAGGCAGAATCATGATGTAGACCTCCGGGTGACCGAAGAACCAGAAGATGTGCTGATACATTACTGGATCACCGCCGCCGGCAGCGTTAAAGAACGAGGTGCCGAAGTGACGGTCGGTCAGCGTCATCGTAATAGCGCCGGCCAGCACGGGCATCACAGCGATCAGCAGGTAAGCAGTAATCAGCCAGGTCCAGCAGAACATCGGCATCTTCATCAGAGTCATGCCTGGGGCGCGCATGTTCAGGACGGTGACGATGATATTGATCGAACCCATGATCGACGACGCACCCATGATGTGCATCGCGAAAATACCCATGTCCATGCCGATGCCCATCTGGGTCGACAGCGGAGCATACAGCGTCCAGCCTGCAGCGGTAGCGCCCCCAGGAACGAGGAAGGATGCAGCCAGCAGGATGGCGGCGGGCGGCAGCAGCCAGAACGAGAAGTTGTTCATCCGGGCAAACGCCATGTCGGATGCGCCAATTTGCAGCGGGATCATCCAGTTGGCGAAACCAACGAACGCCGGCATGATCGCGCCGAACACCATCACGAGGCCGTGCATGGTAGTCAATTGGTTAAAGAACTCCGGCTCTACCAACTGCAGTCCGGGCTGGAACAACTCAGCACGGATGCCCAAGGCGAGAACGCCGCCGGACAGCAGCATGATGAAAGAGAACCACAGGTACAGAGTACCAATGTCCTTGTGGTTGGTTGCGAACAGCCAGCGCTGCCAGCCATGAGGATGGTCGTGCGCGTGGTCGTGAGCGTGATCGTGGGCGTGATCAACTACGGTGGTGCTCATGTCAATCTCCTAATTCAATTACTTGCGCGCAGCCAGCACTTCAGCCGGTTGAACAATATTTGCCTGGGCCTTGTTGGACCAGCTATTACGGGTATAAGTGATGACGGCGGCGATGTCGGTGTCCGACAAGACGCCCTTCCATGGCGGCATGCCGCCTTTGCCGTTCAGCAGAATATCGATCTGCGGACCTTTGGGCCCGAGGACGACCGGCGATCCATCAACCGCCGCGAATGCGCCGGGCACGCCTTTGCCGTTTGCCTGATGACAGGCCACACAGTTGGCAGCGTAAACTTTTTCGCCACGCTGCTTCAATTCATCAACGGTCCAGGTTTTGTTTGGATCGTCAGCCTGCGCTGCCATTTCCTTTTTCTTGGCTTCTGTCCATTTTTTGTAGTCTTCGTCGCTGACAACATTCACGACGATAGGCATGAACGCGTGCTCCTTGCCGCACAACTCGTAGCAGTTACCACGATAGGTGCCGATTTTCTCGGCACGGAACCAGGTGTCGCGGACAAAGCCGGGGATTGCATCCTGCTTGACGCTGAATGCCGGGATGCCCCATGCGTGGATAACGTCGTTGGCAGTAGTAACGATACGGATTTTCTTGTTAACCGGAACGACAACAGGATTGTCGACCTCGATGAGGTAGTTGTCGCTCTTGGCCTTGCTCACGTCTACGATCTGCTCGCGAGGGGTAGACATCGCGGACAGGAAGGAAATACCTTCGCCCTCGCCCTTCAGGTAGTCATAACCCCACTTCCACTGCATGCCGGTTGCCTTGATGGTGATGTCGGCATTGGAGGTGTCCTTCATTGCCACCACGGTCTTGGTAGCTGGCAATGCCATACCAATAACAATCAGGAACGGGACGATGGTCCAGGCGATTTCAACGGCGGTGCTTTCATGGAAAGTTGCCGGCCTGTGGCCGACCGACTTGCGGTGCTTGATGATCGAATAGAACATCACGCCGAACACGGCGACAAAGATCACCAGGCAGATGATCAGCATCAGGTTGTGCAGCGAGTACACTTCCTCGGCAATCTTGGTTACCGGTGGCTGAAAGTTCAACTGACGCACGGCAGGACCGCCCTGACTGTCCACAACCGCCCATGACGGCACGCCGGCCGCCAGGAGCGACGCACCGAGCATCAGTGATTGGAGGCGCTTCGCAAGTTTCATAATTTCCTCAAAAGCCTAAAATTGGAGTTCCGTATATTTTGCTGACGCCAGCGCGCTCTGCAGTTCCCGCGCAAGCTCGCGTCGTTTCCATTCTGTCAAAAAGCGCCCCACTTCAACCCTGGTTCCGCGCGCTTCAAGTTTGATCAAGTCTTGCGCAGATCCGGGCGGCTCAACGCGCGTACGGCGCGGATCCAGCCTGAATTGACAGACATACTCTGCCTGAATCAACTCTACCAAGAGGCAATCGTCTGTCAGCGCGATATGCTCCCTGTCGGTGGCATGGCGAGCATACAGGAAAAAAGCGATTCCCATCGCCAACATTTCCAGAATGGCAAAGCCAAGGATGTACCAGGCACCACGCATCGTAAACACAATGGCGACCAGTAAGGAAGTCGTACACAATGCCGCATAGACCATCATCAGCTGACGTGGCGTTATCGAGCAATTGCGCCGTAAAATCCATTCGCGCGAGACCATATTGGATCATCCGACCGCGACAGCGAACCCGAGAGTACAAGCACTACGCAAAACCACGGAAGTATAAGGCTGAACTTGGCTGCTTATCAAGCGGAAAAATGGCAAGCAACGGTATGCCATGCCTCTATACATGCGGGTTAGCGACCGATGGCCAACACTGGCGGCCTTGCAGTTTTGGCCATACCTTGGCCGGTCTATCATATTGCTATCGCCTGTAGATGACGTGTCGTGTTATTTTTTCCGGCCTGGTTCGAACCGGATAATGCTTTCGCCGCTAGCTGTCTTGCGCGGCGCCGGACGAAACGCATGCCCGTAGACCACCTCGAAAGTCAGGGGAATCTTGCCATCGGCACCGCGCATCTGCTCCAGCGTTTCGATGGCTGCGTGCCAGGCGGCACGTCCGAACAGCCCTTGCCGTTTGGTCAGTAGCGGATTACCGCCCAGCGCGCGTACATCGGCAAACAGTTTATCGGTGGAGTCATAAGTCACCGTAATGGTTTCCATGTCCATCACGGGAGTGGAAAAGCCAGCGTTCACCAGCATGTCGCCGAAATCATGCATGTCAACAAATGACAACGCATGCGCGGCACCATCGATGTTGGCAAATGCATGACGGATTTCACGCAGCGTATCAGGGCCAAAGCAGGAAAACATCAGCAAACCGTCAACCCGAAGTACGCGCCGCCATTCAGCGAACACCATGTCCGGCTGCGGGTGCCAGTGCAGCGCTAGGTTGGACCACACCAGGTCCGCACATGCTGCCGGCAAGGGCAATTGCGCAAAATCCGCACAAGCTGTGGCGAGCTGACTAGCGCCTCCACCCAGTTTGCCAGGCAGCCATTTGGACAACAGGCGGTTCATTGACGACGTTGCCTGCTGCTGTCGCTGGCGTGCTGCCTGCAACATGGCGAGCGATCCGTCCATGCCAACAAGTTGTGCTTGCGGGTATTGACCTTGCAAGGAACTGAAGTCAGCACCTTCGCCGCATCCCAAGTCCAGAATACGCTCGGGCTGCAATTTCACCAGCGCAAGACGCTCATGCATACGGCCGGCAATTTCGCGGCGCAAAAACTCCGAGTCGGCGATACGGCCCGGCGTGGCGAACAGCGCACGCACGCGCCGGATATCGATCGGACCACTGGACCGGTTCTCGGAAGTTGGGAGGGATGAAGGCAAGAGGAAATCCGGTTAAGTCAATGAGATAATGACGAAGTTTACACGCTTGAAGTTTTGCCTGCTCCATGTTCACTCGCCTGCGTCATTGGTCGCACACTCTGTTTTCCCGCCTGCCTGCGGCATTTCCGGGTAGTTGCGCATTGTGCGGCATGGAGGCAATTGACGGGTTGTGCGATGGATGCCATGGGCAGTTTTTGGCCTTGCAGCCAAACCGATGCCGCTGTTGCGCGACGCCAATGCATCAAACCGGCGACACGGTCTGTGGTGAGTGCCTGCGACATCCGCCTGCGTTCGATGCGACAATTGCCGCCGCCGACTACGCGGCACCGGTTGATCGGCTGGTTCTGGCACTGAAGTTCGGTGCGCGCCTGGATCTCGCACCGCTGTTTGCAACCATGATGCGCGACGCGCTGCTTGCGCGACAGGAAACCGCGCTGCCAAGCTTGCTGTGTGCAGTACCGCTGGGGCGTACACGCTTAAGCGAGCGCGGGTTCAACCAGGCCCTTGAAATGGCGCGTCCGCTTTCGCGCTCGCTAGGTATTCCGCTGCACTCGCGACTTGCGATCAGGCAGCGTGAAACCCAGGCGCAGGCGCAACTGGATCCGTCGCAGCGGCAACAGAATATCCATCATGCGTTTTCGCTGCAGACGCAAACAATGGACCTCGTGCGCGGTGCACACGTCGGCGTGGTCGATGACGTCATGACAACAGGACAAACGATGAATGAATTTGCGGCGATGCTGAAACGTTACGGCGCCGCACGCGTGACCGGCATCGTGTTTGCCAGGACTCCGCCACAATAGGGAGACGCAGTACACGATCGACTGGCGACAGGCAACGACGACAAACAAGATATATCGGAAGGAAGCATACTTTGTTTCATGTAGTACTGGTAGAACCCGAGATTCCCCCCAATACCGGCAATGTCATTCGCCTGTGTGCGAACACCGGGGCGCAACTCCATCTGGTGGAGCCGCTCGGTTTTCCGCTGGATGACGCCAAGATGCGACGGGCCGGTCTTGATTATCACGATTATGCGACGATGAAAGTTCATCGCGACTGGGCAGCCTTTATGGCTTCCGAAACACCGGATCCCCATCGCATGTTTGCCATGACCACACATGGATCGACGCCGTTTGCAGGCATTGATTTCCTGCCGGGCGATGTATTTGTATTTGGTTCGGAAACACGTGGTCTTGACCCAGCCTTACGGGAATCGTTTCCCGCATCGCAGCGTATCCGTTTGCCAATGCGTCCGGGTAATCGCAGCCTCAACCTGTCCAATACGGTCGCAGTTGTTGTTTATGAAGCATGGCGACAGAACGGTTTCGCCGGCGGCCAATAAATTCCCCTCTTGATTGAAGGATCACCATGAAGTTGTACCACCTCGCAGCAATCGCCATCACCGCAGTCGCCTCTAGCCTGTCACAAGCGCATGAATTCAAGCTCAAGGACCTGAAAATCGGACATCCCTATGCGCGGACGACAGCGCCTTACCAGCCATCCGGTGCCGCTTATCTTTCACTTGAAAACAAGGGTAGCTCGGCAGACAGGCTGACATCCATTTCCTCGCCGGTCGCCAAGTCCGCGGAAATTCACACGATGTCGATGGAAGGCAATGTGATGAAAATGCGCGAGGTCGACGGCATTGACTTGCCGCCGGCAGCAAAGGTGGAAATGAAGCCGGGACATGGCTATCACATCATGTTGATGGGTTTGGAAAAGCCACTGAAAGCCGGCGACAAGTTTCCCCTCACGCTGACTTTTGAAAAAGCCGGCAAGACCGACGTCACCGTAGTGGTCGAAGAAGCCAAGAAGGAAGCATCACCCGCAGCGGGCCAGCATCGCCATTGAACGATATTGATGAGCTGAGCAGCCCCTGGCGTAGCTCAGCTTATTCCGATCCGGCGATACCCGACCGCTAATGGATACGCTCAGGAAGCCACGTAATGACGATAGACCTGGTGCTTGCCATCGGCCTTGATCAGTACCACGTCGAACGCATCACGCCGATGGTCGTCCATCTCCATGCCGGGCGATCCCATCGGCATACCGGGCACCGCCAACCCTTTTGCCTTCGGCTTTTCAGCGAGCAATCGCTTGATTTGCTCGGCCGGCACATGGCCTTCAAGCGCATACCCTCCGACGACGCCCGTATGACATGACGCCAGTTCGGTCGGGACACCATAACGCGTCCGATAAGGAGCGGTGTCGGGCACATCGGTGGTATTCACCGTGAATCCGCTTTTGCGCAAGTGCTCGACCCATTCATGGCAGCAACCGCAGCTCGGTGTCTTGTACACCTGAATGGCTGGCGTGGCGGCGTGCGTGACAGCCGTAGGTAAACACAGCGCAACCAGTGCGCCTTGCAGCAAAGTCCTGCGTTGCATGATGGCTCCTTAGAATTTATCTTTGGTCAATGTGAAGGTGGCACGCACTTCACCGGTGTGCAGGCCACGGAAGTTGTTGATCTGTGGACGCGCCCATGAGGCAAGAGGTGTCGCTTCCGCTGAAGGAAGTATCCCGATTTGCTGCAACACCGAAATGGTGGCCGGAAACAAACCACGTGTGCTGCCATCCGCGATCTTGACGGCGATGCCGATGCCGGCAGAACGGATGCCGATCACCTGCACTGCTTCAGCGCCGATCTTTGCCACCCAGTCGCCCGGTACCGTCTGCATGAATGCGAGGTCACTGCGTCCGGTACCGGACACCAGCTCCGGATGCAAGGTCATTGCACGAAACAGCTCACCCATCAGGCTGCCGTAATGGGGATCCCGGTCACCCTGCGCAAGCCGCGCATAGGTGTGTGCGAGCCGTGATAGCGGAAGGCCATAGTTGGGCGCGGAACAGCCATCGATACCCATAGCCATATCGCTCGCGGACATACCGGCGACTTCGGCTACGCTATCGCGCACTGCCTGTTGCAGTGGATGTGCCGGCTCGACATAGTTATCCAGTGGATGTCCGTTCTGCACGCAGTAGGCAAGGAAGCCGGCATGCTTGCCACTGCAGTTGTTATGCAGTTGATTGAACGTTGCACCTTCGGGCGGCGCCTTGTCCTGCACGGTGAAGTGCATGGGCACATGGCAGCCGCAGCGCAAGTGATGCTCCTCGCAATTGGCTTTGCGCAGCATGCCCTCCACCGTCTGCGTATGCATCGCTTCACCAGAATGGCTGGCACACATCAGTGCGAGTTCACGGCTGTCGAAGCCGAACTTTTCGTGGCCTCCGGCGCGCAGGAAGGGCAGCGCCTGAAAAGGCTTGATGGTAGAGCGCGTGAAAGTCAGGAAGTCGGGATCGCCGGCATGATAAAGCAGGTCGCCCTTGGCATTGACGACCGCGACAGCGCCATAATGCAACGACTCGAGCCGGCCGCCGCGGATGACTTCAACGAGTGGGGCAAGCGTCATGCAGGGTCCCTTCAGAAAGGTCCAGGATCAGGAATTGCGCACCTTCGACAACAGTTTGCTGGTCGAACGGTCATGCTGGAATTCAATGGCAACAGCCTTGCCACCGTAGGCCGCGACTGCCCTGCCTTCGGGAATCGCTGTCATGTCGTAATCGCCGCCTTTTACATAGACATCGGGGCATGCTTCCTGCACCACTTCCAGCGCAGTGTCTTCATCAAACGGCACGACTAGGCTGACCGATTCGAGTGCGGCAAGTATCACCATGCGGTCTTCGCAGGTATTGATCGGACGATCGTCGCCCTTGCCCAGCCGCCTGACCGATGCATCGGTATTGACGGCAACGACCAGCGATGCGCCCTGTTCACGTGCCTGCGCAAGGTAAGTGACATGGCCTCGGTGCAGGATGTCAAATACGCCGTTGGTCAGCACAACCGGTTTGGGCAGACTGGCGACACGTTCTTTCAATGCGGCGCGGGTAACAAGTTTATCTTCGAAATTAGGCATGATAAAAATAAGAAAGCCGCAAGCGATCGCTTACGGCTTTTACTTTAGTGTAGCGCGTTCCCGCAAGCCCTTCTTGTACACATGAAGTCTGGTCGAAAAAGCTGGGCCCTGCTTACTGCAAAGCGTTAGTGTCGCAGTATCAGGTGGCCGGCTTCGGGTTGCTCTGCAGACGCACGCTGACTTCCTTGCGATAACGGTTCAGATCCTGCACCGATTCAAACGTGCGATCGAACAGCAGCGACATATTGTGCAGAATGCGGTCAATCACTTTCTTTTCCCACTCACTGTCGAACTTGATCTGACCGTCCAGCCAGCGCTCGAGCCAGTTTGGATCGGGCAAGCGGCTTTGGACCGTGTCGTTCGGGAACAGCGCCTGGTTGACGTGCAAATTAGTCGGATGCAGCGGTTTTTCGGTGCGACGTGCAGACGCCATCAATACACCGATCTTGGCGAAGGCGGCACGTGCGGTATCGCCGACTTCGTTCAACGCTTTTTTCATGTAACGCAGATAGGCACCGCCGTGACGTGCCTCATCCTGGCTGATGATCTTGTAGATAGCCTTGATTACCGGTTCGGTATGCCAGTCGGAGGCACAACGATACCAGTGGTTGAGGCGGATTTCGCCGCAGAAATGCAGCATCAGGGTTTCAAGCGGCGGTGCCGGATCAAATTCAAAACGCACATTGTGCAATTCTTCTTCGGTGGGCAGCAGATCCGGGCGGAAGCGACGCAGGTATTCCATCAGCACCAGCGAATGTTTTTGCTCTTCGAAAAACCAGACCGACATGAATGCGGAGAAATCACTGTCACCACGGTTGTCACGCAAAAACATTTCAGTCGCGGGCAATGCGGACCATTCCGTGATGGCATTCATGCGGATGGTTTGTGCCTGCTCATCCGATAATTTGGAGGCATCAAACTGTTCCCATGGAATATCCTTTTCCATGTTCCAGCGAACCTGTTCGAGCGATTTGAATAGTTCTGGGTACAGCATCACACACCTTCATGATTAGTTAAGTATTTGATTCTACCAAAGAAAAGCGCGGAAACTTTAATTCCCCTGACCGTACGCGGGATACGCAAGTACTCCGATCGACAATGTTCGTTGCAGTACTGGTCAGCCTGCCGACTAAAAATGACACTTGTAGCCAAAGCAACAACACAAGCAATCCAGCCGAAAATGCCACGAACCATTTGGGTAGGAGGGTTTGTCAGCTTGCTGATGAATGTTTCTTCGAAATTAATCTGCAGCGACCTGCCCGCCTTTATGACCATGGTTCCGGGAACTAGTGCCATGGCAGTTGGCATTATTAAAAGCGGTGCTGAAGAGATTGCTTCGCGCTTGCCCCTTCGGATCACAGGAATAGTGCCATACATCACTGCAGCGTTGCTTTACCTTGAAATGGTGGGCCGTCATCGGCAGCGCGCCAAGATATAGGCGGCGCATGATATGTTTTTGATATGCAACTATGTCCGAGTGGCATTGTCCATTCGTTCAGCATGCGACGGCTTCAGATGATGCAGTCAAACGTGACGACCTTCGGCAAAACATTATCGAACATACATGCCTTCTACAACGACGATCCTCGCCAAGATGCCAGCGTTGCGGCATCTAGCCTGCATTGCCGCACTGTCCGGCACGATGGCAAACGTCTCCGCCACTGGCATTCACCAGACCGATACCACCGACCTGTTTGCTACGACCGGGGAGCTTGCGGAGGCATTACCCGATCTGCAAAGCGACGGCAGGCCCACCCCAGGTTACTTCGGCCTGGCGCGTGAAACCGCCGTGATCGGCTATAACAGCCGTTCAGAAAAGTGGGATGCCAAGCTTGAACAATACATGGCCGATCCCGCGTTGACGTTTGACTACGGCCGGGCGCTGTCGAGCACTTTTGGTGCGGGCGGCAGCTTTACCCGCGACAGCACACAGTCTGAAATGGTCTTGAACGGAATATTTGCGCCCAAGAAGAACGTGCGTTTCCGCATCGCCGGCGCACAATTACGCAGCAATTCAGGAGAAGCAGATGGTATCGAATCCTTGCAGCAGCATAGCTATCTGATCGGCGCACGAAAATACTGGACCAATTATGCGTATCTGTCGGACCTTGGCATTTCGGCGTACACCGTCGACGCGAATACCTCCAGCACTGCCACCGTTTCAGCGCTGACCGACCCGGACACCCTGGATCCGGGCGTGCGTAGCCCGATCCTGCCGGCATCAGGTAGAACAGAAGGCTACCTGCTCAACCTGAACTTGCGGCCAACCGCGGATTCAAAGGTCGAACTACGGCATGAGTTGAGCCAATCCACCTACTATGCCGATAGTACAGCGCTGCACACCGAAATCCAGGCAACCAGCCGCGTTCGCTTTTCGCAGTTCCTGGACGACTGCGTCCAGGTGCATGGTGGTTACAGCGCCAGCACGGATTTCGATCGCATGGACCTCACCGTGGCGCGTGACAAATGGAATATCCAGTTGTCACGGGAAATGAATGACAGCGGCGCCAATACCGCATTACGTGTCGGCTATCGCATCCCATTGGGACAGTCCAAAATGACAAGGCGAACTTGTGGCGCCATAGGTGCGCCGAATTTTGAGCCGATCGTGAACGCGACAATGAAACGCCCACCCGCCTTGCCGGAGCAACCGATGGCGATCGGAGTCTTTCGCTAGCGTACAAACCGAGCAGATCGTCTCCAGCGATGTGTCGGGCAGAATTCGGAAATGTATCGAGCAGCATGCGTGCGCGAAAATGTTTGAGGATTGCTCGATTGACTTCGCACTGACGCAAGGCTTGCAGCAAACATGGCGTCGCATCGGTCAACCAAAACCGCGATCGGCATGACCGGAAAGGATCAAAATGGGTTATCAAACGCTCATCGACCCGTGCATCCGATACCACAAAGATCTTCGTGCAGTTAATCGCGTGTCCGTAGAAAAAATATCCCGCGCCGTTTCGTAAACCGAAGGAAGGCGCGCCGACGAAAACACTACACGCGCACGCGCTAGAGACCTCGGCGGCCGCAAGCAATATGGCAAACGGCATGTTGATCAATACTCTTGATACTTGTTACATGGGTATGCCCTCTGTGCTCCTGATGCCGCTGCTGTCCTGCATACACGATGCAAGACAGCGGAGCGAAGCAGTAAATGCAATCAGCGCTTTTTAGAGTTCATCTTCAATGAGCCCTTCTGGCAACACCTCTAATTGCACAGCGGGAAACAGCCATTGATCGGTGTTATTAAAAAGAATGTGATAGTCAAACATAAAACCTCCTGTAAAGATGTACCAACAGGACTAGCACGTTCCATGCCGCATCGCACCACCAATCAAGCCATTGATATTCCTAAAGTATTATTGGAATACGCCGAATATATGCTGCAAATGCACAATCCAAAAGTTACATTCTTCAATCACACTATTCCGGCTTTGTAATCCCTACCGATACCGTTTTTCTTTATTTCAAATTGTTCAATTTGCAAGCGCATACAGAGATGCTGACAGCATGCGATCCATGACATGCACTGCACTTCTTCACGCACAATGTGGCATAGTCGCCACATCGCTAACCGAACCATTTCGCCCTTACTGTTTAACACGCAACTTCCTTGGTCAACATTACTCATTCTCCCAGCCCCAAAGAAGAACGCATCTTTCTGCTGACTCTTGCAGGTATCCAGTTTACGCACATCCTTGATTTCATGATCATGATGCCGCTCGGGCCGCAACTGATCCGGGTGCTGAATATTGATACCCATCAATTCGGATTGCTGCTGTCGTCGTATACCTTTACCGCCGCCGCATCCGGATTGCTGGCAGCGACCTATGTCGATCGCTTCGACCGGCGCAAGCTGATTCTGACGCTGTATGTGCTGTTTATTGTGGCAACTCTGTGCTGCGGGCTTGCGCCCGATTTTGTTTTCCTGCTGATCGCGCGTGCGCTGGCGGGTGCGTTTGGCGGCATACTCGGCGCCATGGTGCAGACCGTCGTGGCGGATGTGGTGCCCTTCGAGCGGCGCGGCCAAGCCATGGGAACCATCATGTCCGCGTTTGCATTGTCGACCGTCGCGGGTGTTCCGCTTGGATTGTTCCTGGCCTCGCACATCGAGACGCTGGGCTGGCGGGCGCCGTTCTTTTTCATCGTGCTGCTGTCCTGCGGCTTCCTTGCAGTAGGCTACCGTTACCTGCCTTCATTAACCGGTCACCTGCGGCGTGCCGATGCGGGCAACGTCTTCCGGCAAATCTATGCGGTAGTGAGGGAACCCAATCACCTGAAGGCCTATTTCTTCATGTCGTTGCTGATGCTGGGTGGATTCACGGTGATCCCCTATGTCGCGCTGTACTACACCGCGAATGTAGGCATGAGCGAATCCTTCATCACGGTGATCTATTTATGTGGTGGTGCGGCGACCTTCTTTACGTCACGCCTGATCGGCAGGATGGCAGACCGTTACGGCAAGCTCCGTACGTATCGCGTCGCCGCGTTGGGCTCGCTTTTGCCTTTGCTGGTGACGACGCATCTGGTGCCTGTGCCATGGTGGGCCGTGCTGATCAATTCGACGATCTTTTTCATCCTGGTGCCAGGACGCATGGTGCCGGGAATGGCCATGTTTACCGCTGCAGCGGCACCTCAAGTGCGCGGTACCTTCATGAGCATAGGTTCATCGGTGCAGATGATGGCCTCGGGACTGGCTTCGCTGGGCGCCGGATTGATCATCACCCGCAATGCCGCGGGGCAGATCGAGCATTACAACCTGGTCGGCTATCTGGCGTTCGGTTGCACGCTGTTGGCGATCTGGGTAGCGCAGCATTTGAAAGTCGCACCAGCCGCTGCGCCGGCCACATCACTAGCTTAGGCTTGGAATTTGTCTGACACGTACAGCAGACAGCCAGCCGTATGTTGCGCTAGAGCGCTTTCGTCCTGACTGTACCGTCGATGCCAGGCGAGGACGAAGGCGCTCCAAGCATCGCAAGCGCAACATGGGTAAATCCGGAACCCGCAGCAGCTTATCGAACGCCGCCTGACCGTGAATGGATTTATTTGGTCGGCTTTGACTTGCGGCTTGACGATGCAGTCTTTGCTGCCGGTTCGGCCTTGTCCTTCGATACGCTTTTTGCAGAAGCCTTAGGCTTACCGTTACCGTTGCCGTTACTGTCAGGACTGTCGCTCGTCTTCGGTACTTCCGTCATCGCATTGTTGACCGCCTGCTTGAACTGGTCCTGCAGCATATTCCACCATGCCGCCGCATTAACCAGCGGCGCGGTCAGACTTGCCGCGTCGATCTCATCCTTGTTGGTCGGTTCGGGCACACCCTTGCGTTTCTCTCCGGTCCCGTCATCGGCCTGACCAGACGCAATTGCAGCGCTGCTGCCTGCCGATCCGTTTCCACCCGCGCTGCTGTGGTTGCTGGCGCCGTTACCACCACTGCCATTAGTCGCACCTGCGGTTCTGGGCTTGGCGGCATCGGCTCCGGCCTGCATGGTGGCGGTGAACGTCTCGCTCATCGTCTGCAACGTGGAAATCGTTGCGGCCTGGACTTCGAGCGCCTGGATCGTGCCGCGCAGCATGTTCATATTGAGCGTCAGCCAGTTTTCCACCGCCCTGAGATCAGCAATCTTCTTGTTGATTTCTTCAACGGACAAAGTCGGCATGACCATGCCCGGTATATTCATTCCCGGAATGTTCATGCCGGGTCCGTTTTTACCCGGCATGTTCATGCCGGGAATACCCATGCTTCCCCACAGATTTTTTACGAAGTCCAGTGTATCGGTCATCGCACCCATTCCGGGAAAGTTCGGCATCTCCGGTTTAATCATGAAAAACCTCCGCGTAGTAAAAGCTGACGTAGGCGAAAAACTCGCCAATTCCCGGAAGTATGCACCCGGCCGGGCCAGCTGTCATGTGAGAACAATCAAAGACCGGCGGTGCAAAATGCGCTTTGCCGCACGTCGCGGTGTCATTGCAGGAATGAAACTTGACATCTGCCCACGATGACGGTGCAGAGGTTGCTACACTAGCGGAATGACCGATTTTTCCCATTCTGGCAGGCCACCCAAAAAGCACCGGGCGCTGCGCACCGTTGTCGTCCTGGTGGTGACGGCGTTCCTGCATCTACTGGTTTTTCAATGGGCAGAGGGACGCCTCGGCCTGCCGTCTCTGCAGGGCGAGCAGCAGGCACCCGTCATCACCATCGCACTGAACGAGGCTCCCCCTGCCCCGGTAGCAACTCCGGCGCCGCCACCGATGAGAACGGTTCCAAAAAAACCGCGTCCTGCTCGTCCGAAGCCGCCAAAACCATCGGCAGCATCGCCAACAACTTCGCCTGAAGCCGCGCCAGCGCCCAATCCCGAGGCCCTCGCGCAGCTTGCACCGGCCGGCATGGAAGCGCCCGGCACCAGCGTGGAAACACCGGTGGTAGCCGCCACGCCTGATACGGCCAATCTGCCGGAAACGGCATCAACATCTCCTGACGAGACCGCCGCATCCGCCGCCACCGAGGCACAGCAATACCATGTTGCTTTGCCGCCTTCCGCGCAACTCGACTATGACGTCATTGCATTGCGCGGCGAACAGAAATGGCATGGCACTGGAACCTTCGTCTGGGAAACCGCAGGTGGGCGTTACAGTATTACCGGCGAAGCCAATGCTTCGCTGCTGCTGATCAACCTGACTGTGCTGCAATTCAAGAGCGAAGGCTTAATCAGCGAACAGGGAGTCGCCCCGCTCCTGTACAGCGAAAAACCACGAAACAAGTCGCAGACCAATACCCACTTTCAGCAGGAAAAGCGAAAAATCACCTTTTCCGCATCGGAAGCCGTCTACCCTTATCAGGGCGGCGAACAGGATCGCGCCAGCGTGATGTGGCAACTGGCCGGCATCGGTCGCGGGGATCCGGGACGTTTTGTTCCGGGTGCAGCGTTTGATATTGTGGTGGCTGGTGCACGCGACGCCGAAACATGGCGCATCGGCGTGATTGGCGAGGAAGAGATCGAGACGCCCTTCGGCAAGATGAAAGCCTGGCATGTACGGCGTGCGCCTCGTCAAAAAAAAGCTTATGACCAGATCATCGACATCTGGCTCGCGCCGCAACAGCAATGGTATCCAGTCAGGCTGCGCCAGACATCGACCAACGGCGACTATCTGGAAATGTCCTTGTCCAATCTGAATGCCGGCCTGCCGCCGGCCACACAAACCAACTAACGATGAATACTTTCATGCGAACGATGGCAGCGGCCATCATACTGTCCGGCATGCTAGCGGGCACGGTCGCGGCAAACACAATCACCAAAGCCACGACGGCAATTGCAGGACCTGCAGTGCCTTTGGCGTCCGCAAAACCGGCGACAAAAGCGAAGATCAGTTTTCCCCCTTCGGCTGACCTGTCCTATTCCATAGAGGCAAAACAGAAAGGCATGCCGATCGAAGGCGACGCGGTCATGCGCTGGAGCATGACAGGCAATACCTTCAGCATCAGCAATGAAGCCCGTGCGATGATCATCGGCAAAATTCTTGATACGAAAAGTGAAGGCCTTATCGATGCCAGTGGACTGGCGCCCACCAACATTACGGAAAAGCGCTTCCGTCGACCTGCGACCACCACATCTTTCGATCGCTCGGAAAACCGGATTACCTTCAGCAGCTCCGACGAACAGTATCCCATCCAGGGCGGCGAGCAGGATCGTAACAGCGTGATCTGGCAACTCGCCGGGGTCGCCCGTGGTATGCCTAAAAAGTTCAAGACGGGCTTTGTGTGGAAGGTGGTCGTAGCGGGTCAGCGCGATGCGGATGAATGGGTGTTCAAGGTAGTCGGCCAGGATACTATTCACACGCCGCTGGGCGAACTCAACAGCCTGCATGTGCAGCGGGTGCCGGCGCCCGATTCGAAAGACCAGCTTCTCGACATCTGGCTGGCACCGACGCTGGAGTGGTATCCGGTACGCGTACGCTACAGCGAAGATAACGGCGACTATATCGAACAAACCTTGCAGGAACTGAATCGCAAGGCACCGTAAGCCATAATCTGCGCAAGCACCGTCAGCAAGCCCGACAGTTCCGGCTGATTCGCCAGGTCGTACGCATTGCAGCCGATGCCAGCGTAAAGATTCCTGATCATCGCGGCCCGCTTCTCCATTTATTTTTTGATCCGACTCATGACTACCAACAACGGCGCACTCGTTCTTTTCAGCGGCGGACAGGATTCCGCCACCTGCCTCGCCTGGGCGCTTTCCCGCTATGCACGCGTGGAAACCATCGGCTTTGATTACAAGCAGCGACATGCCATCGAACTCAGCGTGCGACCTGCATTGCTACAGACAATGCGGTCGCTGTCGGCCGACTGGGATGCCCGGCTGGGCGATGACCATATGATCGACCTTTCGCTGATTGCCAGCATTTCCGATACCGCGCTGACACGGGATGTCGCGATCGCGATGCAGGACGATGGCTTGCCCAACACTTTCGTGCCGGGCCGCAACCTTCTGTTCATGACGGTGGCTGCCACCGTAGCCTATCGCCGTGGGCTCGACGTGCTGGTCGGTGGAATGTGCGAAACCGATTTTTCCGGTTATCCCGACTGCCGCGACGATACGATGAAAGCCTTGCAGGTAGCGCTCAATCTGGGCATGGCGACACGTCTGAAGATCGAAACGCCGCTGATGTGGATCAACAAGGCCGAGACCTGGAAGCTTGCCGCCGATCTTGGCGGACAGGCGCTGGTCGATGTGATCCGGGCCGACACGCATACCTGCTATCTCGGCGAACGCGGCGCACTGCATGACTGGGGCTATGGCTGCGGGACCTGCCCTGCCTGCGAGCTACGGGCACGCGGCTATCGGGAATACACAGCGAGCGCAGGCTGAATGTTCATGCGGTGTAAGGAAACTCAAAGACTCGCACGATAAGATATGTGCTTCACGTGGCATGCCGACCGTGTCGGTATGCCGCTCATGGGCAGGATTTGCCCCGCCAGTTAGCACGATACCCGCTCGCCACCATGCTGATCGCCATCCTTACCGATATCCATGCCAACCGCGAGGCGTTCACCGCCTGTCTTGCGCATGCCGAAGAGCGCCGCGCCCAACGTTATGCCTTTCTGGGTGACTTTGTCGGCTATGGCGCCGATCCGTGCTGGGTGGTCGATACCGTGATGGAGTACGTCGCCGACGGTGCGATCGCGGTGCAGGGAAACCATGATGCCGCGATTTCGCAGGCAGCGGGCAAGAACATGAATCCTCAGGCACGCGCAGTGGTCGAATGGACGCGTTCCCAGCTCAATGAACAGCAGCGCAGCTTTCTTGAGCAACTGCCCATGACGCAGGAAGCCGGACATTGCCTGTTCGTGCATGCCACCGCCGCCGACCCGCACAGCTGGGAGTACATTACCGGCACGGTGGAGGCGCTGAAGAGCATGTACGCAACGCAGCGCCGGATTACCTTTTGCGGACACGTGCATCAACCGGCCTTGTACAACATGTCGCCGACGGGCAAGGTGTCTTCCTTCGTGCCGACCGGCGATAGCAGCATACCTCTTGGCACACAGCGGCACTGGCTGGTACTGCCCGGTTCGGTCGGCCAGCCGCGCGATGGTAATCCCGCCGCTTGTTATGCGCTGTATGACGATGTCACACATGAGCTGATCTATTTCCGCGTGCCGTATGACTACGACACGGCGGCGGAAAAGATTCGCGCCGCCGGCTTGCCGCAAAGCGTCGGCAATCGTTTGCAGCACGGCCTGTAACGCATGCGGCGTCTCGAGGCAGGCATGGTGGTTGACGGCTTCCGCCTGGAAGAGCGTCTGCACAAGGGCGGCATGGCCATGCTCTGGCGCGTCTCGCGAGAGGAAGCGCCGGATGGCCCTCCCCTGCTGATGAAAGTCCCGATACTCGACGACAACCATGACCCGGCGGCGATCGTGGGTTTTGAAGTCGAGCAAATGATCATGCCCAAACTGAACGGTACGCATGTGCCGCATTTTGTGGCATCGGGCGACTTTACCGGACAGCCATATATCGTAATGGAACTGATTGCAGGCACATCCCTGCGTGCGCGTTTCGACGACGCGCCGCTACCGATCGACGAAGTGGTCAGCATCGGGATTCGTGTCGCCAGCGCCTTGCACAATCTGCACCGGCAGCAGGTGATTCACCTGGACGTCAAGCCGAGCAACATCATGTTTCGTGAAAACGGCGAAGCGATCCTGATTGATTATGGCCTGTCGCGCCATGACAGGCTGCCCGATCTGCTGGCCGAGGAATTCCGACTGCCCATGGGTACCGGACCGTACATCTCGCCGGAACAGGTGCTGCATATTCGCAATGATCCGCGCAGCGATCTGTTTGCGCTAGGCGTATTGCTATACCACCTGGCGACAGGCGAACGCCCGTATGGGTTTCCAACGACTGTATCCGGGCTGCGGCGTCGCCTGTACCGCGATCCGATACCGCCGCGCGCACTGAATGCAAAGATTCCTCCATGGTTGCAGGAGATCATCTTGCGCTGCCTGGAAGTGGACCCGGGTTCACGCCACGATACCGCGGCACAACTCGCGTTTGAGTTGCAGAATCTTGATCAGGTACAACTGACCGCTCGTGCGGACAAGCATGCAAGAGATGGTTTTTTTGTTGTCGCACGCCGCTGGTTCCATGCGGTCGGCATGGAAGCCTCGTCGCAGCAATCAGCAGGACAACAGCTGACGCACGCGCCCATCATTGTCGTCGCGATCGACCTGTCGTATGGATCGGAATCGCTGGCCGAGGCACTTCGTACCGCTGCGCGTCGCATACTGCAGACGGAACCGGGGGCCCGCCTCGCCTGCATCACCGTGCAGAAGACCAATCGCATCGGCATGGATGAGATGGTCGACCGTCAGGGGCGCAATATCCACGTCAAGCATCTGGTCGGCCTGAAGCACTGGGCGCGGCCGCTGGCGATCGCGCCGGATAAGATCACCTACCATGTACTGGAAGCGCCTGACCCGGCATCGGCCATCGTCGACTACGCGAGAGTCAATGATGTGGACCACATTGTGATCGGTTCACGTGGAAGTTCGGTGCTGCGTCGTTACCTCGGCAGCGTATCGTCGCAAGTCGTGGCACAGGCCGATTGCACGGTCACCGTGGTCAAGAGTGCGGGTGGCGGCTGAGGTCCAGCAGGCTTAGCTGGGTTGGTGGAATTGACTGACTTGATTGAAGCGATTGAATTGATTGATCGAGCGGACCGACTTGATCGACAAAGCCCTTCAGCCGCTTTATTAACGACAACGCGTTCGGTACTGCTGCACCGTTAGCAGTATTGTCGAACACGCACCAGACCTTGCTGCCCCCGTCCAGATAAGCCCTGATACGCACGGCAATCTCGTCAAGATACGTGTCCGTGTAGGCAGAGTAATACATTTCCGGCGAGCCGTGCAGACGCAGATATGTGATCGGCATGTGGCCAGCGATGTCGTCGATCGGCACCGCGCTCACCTGGGGATCAGCGATCACGTACGAAACCTTGCGGTTATGCAGCAGCTCGGCGGCGACCGGCGTAAACCAGCTTGCATGGCGCGGTTCGCAGACCACGTCGACGTCGATCATTGTTCGCAGGTCGAGAAAGAAGCGGTGCGCAACATCGGCATCGAACGCAAGACGCGGCGGCAATTGCACCAGCAGGCAATCGAGTTTGTGACCAAGATTGCGCACTTCGCCGACAAAGCGCTCGAGCGGATCAGCGACATCCTTGAGGCGCATTTCGTGTGTAATGATTTTGGGGACCTTCGCCGAAAAGCGAAAGCCCTCAGGCACGCTGTCGCGCCAGCGTGCATACGTTACCGGACGATGCGGCCGATAGAATGAAGTGTTGATTTCGACACCCGTCAGCACGCGCGCGTATCGTTCGAGGTGACTCCCTTCACCACCGAACTGGTCGGCCACCGTGGACGGAATTCCCCAACCCGCGCAACCAATGAAAAGCGAAGATTCCGATGGGTTTTGCATGCAAAGCGTTGATAAGACTTGATACCTGATCAATAGGCAAGCACGCCGCAGCGCACCAATTTTTATCATGCATATACTGGTCAGACATTGTGCGGTGCAAGTTGATCCGTATCAGAAGCGGGAGCACAATCTCTTTGCAGCACTCAGAGACCAGACCCGCAATTGGAGCGCGTGTTCCGTGCAATGTAATGAATCGCACGATGCTTTGAGATTTATCGCAAGGCATCGCCGGTATTACCCGTACCGCATGAACGTCCAATACCATGGACTGTGAATCATGGATCTCATGCGATCAACGCAACTAACGTAACCATCGTAACTATCGCAGCTTGGGCAACTCACTCGACTGACTTGATGCGCCGGACTATGTCAAAAATTTTCAGCAGAAACTTCATGATCAGCATGTCATTCGCATGGCTGACACGACATCATTTGCGCCAAACATGATTCCCTGAACCGCCATCGCTGTGTTCAGGTTTCCAGAAAATCGCTGCACCCTATCGAGGTATGAAGGGAGTCTTGCATGAAAGCGCACAACGACGAAATCTTAGACCGCCTGGTCTTTATCGACCGCACGATTATCCATGCCGTACAGGCATGTCACTCGGATGCAAGCGTCCCCCAAGAACTGAAGGAATGCGTGAGCAGGCTGCGACAGCGTTCCAGCCAGGCACAGCAGGCATTGCACGCGCGCGACGAACCTAGGATGCGGCAAAGCGTCGATGAGCTCGCGCGGCTCAGCGATGAAGCGCAGCATCGCATCCATCCCTACGACGGCATGAACTATGCGCTCAAGAGTGCCGTGATTCTGACGCATATCGAATTGTCGGCACTGCGTTATCAACTTACCTGAAAGGCAGTTGACGTTACGCTTGACCGCCGTCTTGAAGACACAGGCCCGCGTTACGTCTCGACGGGAGAAGCGGGGAATCAGCGTCCGGCGCGGGCAACATGACCGGCCAGTTCGGGCTCGGCAACGATGACGCGATCGCGACCTGCGTTCTTTGCACTTCAGTCAGTTTGTCGCGCAGACGGCTGAAGCTTGCGCTTGCCAGGGTCAAGCTGCGTAAGGTCAGAAAAAAAATAGTCAGACCAGGGCAACCTCGATTCCGGACGTACCTGGATAACTGAAGCGGTCGCCGATACACCACAGCGTGACGGCGGAAACAACGCCGTAGATCAGCAAGAACTATAGGCCGCCATGCACCAATTGTAACGTTGGCGTCATAGCTGTAGTCCGAGATGCCAATCGAGAACCGTCAGCTTGGCAATTTAGCATCCGATGGAAGCAGAAAGAAGGATGATTGCGGGAGAAAGGGCACTTCGAGGTGTAACAAGGCGTAAATGCCTTGGTGAAACACCGTGGCTCTGCTTACATTTAAATTTAAATCGTTCGAGCAAGTTTTTGGAGAATGTAATGCACTACATCCTGGCATGCATGGTAATCGGTACCGTGTTTGGTGCCGGACTGGCAATTGCCACTGAACAGACACCCAATCCTGCCCCGTCACCAGCACCCAAGCCGCAGCGGCACCTCGCGAAATTTGACGAGCAATTCAAGGCAGCGGACATAGATAAGGATGGCGGCTTGACCATGGCCGAGGCCCAGACCGCCGGCATGGAGCGGATCGTCAATAATTTTGAACGCCTGGATATCAACAAGAATGGCAAAGTGACACGCGAAGAGATTCGCGCACTGTTGCGCAGCCGCCTTTCCAGTTAGCGGCTAGCGCTTTAGCACGGTAGCCGCTAAGGCTCCTGGTTAGCCAGCATTCTTTGGATTCGGCGGCAGGTTGATCTCCCCAGGCAACAAGGTGTTGGCAGGCAGCGCCTCCTGACCTTTCAGGCGCTCGTAAATCGGTGTGAAATCGGGCGCGGTTGCCTTAAACAGCTGCTCGAAATCGCGGATCACAAAATACGTTTCCTGATAAGAGTCGATCTTGTACAGCGTACGCATGATGCGTTCGATGTCGAGCGGAATACGACGCGGTGCGGGATCTGTCAGGCAATACTCTATTTCTCCGCCCGATGACAAGATGCCAGCACCATAGGCGCGCAAGCCTTGCGGGCTTTCAATCAGTCCAAACTCCACCGTGTACCAGTAGAGCCGCGCAAGATGTGTGAGACCATCGGTCTTGAGTGCCTTCAGGCCGCCCTGCCCATATTGCTGGATGTAATCGGCAAAAACCGGATTGAATAGCAATGGCACGTGGCCAAAGAAGTCGTGGAACACATCGGGCTCGACGATGTAGTCGAATTCATGGGCTTCGCGCAGCCACACGGTGACTGGAAAGCGGCGATTGGCCAGATGCTCGAAGAACGTCAGCTCTGGCACCAGGCCGGGTACGGCGACCAGTTCCCATCCGGTGGCCTTGCGCAAGGCTTCGGTGGTGCGATCGAAACGGGGGATCTCTTCGCTGGCATCCATCTTTGCCAAGCTGTCGATGAACATATCGCAAGCCCGCCCCGGCACCAGCTTTGCCTGGCGCTGATAGAGCTTTTTCCACAATGCGTGCTGTTCAGGGGTGTATGCCGACCAGTCCTGCTGGACAACATAGTTTGCGTCGCAGCGGCTGTAGTCGCCGCGAAGCTTACCGCCATCCGACTTTTCTTCGAGCGTCTTGAAAAAATCCGCCTGGTCTACTGTGGTGTTCATGGTGATGTCTCCGTGACTTGTACTTGATCGCCTTTCCATCACCGTAAATTTCGCGGTTGGACATGGCAAAAGGATGAAGACAGTATAGTCAAGACACCAAGGCATAAAATTGCGATGATTGCGCTCTTCATCGGATTATGAGCAATAATATTGCTCCACATCGAATCACAGAGGCTGAATATGCCAAAAATTGACTTGGACAAGACCGATCGCAAAATCCTTTCCATTCTGCAAGCGGATGGCAGGCTGACGAACCAGGAAGTTGCCGAGCGTGTCAACTTATCGCCTTCGCCTTGCCTGCGGCGTATCAAGAACCTTGAAGAGAACGGCGTTATTCGTCAGTACGTTGCCTTGCTTGATCCGGACAAAATCGGACTGGGGCTACTGGCCTATGTCAATGTGCGGCTGGAGAGGCACAACGATAGTCATCCGGCCGGCGGACGTTCGCCACGCGCCGATTTCGCCGCATCAGTCGCAAACTGGCCCGAGGTTGTGGCCTGCTACGCGATGACAGGCGAAATGGATTATTTGTTGCGAGTCCATGTGGAAGACATGGAGCATTTCTCGCAATTCATGATGGAAACGCTGCTCAGGCATTCCGCAGTAATGGACGTGAAGTCGAGCTTTGCGCTGCAGAGGATCAAGGATACGACTGCGCTGCCATTGGTGTAATGATGGCAGCGCCGCAGCAGGAAGGCTGCCTACTTTCCTTTCCGTCCCGGCAAGCGATTCCACCACTTGAGCGCCGCCTTGGTATTGGCCTTGAATCCGTAATCGAAGGTCGCGAATTGTTCTTCCATGGCTTCCGCCAGCATCGTTCCCGGACTCGCAGGCTGTAGCTTGAGATAAGCGTCCGCTTCGCCGTATTCGCGATGAATCTTCATACCCGCTTTTGCGGCGATATGAATCATGGTCTGGTTGGAAGACAGGCAATGCATGTACAAGGTATCGACATCCTCATTACGACAACGTATCGCCGCCCGTTCGAACAAGCGCGAACCGATACCCATGCCGCGCGCATTGGCCGACACGGAAACCCCGAACTCAGCGATTCGGGCCTTCAGTGTCGCATTATGCAAAACCGTAGAAGTCTCACGCGCGGTGAAGGCCAGATGCCCGACGCCCAGCAACCTCAGGTTGTCGTCATACACGCCAAACACGGTGTCGCGTGAAAAATCCAGTTTCTGCACATAACGGGTAATCAACTCATCAGGCAATACCGTGCCGAAGCGAAGCAATCGATCACTGTCGTCGAGCGCGAGAAAATGCATCAGCAAGCGGCGCCTGTCGCGTTCGGACAGTTCCTTGACGCGGACGACAGGACGGTCCGCGCCAGAAGCGTTAATAGTACTCATGTGTGGCATCAAGCCTTCCAGATCAATCGATTTCATGCCGGCTCCTGCAGAAATTGGGTTTGTGCAACGCACCATTGCATTGTAGGCGATATGCGGAAACACCGCAGGCGACTGCCTTCTATATACGTACAGCTTGAGAGTAATCAATCGTCACAGTCGATATTTGCTCGGACTGTTACGTAAAACCCACAGTTGCGACACACCCCATCGTCGGCGAAGAATGCATGGGATATTCTTTCCGTACGTAAACTTTTTGATACATTGGGGGAGAACATGATTTTGTTGCGACGCAGGGTACTGGCGGCACTATTGTTTGGCGGAACGTTAATGGCGGCATCGGCGGAAGAAGGCGTCACCGACAACACGATCTTAATCGGGCAGACCGTCGGTCTCACCGGCACGGTCGCCGCTCCCGTGAAGGAAATGAATGAAGGCGCGAACGCCTATTTCAATCAGGTCAACAAACAAGGCGGCGTCTATGGTCGCAAGATCGAGATGCGCATGCTCGACGACAAGTTCGACCCTGCCCTTACGCTGGCCAATGCCGAAACCCTGATCAAAAAAGACCGCGTCTTTGCGTTGTTCCAGGGCCGTGGCACGCCGCACACAAAAGGCATCCTGCCCCTGCTTGAGGCAAACAATATCCCGCTGGTCGCCCCCAGCACCGGCGCGACAATCTTCCATCAGCCGGCGCACAAAATGTTGTTCAACATTCGCGCGAAATATCAAGACGAAGTGGTGCGTGCGGTCGAGCACTTCACCACCATCGGGATCCAGGCGATTGGCATCCTGCATGTGGACGATGCCTTTGGCCAGGATGGACTGGAAGGCTTCAAGAAAGCGATGGAGGCACGCAAGCTGCAGCCGGCCACCATCATCAAGTTTGGCCGTGTGAATCCGGATAACGCTGCGGCGGCTGCCGAGGTGGTGAAAGCGAATCCTTCAGCGCTGATCATCGTCAGTTCTGCCAAGAATACGGTCGACGTGATCAAGGCGATTCGGGCGGCGGGAAGCCATACGCAGATCATGACCTTGTCGAACAATTCCTCGAATGCTTTTGTGAAGGAACTGGGCAAGGCTGGCACCGGTGTGATTGTGTCGCAGATTACACCTGCGCCGCATCTGGTGACGACCACGCTGGGGCAGGAGTTTAATTCGGCCGCGAAGGCATCGGGAGCGACGATTTCGTATGCAGCGATGGAGGGGTATGTGAATGCAAAGGTTCTGGTGGAGGGCTTACGGCGCGCGGGGCCGAAGTTGACGCGTGAGGGGTTTGTGCGAGCACTGGAATCGATGCAGAGGGTGGATTTTGGTGGGTTGATGGTGACGTATGGGGCGGGGGATCATACGGGGAGTGAGTTTGTTGAGTTGACGATGATTGGGAAGGATGGGAGGTTTGTGCGGTAGAGGGATTTGTCGTTAAGGATTTTTGTTGTTGGTTTTTTGTTGTTGGTTTTTTGTTGTTGGTTTTTTGTTGTTGGTTTTTTCTTCGGTGATTCAAGGCTGAAGGTTCTTCGTGGATGCTTGCCGGGACTGGCCCCGGCGGGCCACTTACCTTCTTTGCTTCGCCAAAGAAGGTAAGCCAAGAAAGGCGACCCCGGTTCAGCCGCCCTTCGGGTTCCCAAAAGAGCAGTGCCGCAAGCGGGAAGCGCAGAACTCGCCTGCGGCTCAGACAACTGCGCTTCCCGCTTGCGGCACTGCTCTTTTGGCGTCTGCACAGGGGGTTTCAACCCATCCCCACCCTGGCCCTCCCCTTGAAGGGGAGGGGACGTTCTTGATGCTGGGAGGTAGTGAGGATGGATTACCGTCTGAAGAAAGTACTGTTCGCAGAGAGTCCCGACATCGGCAATCGGCAATCGGCAATCGGCAATCGGCAATCGGCAATCGGCAATGCGATGCGCAGCGAGCGAGCCGAAGTTCCCTCCCTTTCAAGGGGAGGGTTAGGGTGGGGATGGGTTTAAAAATGCCCCTGTGCAGCCGCCAAAAGAGCGCGGGCCAAAACGGATAAAGAAGCGAAACCTGTCTGAGCCGCAGGCGAGTTTGTTTCGCTTCCCGTTTTGGCCCGTGCTCTTTTGGGCACCCGAAGGGCGGCGAACCGGGGTCGCCTTTCTTTGCTTCCTTTCTTTGGCGAAGCAAAGAAAGGAAGTGGCCCGCCGGGGCCAGTCCCGGCTAGCATCCACGAAGAACAACACGTCCAGAATCACCGAAGAGAAGACGTAAGAAGAAAAACCAACCCTCCCCCTCACACCCCCGGCAAACTCCCCGTCATCCCCTTCCATTCCGGCTGCGCCACCGACAGCAACTCACGAGCAAACTGCTCCGCCGGCACCGGCTTGCTCAAAAAATACCCCTGCATCAAATCACAATCCCTATCCTTCAAGAACCCCAGCTGCGACGCAGTCTCGACCCCCTCCGCCACTACCTCAAGCCGCAAGCTATGTGCCAGCGCGATAATCCCCGTAACAATCGACGCATCATCCGCATCATGCGGCACATCCCGTACAAACGAGCGGTCGATCTTGATAATGTCAACCGGGAAGCGTTTCAGGTAAGACAGGGATGAATATCCCGTACCAAAATCGTCAATCGACAGTCGCACGCCAAGACTGCGCAAGCGATGCAAAGCCTCCAGCGTATCCTGCGCATTCTCCATCAAGGTGCTCTCTGTGATTTCCAGTTCCAGCAAACTCGGCGACAGTCCCGTATCCGCCAGGGCCTGTTCGACCGATGAAGCAAAATCCTTTTTCAACAACTGCTTCACCGACAGATTGACAGCGATGCGGATCGGCGAGAAACCTGCCGCGATCCATGACTGCAACTGCTTACATGCGGTCCGCAATACCATCTCTCCGAGGGGACTAATTAGCCCGGTCTCTTCGGCGAGTGGAATGAATTCGGCGGGCGACACCATGCCACGCGTCGGATGGCGCCAGCGCACCAGCGCTTCCGCGCCAATGATCTTGCCCGTGTCAACACGTGCCTGCGGCTGGTAATAGACTTCGAGCTCATTGCGTTCCAGTGCACGGCGCAGATCGTTTTCCAGGCGTACATGCTCGGAAATCGAATGTTCCATCGAGGCTTCAAAAAACTGGAAGCCGCTGCCTGTTTTCTTCGCGCGATACATCGCGGTGTCCGCATGCTTGAGCAAGGTTCCGACATCGGTCGCATCATTGGGGTACATGGAAATGCCGACACTGGTGGTGACAAAAATATCGTTGCCATCAATCTCGAATGGCGTCGACAAGGCACGGCAGATATTCTGAGCAGCCGTCACGGCCGCATTCGGGCCAACGATCTCGGCCAGCACCACGGTGAACTCATCACCACCAAGACGTGCGACACAGTCGGCATTGCGGACACTGCGCCGCAGACGCTGTGCCACAGCGACCAGCAAGCGGTCACCGGCATCGTGGCCGAGCGAATCGTTAACATTCTTGAAGCGATCCAGATCAAGGAAGAGCACCGCAACGGACTCCCCTGCGACGCGTGCCTGCTCGATACGGCGGCCAAGCTGGTCCATGAAGAGGGCACGGTTTGGCAATCCGGTCAGGATGTCGTTATAGGCCAGATGCCGGATGCGCTTCTCGGCCTGGTTGGCTTCGATGATGCGCCGCACCCGCTGCGACAGTACCGCAAAGTGAATCGGCTTGGGAATGTAGTCACTGGCGCCGGCCGCGAACGCGCGCTCCACCGACTGATTATCTTCCAGCGCGGTAATCATCAGCACCGGGATCGAGCGTCCATTCGGCAATTCCTGCACCCGTGCGCAAGCGGTAAAGCCATCCATCACCGGCATCACCGCATCCATCAGGATCACATCCGGCTGCATGCGCTTGAGCATCTGCAGAGCCTGTGCGCCATCGGCGGCTTCTTCCACGCGGAAGCCGTCGCGCTGCAACGTATGCCGCAACGAACTACGGGTGCTGCGATCATCATCGACCACCAGCACTTGCGGCGCTTCGTCGTCTTCACGCTCACTCAGGCGATCTTCAATCATGACCTCAGCGCCCAACACGGCGGAGACCTCATCAAACGCCTGGCGCAGACGCCCGAGCAGGGGGCGGATTTCACCGACGCGATGGTCGATCGCCAGTTCTTCCGCCTCCTTGGCGATCTGCGCAAGATTCAGTGCGCCGAGGTTGCCACTGCTGCCCTTGATCGAATGCGCCATGGCGCGCGCGGCGTCGGCATTCAATTCCTGTACCGCCTGCTCCAGCCCGTCCAGATAATCGGGCGTGTCTTCAAGGAAGGGAGTCACGGTTTGTTCCAGCGCCGGTCCGAGAATTTCGCGCAGCTTGTCGAAGGTTTCATGGTCCAGCGGGCTGCCATCAGCTTCATGCGTTTCGACTTCCGGCAATATCGCACGTCCGCTTGGCTCAAGACGCGCGAGCCAGCGCTCGAGCTTTTGCCGCAATTCCACCAGGGTAATCGGTTTGGCAAGATAGTCATCCATGCCGGCAGCCAGGCATTTCTCCGAGTCGCCCGGCTGGGTATTGGCAGTCATCGCGATGATCGGCGTGCGCAAGCCCAGCGTCTCTTCGAAGTTACGGATATGGGCGGTTGCCTCGTAACCATCCATTTCCGGCATGCTGCAGTCCATCAGGATCAGGTCGAAGCGACCGCGGCGTGCCGCCTCGACAGCCTCACGGCCGTTGGCGGCTATCTGGCATTCGCAACCGTTCATGGCGAGCATGCCGCCAGCCACCATCTGGTTGGTGCGATTGTCTTCGGCGACGAGGACGCGGTAATCCTTGGCGGCGACCGTCGCGGTTGTCACCGGCGCGCTGGCGGTGAAAGCGGTGCCAGGCACGGGCGTGCCGGGCAGCAGGCGGCGCACTGCTTCCATCAGGCGTTCCCTCCGCAACGGCTTGCCGAGGTAGAGATCAGCACCCAGCGCGCTTTTACTCATTGGTGAAGCGTATCGGTCGAGTGCCAGCAAGCGTGGCACCACGGTGCCGATTTCCACACGTAACCGGCGTACCAGGTCAGTTCCGCGATCGTCGGTGGTTGCGACGTCCAGGATCACCAGCGCATACGGAGCGCGCGCTTGTTCCGCACGCGCGAGTTCCGACAGGGCTTCCGGTCCATTGGTAACGGCATGGCAACGCATGCCGACCTGTTCCAGGCTCTGGCACAGGAAGCTGCGCACAATCCTGCTTTCGTCGACCACCAGCACCCTGATGCCGCGCAGATAACTGTCATCGATCGGCGCAGGCACTGAGGCAGGAGCAAGGGCAGGAGCAGAAACCATGGCGACTTGGGCGGTCCCAGCCGAACAGCGTGCCTTGAACCAGAAAGTGCTGCCTTTGCCGAGTTCGCTGGACACACCGATCTCGCCCTTCATGAGGACCACGAGCTGCTTGCAAATGGCAAGGCCGAGCCCGGTGCCTCCATACTTGCGGGTGGTCGAACGATCGGCTTGCGCGAATGATTCAAAGATATGCTTGACCGCGTCGTTGCTCATGCCAATGCCGGTGTCCGATACATCAAAGCGCAACATCAGCTTATCGTCCGCATCCGGTGCGGCCGAAATATGTATGGCCACTTCGCCGTGCTCGGTGAACTTGACTGCGTTGCTGATCAGGTTGAGCAACACCTGGCGCAGGCGCAGCGAGTCGCCGCGTATGCGTTCCGGTACCTCCGGTGCCATCAGGTAGCCGATTTCCAGCCCTTTCTGCTGTGCCTGCCTGGCCAGCAGTTCAATGACTTCTTCTACCAGCTTGCGTAGCTCGAACTCGATTTCTTCGAGTTCGAGCTTGCCTGCTTCCATCTTTGAAAAATCAAGGATGTCATTGATCAGCTCGATCAGCGTGTGGGAAGAATTCCAGGCAATATCGACACACTCCTGTTGACGCTTGGTCAGGTGCATTTCCTTGAGCATGTCGAGCATGCCGACCACGCCGTTGAGTGGTGTGCGAACTTCATGGCTGACGGTGGCCGCAAACTGAGTCTTGGACAACGCGGTGCGCACCGCCTCGTCGCGCGATTGCTTAAGCTCCGCCTCGCGCTCTTCCAGCACGTCCATCATTTTGTTGAAGGCGTGCGCCATCTCGACGATGTCGCGCGGTCCGGCGGGTACGGCGCGCATGCCGGATTCGCCCGCCTCGGCACGACCCATCAGCCGCGACAAGGCATTGAGCGGCTTGATCATATGACGCGCAAGCAGGCGCATGATGCCCAGCAGGACAGCGGCGAAAGAAAGTGTGATGGCGAGATTGCCGATCAGGAGCGATGTGACCAGCCGGTTCAGTGTTCCCTTGCCGATCACTACATGAACGTAACCGAGCAATTGCGCTTTGTTGTCATGCATTTCGAACGGCGATGTGTCGGTCTGGCCACCATAGACCGGTGCGGTGAAGTACCAGTGATTGCCGGTTTCATTGTCGAGCACGGCACGTGGACTCCCGGTGCTCCACTCCGCTGACCGCGGCGCTGCGGGACTCGAGACATTGGCGCCTGGTTTGGACTGTGAAAGCAGGGGTTTGCCGACCGCGTCGGTGATCTCGACCTGCAGCACGTCGGGAAATGCCAGCGTGGCGGCAATGCCGTCGCGTACATTGTCCGGGGAGCTGTACAGGAGCGCGAGGATACTCTGGCGGGCCAGGTTTTCGGCGATACGCTGCCCTTGCTCGACCAGATAGCCTTCCATACGGCGGCTGGCTTCCCAGGAATTCATCAGGGAAGAAAACAGGGCGAGCCCGAGGATGGCGGCGCTCACCGTAATGGTCAGTTGCCGGCGAAAACCGGTACGGCTGAAATAGTGACGAAACATGGCGGCTTAGGAAACGATGGAGCGCGTCAGGCAAGGACGCGTGTGCGGAACAGCGTGCAAGTGTCGTTGCAGTTGAACAGGTGAAGTAAAGGTGTTCATCATGGCTCCGGAAAAATAGCGTCAAAGCTGCGCTGCTGCTGGTACCCGATACTTAAACCGATATGGCTGGCGGTCCGGACATTGACTGCCATCTGTACATCTCGAAGCGGAAACATGCCGCGTCGGCGCGGATCACCGGCAAGCACGCCGAGTGCCGAAGCGGCAAGCGTGCGACCGAGTTCCACATTGTTCGGGTACAGCGCAAACAGTGCGCCTTTTTTCACGTGCAGGAAACTGCTGGAAAAGACAGGTACGCTTCTGTTCCAGGCTTCCTTGAGCACAAGGGGAAGGATGGTGGTCTCGTCGACCGTGGTCGCGTCCTGCGGCAACCAGATCGCATCGCGCTTGCTGTCGCTGCCGGCAAACGCATTTTCGTACAGGCGCGCGGCGCTGGCCAGGTCGCGTGCTTCAAGCGCAATCAGTTCCAGTCCTTGCGCTCTGGCGGCTTCGCGCGCAAGGCGTACCAGCCATTCGTTATGTTGCGGATTGTAGACAAGTGTCACACGCTTAACCGAAGGCACCAGCCCCCGCAGGCGACTGAACAGTAAGGCGGGGTCCGGTGTCAGATTGATGCCGGTCACGCTGCGGTAATCGCCTTCCGGCATGGCCAGCACACCGCCGACCACCAGGGGAATCTCGCGCTCGATGGCGGACACCGCCTTCAAGCCTTGGCGGCCGAGTGCAATGACCACTTTGGCACCATGTCGCCGGAGACCGGCATTCAGCTCGGCGGTATCGGTATTGGGCGCGACAGCATACAGGTGAACCGTAGACTTCGCGCCATCCTGAATGCCTTGGATAATGGTGGCAAAGATGCTGCGGTACGGTTCGCCGAGATCGGGATACACCACAGCTACCGAACCAGGGGCCGGCGTCGACGTGTCAGCCCGGCGCGGCGGATCACCGGCCTCGGCGAGCAGGATATGCCCGGCCGCGCCCGCCGCCCAGGAGGATGCCGGCGCAATAGTCGAAAGCAGGCCCAGCGCTACGCACAGGATGCGTGTGCCAGACGTGAAACGACGAATCAGCGGGGAGAGGACTGCGGCCATATTATCAAGGGAACACTGCGCGACGCACCCGAACCACGGATAGCGCAAAGCACATTCCGGCAAACAGCGAACCCTGGCGTGTTGTGCCGTTCCACGACCGGATGTGACGTAAATTATCCATGGGGCTCCGCTCCAAGCCGCGGTTCCAGCAGACGCAGAATGGCTTCCACGCTGGCGTCGAGCGTCATGCAGCCGGTATCGACCCGCAGGTCCGGTTGCTCCGGCGTTTCATAAGGGGCGCTGATGCCAGTAAACTCCCGGATTTCACCTGCCCTCACCTTGCGATACAGACCTTTGGGGTCACGCTCTTCGCAGACCCGCAATTCGGTCGCCAGATGGACTTCGAAAAAACGGTCAAAACCGATGATCTCGCGCGCCATTGCCCGGTCGGCACAGTAAGGCGAAATGAAGGAAGTGATCACCAGCATCCCAGCCTCATTGAAAAGCCTTGCCACTTCCGCAATGCGCCGGATGTTCTCGCTGCGGTCCGAAGGAGAAAAGCCGAGGTCGCGATTGAGACCGTGCCGGATGTTGTCGCCATCCATCACGAAGGCAGCCTGGCCACGTGCGACCAAGCGCCGTTCCAGTTCGTAGGCAATCGTGGATTTTCCCGCGCCGGATAAACCGGTCAACCATACCGTCGCAGGCTGTTGTTGCAACAGGCGTACGCGATCGTCGGCCGTGACCTTGCTGGTTTGCCAGGTCACGTCATTACTGACGCGAGAACTGGTTCCGGTGTTACTGGCAAATTTGTCGCGCGTGTTCATTTGCCCTCGTAAGCGATGGCGTATCGGTCGCGCACGAACATCATGCGACGGTCGACTTCTGCTGCGCTGGTGCCGAAATCTTCGAGTGCATAGCGGTGCCCGCCATGCAGGTTTTCTTTTTCGCTGTTGTCCAGCCAGTCGTGCATGGCTTGCTCGACCTGTGAGGTGAATTCCATGCCGCCAAACGCATAGATGCGCCGCATCGCAGCGCGCCAGTCACGATTCATTTCTTCATAGTGGACATCCATTTGCTGGGCGGCGGCAATATGCTCGCGCTGTTCCATGGCACGCCGCGCCGCTTGCTCGCAGAAATCCATCCACACTTCGCGCGTCGACGCGCGACATGGCAGGTCGGTATGCTGGACTGCAAAATGCCACATCAGCGACATGACGGATCCCACGGTCTTGATCGGGTCGCGATGGGTAAATACCAACCGGGCATCAGGGAAAACCTTCGTCAGCACATCAAGGTCCAGCATGTGCTGCGGGTTCTTGAGCACCCAGCGCTTGTCGCCAGCATCGCCGCGCGACCACGAAATCAGCTTCATCAGCTTGGCGGTATAGCGGTATACCTCGGTCTTGTCATACTCAAGGAACCAGCGGTAATAGCTCGGTATATTAAACATGCCGAGCACCGAAAAGCCGCAGAAGGAATGGTTGAGCAGCAGCATGTCTTCTTCGGGCCAGTCGGCATCCATCGGGTGCGCGATATAGCCACCGGTATAGATTTGCCGGCCGAGATCCAGAAACTGCTTTACCTCATCGCGCCGCAGCTGCTTGCCCATGTCGGGCAATCCGGGACGCGGGGCGGGATTGAATCCCTCCCAGGTCTTCAGATGCTGCAGGCGCGTATCGGTCGCCATCATCCGCTGCAGACGCGTGGTACCGGAACGATGCGGACCGACAATCATAATGGGGGCTTCAATCCGGCGTTCGAGGATTTCCGGATGCGCTTCGAAACAGGCATTCGCCCACAGGCGGTTTTTCAGAGAACGGATGGTGCGCATGCGTGCATTGAAGCGTCCGAACGGATTGAGCTCGGCTTCCGTTTCAAGCGAGTGCAGCAAGGCACGCAGCGGCGGCACAAAACTTTCATCGCCGAAGCGCTCCAGCCCGGTTTCAGCACGGGCGGCCTCGATCAGCGATGCCTCGGACAAATCAATCTTCTTTTGGCCAAACAAATTCCACAAGCGCGTGCTGCGGTTGAATTTGGTGACAAACGGCGGTTGGTAATAAGTACTGGGTCTGTTATCCATCGTATCGGTCGGGCCCGCCTGGTATCGCCAGCGCGGCATGTCGTCGGTTCCCAGGACGGCGATCGACCGCCCTGAAGCTTGGAAATGTGGTGTCGCGGACGGTCGTACCGTCACATGCTGTACACCGCCTGTAAATAAAGTGCGCGAGGTGCTTGGGGCAGGTCGTTAGGAATCAGGCCGGGAGCGGGGCTGGGCTCCCGTATATCTGCATTGAAAAGATTACGTACCGTGGCGGCGAATTCCCACTGTCCCCTGGCACGGCTGGTGCGCAGGGAAACGTCCACGGTCTTGTAGTCGGCAACCGGCGGACGAGGGTCGCCAGCCGGTCGCTTGCGGTCCGCTACCCAGTTCAGCTGCGTGCTGGCCAACCAACCGCTGGTGAAGCGCCAGTCGGCGCGCGTGTACAGATGATGATGCGGCGCATAGCCGGCATCGGTACCTGTCGATTCATCGATCGAGCGCTGGTAGGCATAATTTCCGGACAGGCGCACAGTCCGGGTGGCATCCCAGACCGCTTCGAACTCCATGCCGCGCCCATGCTGGCCACCAGTATTGTTGAAGGTCGAGCCAAGGGCCGGAGCCCGATTAGGCGTGGCCCGGATGATGTCATCCATGGTGTAGCGGAACACGCTCAGATTGAGCTGCAGGTCACGCCTTGCCTGCCATGAGAAGGCAGTCTCCAGGGTTGAGATTGTTTCGGGGTTCAGGTCAGGATTGCCGCGCTGAACCGGGTTGTTGATGCTGTACTGTTCGGAGAACGACGGTGCCCGGAAAGCGCGTCCGTACAGCAGTTTGGCGGTCAGGTCGAGCGCCGCGTCCCACACCAGCGCCACCCGTGGATTGGTGGTGCCGCCGGAATCGGAATAGCGGTCATGCCGCACGCCGGTCGTCAGCGCCCAGTCGCGTGCCAGTTGCCATTCGTCCTGCACGTACAGGTAATTGACTTGGCGGCGTTGCGGCAGCATGAAAGGCTGGATCAGCGAATAATCGGCCACCGGCCCGGCGGGAACCGGGACGCCCGCAGGATTGAAGATGTAATTTTTGATCGTGCGGGTGTTATGCAGGTCAAGATCGTCATGGCCGACGCCAAAGCGCAGGCTGTGGTTCGCAAAACCAGAATAGGTGGCGAACGCGGACAAGCGCAGCTGTCGCTCGGATGTGTCCGGATGGCCGATCATCCCCTCTGGAAAGGACCCGGTCGGAAAACGCGTTCCCGGTGGCAGCAGTTGCAGGTTGACCGGGATCCGCTGCCGATATTCGAAATAGCTGACCGTGGCGCCGCCTCCCCAGCCGTTGGCCAGATGGTTATCGGTCCATGACAGGTCTGTGTTGAAACGCTCGCTCTTTTCCTTGCCGATCGGGTCCAGCGCGGATGAGATACCGGCGCCTGTGCCTAGGTCGTCGCGCAGCTTGTAGCCGACGTTGAGATGCCATTTCTCGTAGCCGAGCGTCAGGTGGGCATCGAGTGCATCATAGCCAACGTTGACGGGTCCGGGCGCAAGACTGGCCCGGGTGCCGGTAGCGCGGTCGCGGGCGGACTGGGCATCGGCTTCGATAATACGCCGCTGGCCATCAGTGCTGCCTACCTGCAGATAGGCGGCGACATCGATGTCACCGGCCTTGCCGCCATGCTGGACCCAGGCGCTGCGGGTATTGAAGGAGCCGGCGCGCACGCCGGCGCTGGTTCCCTGCAAATCGGCTGCGGTCTTGGTAATGATGTTAATGACACCGGAATACGCGTCGGCGCCATATAAGGCCGAGCCTGGGCCACGGATGATTTCGATACGTGCGATGTTTTCTACCGGGTAGCCGCCCCAGATGGTGCCCTTATTCCCCTGAAACAGGGTTGTCATGGGGATGCCGTTCTGCAGCATCAGGGTCTGGGGATTCTGGCTACTGTAAATGCCGCGGATCAGGTAGAGCGAGCTATAGGTGTTGGGCGCATTGCTGACGTGGATGCCGGGTACCGTCTCCAGGACTTCATCGAGATCGGTCGCCCCCATGGCGGCGATATCCTCGGCGGTGATCACCGTAGCGACCGCTGGTGCCCGGCGCAACTGCTGCTTGCTGCCGGTCGCGATGCTGATGGTGGATTTGTCGCCGTACACCAGCGCAAGGTCTTCTTCTTCCCCGATATCGGCGGCCAAGGTAACCGGCGCATGCACCAGGGCCACGCTAGCCACGGTAGCAATTGCCAAGGGAAGCGCATAAATGTGTTTCATGTGTTCCCCCTCGCTGATAGTGTTGTGCAATGCGGTAACAGTCTAGTGCAACGATGTTCTACAGTCCATTCCGACAAGCAAATTTTTCAGCCGGCCGCAACAGCTTGCCAAATGCACTTTCACTTCTGCCAAGGGCGCTTGCTCACGCCTTCATAGGCGATGCCATCGCAGGGTGTCGGGAATAGTGTGCCTTCGGGTTTGTGTGCGGCTTCCACCAGGCAGGGGGGCATCCCGGCAAGGAACAGCGGCAGCCGGAAGATCTGGAATTCCCGAACCGACAAGCCCATGTCGGCGCCAAGTGCCGCCGTCATCGCCGCATAATTCATCTTGAGCGAAGGCTTGCCAAGTTCAGCCAGGGTGCGCTCCACCTCGAACGCCATCCGGAAATACCGCCCATCAGCGAGTCCCAGCGACTTCGCGAGGCCCGACAGCCAGGGCAGCCGCTCATCGTGCGCCTCGATCGGGCGGCCGTAGCCATAGATGTAGCGCGCCGCCAGTTCTTCTTGCACAAAGGCCCGCAAAGATTGTCCTGCATCGAGCGCCCTGCCCGCGCGCTGGAAAAAGTCGATCGCCCGCAGCCCTGGGCCGCCACCGTAAATACGCGCTTCCGATACCGACAGCGCCGCCGCCAGACCGAGTATCGGCGAACTGCGGACATTGCCGGCCAGTGCCGCAATCCGGTTATTCCAGAGGCGCGTGTCAGGATAGCTGGTGTTGGTCCAGATCCCATGCAACAGCTTGATCTGTTGCGGAGTAAAGCGACGTCCGGTAATGCCGTAGACGTAAAGCGCCATCCAGTCCGCATCATGGAATTCCTGGTGCAGGTCGACCCCACGGAATACCGCCCGGCTGCCGGGCCAGCAGGCACCAACCCGAGTGCGAAGGATACCGGCATGTTCGTCGAGCAAGGCTGGGCCCCTGGCGTCCGAAACGTTTGCGTTGTGCCCGCTCATACGGCCTCCTTCTTTTCAGCCGGGTCGTCTTCCAGTTCGACCGCGTAAAACGGGAACTGCGTGTAGTCCTTACGCTGCTGTTCCAGTGCATGTGCTGCCGCGCCAGGGAGGCGTAACAGCAGATATAGCATTTCGCCTTCCGACGGCTCGAACCCGAGATCGGCCAACGCGGCGGCGGCAACGCCTGACATAGCCAGACCCATTCCCGTCGCCTGCTCCAGTGCTTCACGCTGCTCGAGCAGCCAGCCGAGGCGAGGTAATGCGGCGACGCGAGCGATTGCCGCGAGCCTTTCAAGCAGAGTCAGCGTTGCGCCCGGTGTGACAGTGGCATGCGGCTCGAAGCCTGGGGGATGTTCCGCCTGTGGCCAGGTATCCGCGGTTTCCTGGGGTACGGGATCGAGACAGGCCTTCCATGTGGACAGGTCCATGCCGCACCTGGTCCATAACCGCATTGCATCGTGTACATCGCGCGCACCGTGGTAACGCCCCGCGCCGACCGATAAAGCGGCGATCAGCGATGCGGCCGCATTGGAGCCGGCGATGCCGCCGCACATGGCGGCATGTACCGAGGCATCACGCGGCCCGGGATTGGCCAGCGCCACCGCGAGCGCCTCGATCAAGTCGAGCGCGGCCGGTGCCGGTAATTCCGGTCGGAACAACAGGAACAGCATTTCTACCCAGCGCGCATTGCCAACCATCTCGCCGTATACATCATAACCACGGCAATATGCGGCACGCGTGGCGTAGCGATTCCCGGGTTCGGGGTCTTCATTCCAGATTTCGGTATGGATCAGCGGAAGTGGTCGTTCGGTCAATTCGGTGTCTTTCATGAATGCTGATTTGTCACAACAGCGTGCCAAGCACGCGCATGCGGACGCCAATGGGCGGCACTTCTTCGGGATCGATAAAGACATCGAGCAGCGTCGGCCCCTTGCGCGAGCAGATCGCATCGATGTCCAGCGTGTCCAGGTCGGCTGCGGTACGAATGGTATGCGCTTCGGCGCCGAGCGCACGCGCCAGCATGGCAAAGTCGGTCGGCGGGAGAGCGAACGCAATCTGCTCCGCGCCCGCGAGCCGTTGCCCATGCTTGACCATACCGAGTGCGGCATCGTTGAGCACCACAAAAATCACGGTCAATCCTTCGGCGACGGCAACCGACAACTCCTGACCATTCATCATCAAACTGCCATCGCCGGTGATGCATACCACCGGCCCGTCCGGATTACCGAGCGCGGTCCCGACAGCGCCGCCGATAGCCCAGCCCATCGGGGCGAAATCCATGGTGGTGCGCAGCCAGCCGCCATGACTACTGGTGCTGCGTTCATCGGAATGTGCGAATTGCGGCGCGAGGTAATGCACCGCCCAGGCGACGCTGTTGCCGGCATCGGCGAGATACCGCGTCGTTGCGGGAAACAGGCGGCCCAGGTCATGCATCAGCTGCGATGGCTTGACCTTTGCATCCGGAGCCTGCGCCGGCCCGGCCGGCAGAGTGAACAGGAGCGCCTCATGACCCGCTGTGGCTACAGTTGCAACTGTAGCGGCTTCCGTAACTTCAGCGCCTGTACGGACAGTCGGGGCATCAGCGCCGGCAATGCCAGCCGTATCAATCTGCGCACCCAGTTTTTCAAACACGGTCAGGATGCGGCCGGACACATGCAGTTTTGCCATTGGCGTTCGGGCAAGATGATCGTCGGACTCGTCGACATGTACGAGGCGGGTGTTGAGCAAGGAATCGCTCCAGCCGCTGCTGGTCCATTCATTCATGCTGGTGCCGACGGCGAGAATCAGGTCCACCGATTTGTCGCGTAACATCGCTTCCGCCGACGCATGGCCGGCAAAACCGAACACGCCCCGGTACAGCGGATGGCGCGGGTCGACCAGACCCTTGCCGTCTGGCGTGGTCACAAAAGGCACCTGTCTAAGCTCGGCCACACGCAAGATGGAGGCGATCGCTTCGCCGCACCAGCCGCCAATCAGCAGCACCGGATTGCGGGCCTCCCGCAGCATGACCGACAAGCTGTCTACCGCTTGTTGATCCAGCATCGATGACGGCTTGAGCATGGTGCGCAAGTCATACGACGGTGCAACGACAGTTGCCGGGCTGTTGAGAATATCAAGTGGGATACTCAGATGGACTGGTCCGCGCGGCGTACGTGTCGCACGCATCAGCGCGGCGATGAGTTTTGCTTCCAGCTGTTCCGGATGGGAGACGAGGGAATTATATTGTGTGCAGTATCGGAACATGCCCACGGTGTTGATGCCGGTGCATGACGACTCCTGCAAGGCGCGACGCCCGAAGCCCGGCAAGGCAGGCTGACCGGTAATCACCAGCATAGGGATGCCGTTGTCGTAAGCACATGCCACGCCCGTGATCAGATTGGTGGCACCCGGACCGGAAGTGGCGCAGACGACGCCAAGTGCGCCGGTCTCGCGGGTATAGCCGTCCGCCATGAACGCTGCGCCCGCCTCATGACGCGCCACCACGGGACGCGGGCCACCGCGCCGGCTGCTTTGTGCAAGTGCATTGTAAATTGGTTCGATCGCGCCTCCGGGTACCCCGAACACCTGTTCTACCCCTAGCTGCTCCAGATAGGCAATCAGAAGCCCTGCGATATTGAGGGGTGGTGAAACCTTTGGTTCCGGCCAGCCCGCATCGGTTGATGCGAGCGAATTGTTAAAGCGCATGTCGGAAATATCCTCGATGATGATGGTCGGTCGCCAGTATTAGTAGAGGCATCAGGTAAGGCGTCCGTCATATTTGACGAGCCGCGCCGTATCTTAGGGGAGGGCAACGGCACTGTAAACTAGCAATAGCGCGTGGAGCTGCATGGCCTGAATGACATTGGAGTGCGTACCGATATGGCATTGCGCTCCTATCCATGCCATGCGTGGCAAAAGTAGCATGTACAGCGCCCTCCACATGCGCATGCCACGTTACACCGAATGTCCAATCCTAGTCACGGTCCTCACGGGTGTACATGACACCGCAATGTTGATGGCCGTACTCAAGGATTGTGCAAATCATTGAACGCCGGTTGGATGTAGAAAGCTACTAAATGTTCCCCTATGGAATCATCATCTTTGCATCACGGCGTATCTCTGACCCGCATCATGTTTGCTGACGCGTTTGCAGTTTATGTACCCTGCTTTGCCTAGAGCGGATTTCATATTGGTGTGCGGAGACGCGGCTCGTTTTGGCGTGCAGGGCAAGGCGCGCGAAGCGCCATGTGGCGGGCCACACAAGCGACAAGCAACGCTGCCATGCGCGTCAAGGCGGGCCGGGGCGACAGTACACTAATATGAAATCCGCTCCAGGTACATCGTATGATCGGCATGAAAAGCGAGCAGAAGTTGTCTGCGGTGTTGAACACAGTGAGAAGTTCAGCGGCCGGAATCGGCGATCAGTGACGCAGCTGACATTGCTGCCACATGCGAAGCATGTGCCGAAAAAGAGCTTGTGCGAATAAACGACGTGCGGCGAGTCGTCACTGTGGAAGTAGTAGATGCGGTGCCACAATGAATGGCATCACGAAGCCGTCTATATGCGGTGGCGATACTCAGGCTGATCCGCTTTGGTTCCTTGACGCGTTGACAACCTGGCTCACCGCTTCGACACGAGCGGCATGGATTGCCTCCGCAATGCGCTGCGGCTGGCCGGCATGGTGCTTGGCCACCTCACCGGCATTGACCGATTGCGCTGCACGCAACGCCGCTTCCAGATAGGCCGCCTGCGGAAACGGCGCGTCCGCATATCCGGTGCGGCCGCGACTATCGCATTCAGATGCGCGCAGCATGTCAACGAAGCGTTCAGGCTTGCGAAATCCGTCGCAGCGTTCAAGTAGGCTGACTATCGTATTGGCGCGCAACTCAAATGCTCGTCCGATGTTGCCGTGCTCGCGTGCCGTCATGACGGCGAGATCGCGGCAATCGTTGGGAATCTTCAGTCGCTTGCAGACCTGCTCGACCAGTTGCACGCTGCGACCTTCATGTCCGTAGTGTTTCGGCCACTGCTCCGGCGGCGTGGTGCCCTTGCCAAGGTCATGCAGCAGCGCCGCGCAACGAATGGCCAGACTACACCCTTGGCTGGCCGCGTAATCGATCACCATCATCACATGCACGCCGGTATCGATTTCAGGATGATGCTGTTCCGGTTGGGGAATACCCCACAGCACATTCAGCTCTGGCAGGATGCGCGCCAGCGCGCCGCAGTCGCGCAAGACATCAAACATGCGCGATGGCCGAGCCTCCATCAGGCCGCGCGATAACTCCTGCCACACGCGTTCCGGCACCAAGGCATCCACTTCCCCGGCGTCGACCATCTTGCGCATCAGTTGATTGGTCTCCGGCGCGACGCTGAATTCGGGGAGACGAGCCGCAAACCGCGCCACACGCAGGATGCGCACCGGGTCTTCAGCGAAGGCGTCAGAGACATGCCGGAAGACGCGCGCCTGCAGATCGCGTTGTCCACCGAAGGGATCGACGATCTCCCCGTCATCACCACGCGCCATGGCGTTGATGGTCAGGTCGCGGCGCACCAGGTCCTGCTCGAGCGTGACATCGGCATCGGCATGGAATACGAAGCCCTTGTAACCAGGTGCGGTCTTGCGCTCGGTACGAGCGAGCGCGTATTCCTCGTGCGTCTCTGGATGCAGGAAGACAGGGAAGTCCTTGCCGACCGGCGTGAAGCCCTGGGCAATCATCTGCTCCGGCGTCGCTCCGACCACGACATGATCGTGGTCCTGTACCGGCAGGCCTAGTAGTGCGTCACGGACCGCGCCGCCGACGACATAGGTTTTCATGGCGCAAGCATCAATCCGGGTAGACGTCGTACTTTTCCAGCGTTTCTTTTTCTTCCAGCGCCTCATGAATCCAGCGCGCGACGGCAGGATGCGCGACCACGCGATCGACATAAGCCTGCAACGCCGGTGGCAACCAGACGCCATAGGTGCGGAAGCGCATCACGACGGGAGCGTAGTAAGCGTCGGCAATCGAAAAGTCGCCAAACAGGAAATGATGCGGGCCGGAACGCGCAAGGCAGTCGTCCCAGATTTCGCAGATGCGGGCGATGTCGTTCTGCGCTTCCGTGGTACGCCCTTTTCCGGGGAAGCTGGCCTTGATGTTCATCCACATCGCCGAACGCACCCCGGTAAATCCCGAATGCATTTCGGCACAGATGGACCGCGCCATCGCACGTGCCGTCACTTCCTGCGGCCACATGCCCTTGTCCGGGAACTGTTCGGCCAGGTATTCGCAGATAGCCAGCGAATCCCACACCGTCGTCTCACCCGCAACCAGTACCGGCACCCGGCCCGCCGAGGTATGCCGCGCGATCAGCGAGGACGTCTCGGGGCGCCCGAGTGAAACGCGCACCTCTTCAAACGGAATACCGAAGGCCTTCATCAAAACCCAGGGCCGCATCGACCAGGAAGAGTAATTCTTGTTACCGATGACCAGCTTGTAGCCTGCCTTGCCGGCGGCATCGAGGGTCTGCGACAGGGTGGGGTCAAGTTCTGTACTTTGCATACGTCGTATCCATTCTTATCGGGCTCTGGAAGCATCAATGCCGCGCTGCAGATAGATTCGCTGCAACGCGGCATTCGAGGATAAAGCTTTTGCGAGCGTTTGCCAAACCATCAAGGCGCCACGCTACGTACAGCGCCCGGGCGGTGACTAACCTTAGGGCAATTCGGTGGGCACGAAGCCTTTCGGCGCTACCGTGCCAAGACGTGCCTTGAGCGATTGCGGCTTGCCTTCGAATACCCCCGCGTAATACGTTGCGTTCGACAATACCTTTTTCACGTAGTCGCGGGTTTCATTGAACGGAATCGACTCCGCAAAAATCGCACCATCGACCGAACGCGTCAGGGTCGACCGCCAGGCGCGAGGACGTCCCGGCCCGGCGTTGTATGCGGCCGTCGCCATGGCTTGCGACCCATCGAGGTCGTTGAGCACCATGTTCAGATAGTTGGTGCCAAGGACGATGTTGGTATCGATGTCGTTCACCTGGTTCTGCGAGAAATCATTCATCCCGATCTTGCGGGCAACGAACTTCGCGGTAGCCGGCATCAATTGCATCAGGCCGGATGCGCCGACATGCGAGCGCGCGTTCTGAATAAAGCGCGACTCCTGGCGAATCAGTCCATACACCCAGGCTATGTCCAGCCCAAGCCGTTCGGTGGACGATTGCATCACATCCCTATGCGGCGACGGGAAACGCTGTGTGAAGTCGAATTCGGACTTGGTGCGATCCGACGTGTTGACCATGCGGTCGAGCACGTTCTTCTGGCGCGCAAATTCAGCCGCGGCAAGATGCTGGCGATCGTTCATCTTGCGCAGTTCCCAGTTCCACTCACGGTAGCCTTCGAAACGCATGTTCAAGTCGAAGAATTTCAGTGCACGGCGGAATCCGGCGTTCTCGGCCATCGGTGCAAGTTCTTCCGCACTGACCGGCTGCGCGCGCGGCGGGATGACGATCTTGCGACCGAGTTCTTCCAGCGCGAGTTGACCATAGAAGTTGGTCTGGTCGGAAATCGATTCGAAGAGTTTCTGGGCCTGCTCGATCTTGCCTTCGGTGCGATAGGCGCGGCCCAGCCAGTAGATCCATGTGGCGTCGTCCGCCAGGCTTGCAGGCATGGACTCGATGGTGGTTCGCACCAGCTTCCATTCACCCGCGCGCAGTGCGGCGCGCACTTTCCATTGTTGCGCTTCAAGCGACAGTGTCGCGCCCGTGGTGCGATGCCAGAAGATGGCAGCCTCAGGTGCAAGCTTCAGCGAAGCCTGGAAAGCGACCTGCGCCCATGCCTGCGCACGTTCACGTTCATTGAGGCGATCGGCCGCGTTCACCAGGATCGGCACGACACGCTCGATGTTGTTCTTGGCACTGCGACCGAGCGCGAGAATGAAGACTTCGTGCGCGGCGCGCCCATTTCCCGGTCCACGCGCCAGGACGGCATCGGGTTTCTCAAGCGCCTGCATCAATGTCGTTTCGCTGACTTCAGTTACTGGTGCAATGCGGCGAATCGATCCGGGAAAGCCGGACTCCGCGATCAGCCTGACCTGTTCCCAGATATCGTCGGCGGTGAATTGGCCAGCTTGCGCCAGCGAAGTAATCAATGCCGGACAGGCTTCGCCATAATTCTGTGGCGCCACCAGTACGGCGCGCGCCTCCTTGGCAACGTTCTGGCCCTTTGCCGCTTTCGACATCAATGCATAGCATTTAAGCTGCGTGTCGTCATTGAGTACGAACTGCGGATATTGTTCGTCGAACAGCGGCCAGTTGCGGGCACGACCGAGTTCCAGCAACCAGTCATTGCGCAACCGGTCGGCAATCGCCTGTCCGTCATAACGTGCCAGGTAATCGCGGATTTCCTGTTCCGGCGCAATGGTAATGCGGGGACGCAACTGGAAATAGTCGACATACGAAGGGATGGCATAATTGCCAAGGCGGGCGGCGAGTTCACTGGAGCGACCGATGTCGCCGTTGCGCGCGGCATCGCGCAATGCCAGAAAGGCATCGTCATCACTGGCAAAGTTCACGGCGGGACGCGGGGCCGGGGCCGGCTTCTTGGCTTCGGCTACGGGCGCCAATATCGCTGCGGAGGCAGCGGCAAGCGCCACGCCGGCCATCCATTTCATTGGAAACATTTAAAAAAACCGCTTTCTTTAAAAAGTGCTGGGGTCACGCTAGGGTCACAACTTCTAGAATAGCATGTGAGAACATGGAGAGACGCATCACCACTATGCCGGAATCAAGTTCAGTCAAAACCGCGTTGCGTCGGCAACTGCTTGCCAACAGACAAGGCATCGCCGCAGAAGTTCGTCGCCGTTCGGATCGTTTGATCGGCGAGCGCTTGCTCGCGTGGCTGGAATGGCATCCTGTTGATGTACTCGGTGTGTATTGGCCAATACGGAGTGAACCGGATTTATCGGAAGCTTATGACGAACTCACTGCGCGCGGGGTAACACTGGCATTACCCGTTGTCGTGGAAAATAATGCTCCGCTTCGCTATAACGCATGGACGCCGGGCGAGCCGATGCAAAAAGACGCGTTCGGTGTTGCCATTCCGGTATCCTCGACTGCCGTTGCACCGCAGGCGATTCTTGTTCCCTGCGTCGGTTTCAACTGCCAGCGCTTTCGTCTCGGATATGGCGGTGGATTTTACGATCGCACGCTTGCCACCGAGGCGCGCCCGCTTGCGATTGGCATCGCTTACACAACGGCGATGGTGAGCTTTGCACCGGACATCCATGACATTTCGCTCGACGTGATCCTTACCGAATCGTTGCAGCTCGAGGCCGAGGTTTAAGCCTCGACGGCCATGCATCGTGCTTCAACACTAATACAATGTCATAAAAAAAGCGGCACGATGTGCCGCTTTTCTTTTCAGTACTGGCTAAGTGATTAATTAGTCAGAACCAGGTACTTGGTACTTCAATACCCTAATACAAAAGCCGCATCGGTTCATGCAGACAGATTCAGCCGCTTCCACAATGCCGTGGTTGCCGCAGCCTGGTTCAAGGTATAAAAATGCATGCCCGGTGCGCCGCCAGCCAGCAGCCTTTCACACAATCCAGTCACGACATCGAGTCCGAAAGCCTTGATCGATTCGGTATCGTCGCCATAACTGGCCAGCTTGAGGCGAATCCAGCGCGGGATTTCGGCGCCGCACATGTCGGAGAACCGCATCAGCTGCGAATAGTTCGTAATCGGCATGATGCCGGCAACAATAGGTACGTCGGCACCGGCCTTGCGCGCCTCGTCGACGAAGCGGAAATAGGCGTCGGCGTTGTAGAAGTACTGGGTGATCGCCGCATTCGCGCCGGCATGCACCTTGCGCACGAAGCTTTGCAGGTCATCCTGAGGCGACTTTGCTTGAGGATGGATCTCCGGATAGGCGGCTACTTCGATGTGAAACCAGTCACCCGTTTCGGCGCGAATGAATTCCACCAGTTCGTTGGCATAACGGAACTCGCCCGATGCGCCATAACCACTCGGCAGGTCGCCGCGCAGTGCAACCAGGCGGCGGATACCATTCGCTTTGTATTCGTTGAGAATAGCCCGCAGACTGTCACGCGAACTGCCGATGCATGACAGGTGCGGCGCCGCTTCATGGCCTTCGCGCTGGATGTCAAGCACGGTTTCAAGCGTGCCCCTTTGGGTGGAACCGCCTGCGCCGAAGGTCACCGAAAAATATTTCGGCTGCAGCTCGGCCAGTTTCGCCCGCGTGATGCGCAGCTTTTCCACGCCTTCCGGCGTCTTCGGAGGATAAAACTCGATGCTGAAATTTTTCTGTGTCATTTTTTGAGCAAGAGACCAGAGAGTGCCCACGAGATAAGGCTGTACAGGATAGCGCCGCCGACGGCGGACCATAAGCCTGCAACATAGAAGCCGCTGACAAAATTGGCCACCAGCCAGAACATGATGCCGTTGACAATAAAAATGAACAGTCCCAGTGTCAGCAATGTGACGGGAAGCGTCAGCAGTAACAGGATGGGACGGATCAGCGTATTGACGAGTCCGAGCACCAGGGCCGCGATCAACGCCACCACGAAGTTTTCGATATACACCGTCTTCAACAGGTAAGGCACCGCGAACAACGCCGCGGCATTGATCAACCAGGTAAGCAGCAAACGCATGTCGACCTCCTCTCGCCGGCAATGCAAAAACAGGGAGCCCGGCTGCGCAGCGAGCACAACCGGGCCAGGCAACCGCGACGCCCGCCAGCTGCAAGGATGCAAACGAAAATCTCTGCGCCCAGCGCTGGCAACACGCCGCCGAAGCGGCTTGGCTATTTTAGTAACGGTAGTGATCCGGCTTGTACGGACCGCTCTGCTTCACGCCGATGTAGTTGGCCTGTTCTTCAGTCAGTTCAGTCAGTTGCGCATTCAGTTTTTTCAACTGCAGGCGTGCGACCTTTTCGTCCAGGTGCTTCGGCAACGTATACACGCCGACCGGATATGCCGTGGTGTTAGTGAACAGTTCAATCTGTGCAATCGTCTGATTGGCGAACGACGAGCTCATGACATACGATGGGTGGCCGGTACCGCAGCCGAGGTTGACCAGGCGACCTTCTGCCAGCAGGATGATGCGCTTGCCGTCGGGGAAAATCACGTGGTCCACTTGCGGCTTGATGTTTTCCCAGGTGTATTGCTTCAAGGCGGCGACTTCGATCTCATTGTCGAAGTGACCGATGTTGCAGACGATCGCCTGGTCTTTCATCTTCTTCATGTGCTCGTGCGTAATCACATGGTAGTTACCGGTTGCGGTGACGAAGATGTCGCCGTGTTCGGCGGCATAGTCCATGGTCACGACGCGATAGCCTTCCATGGCGGCCTGCAGCGCACAGATCGGATCGATTTCAGTCACCCATACCTGTGCCGACAAGGCGCGCAACGCCTGTGCGGAACCCTTGCCCACATCGCCATAACCGGCGACCACGGCAACCTTGCCCGCGACCATGACGTCGGTGGCGCGCTTGATGCCGTCGACCAGCGATTCACGGCAGCCGTACAGGTTGTCGAACTTGGACTTGGTGACGGAATCGTTGACGTTGATGGCGGGGAAAGCCAGCTTGCCTTCCTTGTGCATCTGATACAGGCGATGCACGCCAGTCGTGGTTTCTTCGGTTACGCCCTGGATTTTCGACAGGCGGGTCGAGTACCAGGTCGGATCGGTGGCGAGCTTCTTTTTGATCGAATTGAACAGGCAGACCGCTTCTTCCGAGTCCGGCTTGGCGAGGACGCTGATGTCTTTTTCAGCACGGGTGCCAAGATGCAGCAGCAATGTCGCGTCGCCGCCATCATCGAGGATCATGTTCGAAAATTCGCCATTCGGCCATTCGAAGATGCGATGGGTGAAGTCCCAGTATTCATCCAGGTTTTCGCCCTTGAAGGCAAATACCGGTGTGCCGTTGGCAGCGATAGCCGCAGCGGCATGGTCTTGTGTCGAGTAGATGTTGCACGACGCCCAGCGTACGCGTGCGCCAAGCGCTTCCAGTGTCTGGATCAGCACGGCGGTCTGGATGGTCATATGCAGCGAACCGGTGATCAGCGCACCCTTGAGCGGCTGCGCAGCGGCGAATTCCTCACGGATGGCCATCAGGCCAGGCATTTCCGTTTCGGCAATTTTGATTTCCTTGCGGCCCCAGTCGGCAAGACTCAGATCGGCGACGAAGAAATCCTGGGATGTGGTGTTCGAGATAACGGCGCTCATCACGCCCTCCTTTCCTGATAAAGATAGAAAAAAGTAACGTGAGCGCCGTTGCGAAAAAGATATCCAAGCCTGACACGATGTGGAACACCGTGCTGCAACGCTCCTTGGAATAAAAGATTATACCGTAGTCCTGCTTGCCCGAAGTCCAAAATGCTTTAGTGTTTAAGCCTGTTTTCAGGTCAGTGTTCTACCAGCGCCTTCGATGCAACGCGCGGTCCCGTGCCATTGAATTCACCGGCCTTTGACGGCGCATCGCGCGCAATCCAGGCCAGCATGTCGCCCCAGATCCGCTGCACCTCGTCCGGTGGCGGCATCTTCAGTGCATTCGGCAGTTCTATCGTAATTACCGGCACGTTCTTGTGCATCCCGCCATAGTTGCCCAGGGAACCGGGATAGACGCCGACGCGGCTGAAATGCAGCCGGCCGAATTGTCGCGGCGCCTTGGCCGGTCCATCAAAATCGAGCACGCCGAAAGGAGCATGGACCGAGATGATGACATCCGGCCGGAAGCGTTCTATTTCTTCATTGAGCCAACGGGTTTCCGGCTCTGACAGCGGCGACTGGCCGGGGAAACGACGCGGATCCTTGCCGGTCGTCTTGGTCCAGTAGTGTTTGGCATCCTTCTCCCAGCCGGGCGTCGGGAAATTGCGGTTGAGATCCACGCCGTTGGCATTCACGCGCTGCGGTTTCCGCGCGAGCAGGCCGTCCGGATTGACCACCGGTGCAATGTGCCAATGGAATTGTTGCGCGGCTGGCGTTGACAGCCACTTCATCCACTCGAAGACGATCGCGGCCGCGGTCAGCTCATCGCCATGGATCCCGCCCAGCAGCAAAACGCGCTTTGCTTCCTGCTTGCCATCGGCCGCAGCTGGAACCGTGCGCATCAGGATGGGAAAACCCTTGCGTGACATGGCGCCTACCGGAACGAGACCGCTGGCCTTGCAGTTGGCGACAGAAATGCCGGGCAGGCGTGGCGTCATGCGCTCACACCAGTCTGGCTTGGCTGCCGTGGGTACAGCGGGGGCCGGAGAGTTAGGGGCTGGAGGCCTGGTGGCCGCACTACCCGGAACAAGGGCTGCGGCCAGCGAAACAGCGGCGGCGGCTTGGAAAATCCGCATGATCGGCAAAGAATGCCGATACCGCCGCCGTGAGGACATATTTTACAAACCGGCAGCGGCGCGTAACGCTGCGGCCTTGTCGGTCCGCTCCCACGAGAACTCCGGCTCTTCACGGCCAAAGTGGCCATAAGCCGCCGTCTTGCCGTAGACCGGGCGCAGCAGGTCCAGCATCTGCACGATGCCCTTGGGACGCAGGTCAAACAATTCCTGCACCAGTTGCGACAGATGCTCGTCGCTGATCCTGCCGGTACCAAAGGTGGTCACCATGACCGAAGTCGGACGCGCGATGCCGATCGCATAGGATACCTGGATCTGGCAGCGCTTTGCGAGTCCTGCGGCAACGATGTTCTTTGCGACGTAACGACCGGCATAGGCAGCTGAACGATCCACCTTGGACGGATCCTTGCCGGAGAATGCACCGCCGCCGTGCGGTGCAGCGCCACCGTAGGTGTCGACAATGATCTTGCGCCCGGTGAGGCCGCAATCACCCTGCGGACCACCAATCACGAACCGTCCGGTCGGATTGATGAGGTAACGCGTATTCTTCAGCCATTCTTGCGGAACGACCGGCTTGATGATTTCTTCAATCGCGGCTTCTTCAATGGTCTTGTGTTCGATCTCGGGTGCATGTTGCGTCGACAGCACGATGGTATCGATGGCGACCGGCACGCCGTCGACATAGCGCAGTGTGACTTGCGACTTCGCATCCGGGCGCAGCCAGGGCAGGCGGCCGTCCTTGCGCAATTGCGACTGGCGCTCGACGATGCGGTGTGCATAGTAGATCGCCGCCGGCATCAGTTCCGGGGTTTCGTCGCAGGCATAACCGAACATCAGGCCTTGGTCGCCCGCGCCCTGATCAAGATCGATGCCCTTGCCCTCGTCGACGCCCTGAGCGATGTCCGGGGATTGCTTGTCATACGCCACCAGTACGGCGCAGCTCTTGTAGTCAATGCCGTAGTCGGCATTGTCGTACCCGATGCGCTTGATGGTGTCGCGGGCAACGGTAATGTAATCGACATTCGCGGTGGTGGTGATTTCGCCGGCCAGCACGACAAGACCGGTGTTGCACAGCGTTTCGGCTGCGACACGGGCTTTCGGGTCTTGCGTCAGGATTGCATCGAGGATTGCATCCGAAATCTGGTCGGCGACCTTGTCAGGATGACCTTCGGAAACGGATTCGGAGGTGAAGAGGTATTCGTTTGCCATCGCAGGCTTCCTATAATTAATAGTTGGTGAGGACCATGTCGCGGCCATAACCAATGTGCCTGCGACGCTTTAGCGAAATTTGTATTCCGCCTCGCAAGTTGTCTATTAACTCGGCGGATATCCAATTCATATCATACAAAATGAATTGGATCATGTGATATTTTACGCGTCTGGAAAAAAATCACAAAATTTTCTAAAGCGCATCTTAATGCTCGTCACACTTTTTCGCCTGCTCGCCAGGTTGCCGTTGCCGGTGTTACATGCAATCGGCGCTACCCTTGGCTGGCTGGTCTACCTGCTGGCGCCTTCTTATCGGCGCAGATTAAAAGGCAACATCAAGGCGGCAGGGTTTGGAGAGCATTTATCGTCGGCAATCAGCGAGGCAGGCAAGAATGTCATGGAACTCCCCTTCGTCTGGTGCGCAGACCCGCAGCGTGTGGCCAGCAGCGTCCGCATCGAAAACTGGGAAGTCGTTGAAGCTGCGCTGCAAGCCGGGCGCGGGGTGGTTTTTTTAACGCCCCATCTGGGCTGCTTCGAAATCACGGCACAAGTCGTTGGTACCCAAAAACCCCTCACCGTGCTGTATCGCCCGCCGCACAAAGCTGTGCTCAAACCCCTGATTGAAGGCGCACGGGCACGTGGCAAACTGAAGCTGGCGCCGGCCAATCTGTCCGGCGTACGGATGTTGTTGAAAGCCTTGCGCCAGGGTCAACTGATTGGATTGCTGCCGGATCAGGTGCCGCAAAACGGCGAAGGTATATGGGCACCTTTTTTCCGCAGGCCTGCCTACACCATGACCTTGCCGGGCAAACTGCAACAGATGACTGGTGCAACGGTCATCATTACCTTTGCGGAACGGCTGCCTCACGGCAAAGGTTATGCGATGCGCATGGTGGAACTCCCGGGAGCGCTTGGCGAATCCCCACTGGCGCAGGCTACCGCTGCCAACGCCGCCATGGAACATATGATTGCGCAATGCCCGGCACAGTATTTCTGGAGCTACAACCGGTACAAGGTTCCGGACGGCGTCGCTCCTCCCAACGAACAGGAAACTGATTAATGAGATTGCTGCTAGGCCTGATGTGGTTGCTGCACTGGCTGCCCCTTCCCGTTTTAGGCCGCATTGGCGACGCGATCGGCACTTTGCTGTTTTCGACAGTACGTTCGCGCCGCAAGATTACGCTCACCAACCTGCGGCTGTGCATGCCTGAGCTCTCTGAACGCGAGCGGCACAATATCGCAAGGAAACATTTCCAGGGTTATGCACGCAGTGTGCTGGAGCGCGGCATATTGTGGTGGGGTTCCGAAACACGTCTGAAACGCTTGCTGGTGGTTGAACCGGGGGTGCCACTTGAAGCGATTGCCTCAGGTCCGACCATCCTGCTTTGCCCGCATTTTGTCTGCCTCGATGTCGCCGGCGTCGCCGTGATGCTCGAATCGGCCTTGTGCTCAATCTATACGCGTCAGCAAAATCAGGTATTCGATGAAGCGCTGCGCAAGGGACGTTCCCGCTTTCGTCCGGTAAAACTGTTCTCCCGCGCCGAAGGTGTCAAACCCATCATCCGCGCAATGCGGGAAGGTTTGCCTTTTTTCATGCTCCCGGATATGGATTTTGGCGAAAAGGATGCGGAATTCGTCCCCTTCTTCGGTATCCCGGCTGCCACGCTGACTGCCCCGGCGCGGATTGCCGCCGCCACTGGCGCCAAGGTAATTCCGGTCATCGCCACGTTCCTGCCCGGGTATCGCGGCTGGAAAGTGAGGTTTTTCCCGGCCTGGGAAAACTATCCCGGCACAGACATGGTGGCGGCGACACGCCATATGAATGCTTTTATCGAGGATCGTGTCAGGGAAGCGCCGTCCGAATACTTTTGGGCGCACAAGCGTTTCAAGACCCGGCCGCCGGGGGTGCCCAGCGTGTACGCAGCAAACAGTCCGGCCACTGTGCCGCTGGAGTCCTGAAGAGCACTGAACAACGGACGACGCACGCAAAAAAAGAATTCTGCTCTAGCGACTATAATTTCCGCATGAAACTCAAATTCACCAAAATGCATGGGGCCGGCAATGATTTTGTTGTCATTGACGCCATCAGCCAGCACATCGACTTTACGCCGGAGCAATGGAAGGCGCTCGCAGATCGCCGTTTCGGCGTCGGTGCGGACCAGATGCTGGTTGTGGAAAAGCCGCAATCGGACGATGTCGATTTCCGTTATCGCATCTACAACGCCGACGGCGGCGAAGTCGAGCAATGCGGCAATGGCGCCCGCGCCTTTGTCCGGTTCGTTACCGACAAGGGACTGACCGGCAAGCATGCTATCAGGGTGGAGACCATGGCAGGCGTGATCGAGCCCCGGCTTGAAGCCGACGGCCGTATTACCGTCGACATGGGCGCGCCTATCCTGGATGCGGAAAAAGTACCGTTCGACGCCGCTGGCCTGGAAGCGAAGCCGGAAGGAAGTGACAGCCTGTGGCCGCTGAACATCAATGACAAGACTACATGGATTTCCGTCGTCTCGATGGGCAATCCGCATGCGGTGCAGGTTGTTGAGCATGTCGATACGGCGCCCGTCAATGTCGATGGTCCCGTGATTGAACATCATCCGCGTTTCCCAAGGCGGGTGAATGCCGGTTTCATGGAAATCATCGATCGCCACGCTATCAGGCTGCGCGTCTTCGAACGCGGCGCCGGCGAAACCCTGGCCTGCGGTACGGGCGCCTGCGCCGCAGTCGTCTCCGGTATTCGCCGCGGGCTGCTGGACTCCCCGGTCAAGGTATCGACTCGCGGAGGCGAGTTGTCGATTGCATGGGCCGGCACCGGTTCCCCTGTAATGCTGACAGGTCCGGCTGTGACGGTGTTTGAAGGCGAAATGGAAATTTGACAATCCTCCGCTGGACGCCAGTCACATCACGCATCGGACCGTTGCGCGGCATGCCTTTCCCTTTCGGTACAGCGTCATGCGAGACGGGATGTCGGTTAAAATCACGCCTTATCTCCGGCATGCCTTGATGCAAGAATTACCACGCGACAAGACATGCTCCGAACGCTGCGACCATCACCACACTGCGCTATGACTTACGAACTGGACTCCAACGCCGTCGCCGAATTCCTGTCAGACAATCCTCACTTTTTTGAAGAACATAGTGAACTGCTCGCGCGGGTCAAGCTGACCAGTCCTTTGGCGGGACGCGCTGTCTCGCTGCAGGAGCGTCAGATGGAAGTCTTGCGTGACAAGATCAAGTCGCATGAATTGCGGCTCGCAGAACTGCTGAGAATCGCGCAGGAAAACGACGCCATCACACAAAAATTTCTGCTGTGGACGCGCTCGTTGCTGTTGGCACGCAATGATGTCGATATGCCGCACACCTTGGTCACCGGCTTGCAGACAATATTCTCGGTGCCGCACGTGACCCTGCGCATCTGGGGTGTGGCCGAGGAATTTTCCCATACCTGGTTTGCCGCACCGGTATCGGACGACGCAAAGATTTTTTGCCATGGATTGACAGCGCCCTATTGCGGTCCCAACCAGGATTTCGAAGCCGCCACCTGGCTCGAGGATACCGAATCGGTCAAGTCGATCGCGATGCTGCCGCTGCGTGTCGGCGGCGCACCGGAAGCGTTTGGCCTGCTGGTGCTTGGCTCTCCGGATCCGGACCGTTTCGGATCTGAAATGGCAACCGACTACCTGTCGAAGATTGCCGAGATCGCCAGCGCCTCCATGAACTGCCTGCTTGCCTGAACACACCGTGCCACAAGAGACCAACCGGGCGCGCATTGCCGGCTACCTCGACCATCTGGAAAAGCAGCGCAAGCTGTCTCTGCATACTGTCACCAATTACCAGCGCGACCTGCTTGAACTGGCGTTGATGATGGAAGCCTTGCCGGATTCGCTGGCGATGGCTGCAGTGGGGCACTTCCACATTCGCAAGTTTGCATCGCAACTCCATGCGAAAGGCCTGAACCCACGTTCGATCGCACGCAAGCTGTCAGCATGGCGAGGCTTCTTCGAATGGCTCGCCGATCAGGAAACACTGGCCGCCAATCCGGTCGACGGTGTCAAGGCGCCCAAGCGCAGCAAGCCTTTGCCGAAGGCGTTGTCGGCCGACGATGCGGTACGCGTGGTTGCTGAAGGCACGCCGGGAAAAGACGCCCAGGCTCCCGGCCAGTTATGTAATCGCGCGATGTTCGAATTGCTCTATTCCAGTGGCCTGCGGGTATCGGAACTGACGTCGCTCGACTTGCGTTTTACGAAGGAAGGCGATTACCAGTCCGCAGGCTGGATCGACTTTACCGAAGCCGAAGTGAATGTCACCGGCAAGGGCAACAAGCAGCGCAAGGTGCCGGTCGGCGGTCCCGCGATGGAAGCCTTGCGCGCCTGGCTGGCGGTGCGTGACACGCTGGTGCGACTGGACCCGCGCCCACTGTTTTTGTCCGACCGCGGTGTGCGAATAACGCCGCGTATCCTGCAATCCCGCCTGAAAGCCCACGCGCAGGCACTCGGCATCCCGGCAAATGTGCATCCGCACGTGCTGCGACACTCCTTCGCATCCCATGTACTGCAGTCTTCCGGCGATTTGCGCGCGGTGCAGGAAATGCTCGGACATGCGTCGATCGCGGCCACGCAGGTGTACACCTCACTCGATTTTCAGCGGCTTGCACAGGTGTACGATGCTGCGCATCCGCGGGCAAAAAAGAAAGCGGATTCCGGCGCCTGAAGCGCTCTCGATGCGTCACCACAGCGCTAAATGTGTGGCGCACCGCATAATGATGCGGCCATGGTGTCGCGCTCTGCAAATGCAATTCGGCGATACACTTCGCCCCAACAGATAACCGCTCCCGACCAGACATGCTTACCATCACTCTCAAGCCCGGCAAGGAAAAAAGCTTGCTGCGCCGCCATCCGTGGATCTTTCCGACCGCCATTGAACGTATCGAAGGCAAGCCGGAAGAAAAGAACAAACCGGGTACCACCGCTGTCGTGCAATCCGCGTCAGGACAATTTCTCGCCCGCGCTGCCTACAGTCCCAAGTCGCAGATCCGTGCGCGGGTCTGGAGCTTCAATGAAGGCGAACCGATCGACCATGCGCTGATCAAGCGCCGCATCAAAAAAGCAATTGCCTATCGTATGGCGATGGTGAAGGATTCCGATGCCATCCGCCTTATCTTTGGTGAAGCGGATGGTTTTCCGGGTCTGGTTGTCGACTGGTATGCGGGCAAGCAGGGACACCTCGTCTGTCAGTTCCAGTCCGCCGGCGTTGAGACCTGGAAAGCACCGATTGTGCAGGCGCTCATCGCGGAAACCGGCTGCCCGAATGTCTATGAGCGCTCCGACGCATCGGTACGCGAGCGTGAAGGCCTGCCACTCGTCACCGGCACGCTGGCCGGCAAGGAACCCGGTGATGAAACGCCTGTCATTGAAAACGGTGTGCGTTACGCAGTCGACATCAAGACCGGCCACAAAACCGGTTTCTATGTCGACCAGCGTGATAACCGTCGACTGGTGATGGAGCACGCCGCGGGTCGCGACGTGCTCAACTGCTTTTGCTATACCGGCGGCTTTTCGCTGGCCGCCCTGAAAGGCGATGCCCGCAGCGTCATATCAATCGACTCTTCCGGCGAGGCGCTTGCCATCGGAAAGCGCAATGTGCAGCTTAACGGCTTCGATTCGGCCAGGGCCGAATGGCAGGATGCGGATGTGTTCAAGGCCTTGCGTGCGTTCCGCGAACAGGGAAAGAGCTTCGATCTGATCGTGCTCGACCCGCCCAAGTTCGCCTCCTCGCCCGATCACGTGGATCGCGCAGCACGCGCCTACAAGGACATCAACCTGCTGGGCTTCCAGTTATTGCGCGAAGGCGGTTTGCTGTTCACCTATTCCTGCTCGGGCGCGATCAGCGCAGACCTGTTCCAGAAAATCGTCGCCGGCGCGGCCAACGACGCCAAGGTCGACGCCCGTATACTGAAGCGCTTGTCAGCCGGGGCCGATCACCCGATGACGACCAGCTTTCCGGAAGGCGAATACTTGAAAGGACTGATGCTGCATAAAGCGTGAAGCCTCCGGAGCCGCTGCATGGCGGTCTGAGAATGCCTATTTTTTGCAACTTGATTGCAAAATGCGTCATAATTTTACTTTCGCCTCCGATATCGTGGCAATCCGATGAGTAGCAAAGCAAAGTCATCCTACAGCCCTGCCCAAACCAGCATTGCCCGCGCGGAAGTGCAATTGCGCGACGCGGCTGTGCGCCTTACGAGCGCACGGGTCAAGGTGTTGGCGGCCCTGCTGGACGCCGAACGGGCCTTTTCCCATCAGGACATGCAGGACGCATTCACCGACATGGATCGCGTTACGCTGTACCGCGCACTGGATTGCCTGACCGACGCAGGGCTCGCCCACAAGATCGCGGGCGACGACCGCGTGTTCCGCTATAGCGCCGGTGCCGAACACGGCGCGCAAGGCGACGCGACGCCGCATCATCAGCACGGGCATTTCAAATGCACACGTTGCGCCAGGGTATTTTGCCTTGACAGCATCGCGGAAGCGGGCTTGCTGCGCAATGCGCTTGAGGAAAGTCTGGGCAAGGGCTTCCAGAGCCACGATATCGAGTTCACGATCAAAGGATGGTGCGCTGATTGCGCACAATGAAAGGAAGCACTCATGTCACTTGTTCCCGCCACGATCCTGACCGGCTTTCTCGGCGCCGGCAAAACCACTCTGCTCAACCGCATCCTGCGCGAACCACACGGCTATCGCATCGCCGTGATTGAAAACGAGTTTGGCGAAGAAAATATCGACAATGAAATCCTGGTGCAGGACAGCAAGGAACAAATTGTTGAAATGAACAATGGCTGCATCTGCTGCACCGTACGCGGCGATTTGATCGTCGCACTCGGTTCGCTCGCGCAAAAGCGTGAGGCTGGCGAACTCAACTTCGACCATATAGTGATTGAGACAACCGGCCTGGCCAATCCGGGCCCGGTTGCCCAGACGTTTTTCATGGACGACGAAGTCGCATCATCCTTCCTGCTCGATGCGGTGGTCACCGTCGTCGACGCGCGGCATGCCATGCAGCAGCTCGATGAACATGAGGAAGCACAGCGCCAGGTCGGCTTTGCCGACAAGCTGCTGCTGTCGAAGACCGACTTGGCCACTGCCGAACAGGTCGAGGCACTGACAGCCCGTCTCAAGCGCATCAATCCCCGCGCATCAATGGCAAAAGCCGATTTTGGCAAGGTGCCAATCGGTGAGGTTCTCGACCTGCGCGGCTTCAATCTCAACGACAAGCTTGAGATCGATCCAGATTTCCTGGCCGCCGAAGAGCATGCGCACGATGACCACGACTGCAACGAACATTGCGGGCACGACCACGGCGACGGCCATCACCACGATCATCATCATGCGCACCATTCGGACGATATCGCGGCGTTCGTCTTTCGCAGTGACCGCCCTTTCAACACGGCACGGCTGGATGAATTCCTGGGAGGCCTGGTACAGGTTTTTGGTCCCCGCATGTTGCGTTACAAAGGAGTGCTATGGATGGAAGATGCGGATCGGAAAGTGCTTTTTCAGGGCGTCCACCAAATGATGGGCACCGATATCGGCGCCAAATGGGCCGACGCGGAACCACGCGGCAGCAAGATGGTTTTCATTGGTAAAAATCTGCCTAAGGAAACGTTTATCCAGGGATTGGAACAGTGTTTGGTATAAACTATTGTCGTTTTGATTTTTATTCATACAAGAAGGAGTGTCATCTGGCAAGATATACAGGCACGTCGTATACCGCTTGATATAGCCCGGTTCTGCCGCAAACGCAGCAAACAATGGTTTCAGGCCAGGAACTGAGTGTCAGGCGTTTCACTGAGCGAGGGCACCATGAATGCAACCGTTACAAGGTCTGTCACGAAACGCAGTGCCGCCAAGACCACGGCAAAGGCACGAACCCCGTCCAGCGGAAAAGCGGCTGGCAGCGATGCGGCAAAAATGCCTAGTGCAGTGCCCAAACCCGCATCGGCGCGCAAAAATACCCCGGCGGCAACAAAATCGATTGCCAAATCCCCCCAAAGCACGGTAAAAAGCACAGTTAAATCTGCTGCAAAAACAGCCGCGAATATGGATGCCGAGGGGACGACACCGAAAACAGCATCAGCCAGGTCACGAACCACCCTGGCATCGGAGACCTCCCCGGCAGTCAGCAAGGCAGCAACAAATTCGAAGCGACCGTCTATGGCGGCCGCGACGAAGGTCGGTTCCAAAGAGACGCCCGGCTCTTCCATGAGCGGTAACAATGCAAGTGCCGGATTAATAGATACAATGGAAAAACCCGCAGTTTCGAAAGTAAGCGAAGTGGCTACCAAAACAACTAAATCGACCCCCGCCGTCCCGGATGGCACCCTGTTGACCGAAGAGCAGATCCTTCAGATGAGTGAGAAGGATTACATGAACGAGGCCCAACTGGCGTTCTTCAAGGCGCGCCTGCAGCAGCTTGAAAAAGACTTGCTGAAAAACGCCGGTGAGACAACCGAGCACCTGCGTGAGACCGTCCTGGTGCCGGACCCCGCCGATCGCGCGACGATCGAAGAAGAACATGCGCTGGAATTGCGCACCCGTGATCGCGAACGCAAACTGCTGAAGAAGGTGCAGCAATCCATCGCGAGCATCGACGCCGGTGAATACGGCTGGTGCGAAGAGACCGGCGAGCCAATCGGCATTCCGCGCCTGCTGGCTCGTCCGACCGCGACGCTGTCACTGGAAGCGCAACAGCGCCGCGAGCTCAAACAGAAGCTGTACGGGGACTAAGTTCGGGCTGGATCCATCCGGCCTTTCTCCCACGCCGCAAGCGTACGACGCATAGCCTCGTACGCTTGCTTGCTTTTAGGGCCGGCCCATTAGCAAATAGGCCCCGTCAGGCATCGCTGATTGCTCCTTTCGCAATGCTTGTTACGTTCGAGCGCAACCATACCGTTCCTATTCGTTGGAATTGAAATCAACATGCCGAGAAATTGAGCATTGTTGAAACGTGGCACAAACGGGAAACCACAGAAACGTAACAAAAAAACATGTTTTCGGCCGCTGGCATGACAACCGGGCTAAGGGATGTGTTACCTTTATACAATTGTATTTTTCTTCTTTCCCATTGCGGAAGAAGGCCTGCAACTTTGAGCTGGGAACACAGTGGGTATTTTTTCGCTTTTCGGAAAGAAGGATCGTCAGCCGGCAAAGCCTGCCGACAAAGATGCTTCTCGCGCAAAGAAACCCTCGTCCCGATCCGTCACTGATGCAGGTCGGGCAAATACCAAGGCTGCGACAGTCAAGCGGGATGCGCAAACTGCGCTGCAGACCGCACTGAAGATTGATGCGATCGAATCTGAAATGTCTTCGGAGTTCGTCAATGTGACGACGACGCAGGGCCCCAAGGTCAACCCGTCCCCTGCGAAGCCAGGTGCCCCTGCTCCAAATTCAATCACCCCATCTTCCTCCAGAAACCAGGCCGATGTGGCCAAACCTTCCAAGGAAACGTCGCACAGGCCCGCAGCCGAGCCTGCATTGACCTTGCAACCGCTGAGCGCGGATATGGGCAGCACGACAGAGTTCCTTCTTGATGGGCAGACCGCGGTCAGCAACATCGCCGCTCCCACATCGGAAGCGGAAGCTGTTATCGAAGAAGCCGCCATCATGTTCGCCAATGGCCAATCCGTCGTGGTTGAACAAATGCTGCTCGCCGCCATCGGTGCCGACGATCTCGGCAGCGTCACGCAAACCGCATGGCTGATGCTGCTGGATCTGTATCAGATCAATGGCAAGCAGCAGGAATTTGAAAATCTGGCAATTGAATTCGCTGGCAAGTTTGAGACTTCACCGCCTGCATGGAGCGGTCCGGAGTCACGTGACGCACCACCGGCAAGCGCTGCCGGCACTACGCCGATGGTGCCCTTTAGCGCACGACTCGACGCCAACTGCGTCAAACAGATCGAGCGCATCCAGAAACTTGCCGAAACCTTCCATACCTTGCGCCTGGAATTCGTACGCGTTACAGAAGTGGATGCCACCGGCTGCGGTCTCCTGCTTGGTATCTTGCGCAAGCTGCAAAAGTCCGGACACGACCTGATCCTGGTCGGCGCGCCGGAGCTGGCCGACAAGATTCGTGGCATCGTCGAAGTCGGTCGTCGTGACGATACTGAAGATGCCTGGCTGCTGCTGCTGGAAGTGCTGCGCCTGCTGAACCGCGAAAAGGAATTCGAAGAAATCAGTATCGATTATTGCGTGACCTTCGAAGTGTCGCCGCCGGCCTTCGTCGCGCCCCAAAACAAGGTGACGACTGCCGCCGCGGAACTGGCAGCGGCCGCGCCCAAGGCTGAAGGCTTCATGATGCCGCCGGTGGTCGAAGGACGTATCGACGACCTGATCGTTGCCATCGCCAGTTATTCCGATGACCATGATCCCGCCATCATCGACTGCTCACGCCTGAACAGGATCGATTTCAATGCGGCAGGGCGCTTGCTCACGGGACTCAGTCCGTTTTGCGGCAATGGCAAGGCGCTGGAATTTCACCATGTCAATCATCTGGTGCATGCGCTACTCAATGTGATCGGTCTCAAGGACATCGTCCGCATCGTCCCGCGCAAGAACTGACGCGTGATATAAATTGCGACGGCTCCGCTCTGTCGCCCGACCAGCCTCTTTCTTCTCGTTATCCCGTACTGTGTCGCATGCTGCCGTGCACCGTCGTTTTGTCTGGCTTCGTTCGGTTTCTGCCCATGGGCGCACCGTGATCACCACTTGTATTAACCGGTGCCGCCCTCATCTGCGATGAATTACAGACTCTGATTCCTTTGAGGCAAGCATGGAACAATTTCACGGCACGACCATACTTTCCGTGCGACGCGGCAATACCGTCGCGCTTGGCGGTGATGGTCAGGTGACTCTTGGCAACGTCGTCATGAAAGGCACGGCCCGCAAGGTACGCAAGCTGTACCAGGGCAAAGTCCTGGCGGGGTTTGCCGGCGGCACCGCCGACGCATTCACGTTGATTGAACGTTTTGAAGCCAAGCTGGAAAAACATCAGGGCAACCTGCTGCGTGCTTCCGTTGAGCTGGCAAAGGACTGGCGTACCGACCGCATCCTGCGGCGTCTGGAAGCGATGCTGCTGGTCGCCGATCGTGAAGCAACCCTGATCATTACCGGCAACGGCGATGTACTGGAACCGGAAAGCGGCATCGGCGCTATTGGTTCGGGCGGCGTGTACGCGCAGTCCGCCGCCAAGGCCCTGCAGGAAAACACCGACCTGCCGCCAGCAGAGATTGTGAAGAAAGCGCTGACCATCGCGGGCGAACTCTGCATCTATACCAACCTGTCGCATACCATCGAAACTCTCGACTAATACAAATACGTCGACACTTCGCGAATACCTATCATGAACATGACACCCCAAGAGATCGTTTCCGAACTCGACAAGCATGTGGTCGGCCAGTCACGCGCCAAGCGCGCGGTCGCGATCGCCCTGCGTAATCGCTGGCGTCGCCAGCAGGTCGCCGACCCGCTGCGCCACGAAATCACCCCGAAGAACATTCTGATGATCGGCCCGACCGGCGTGGGCAAGACCGAGATAGCACGTCGCCTGGCCAAGCTGGCGGATGCCCCCTTCATCAAGATCGAAGCGACCAAGTTTACCGAAGTCGGTTATGTCGGCCGCGACGTCGACACCATCATCCGTGACCTGATCGACATCGGCATCAAGCAGACCCGCGAATCGGAAATGCGCAAGGTGCGCACCCGTGCCGAGGATGCAGCCGAAGAACGCGTGCTCGATATCCTTGTGCCGCCGGCGCGCGATTTCGGCTTCAGCTCCACCCCAAGCGCGAGCGATAACGAGAGCGGCGGTGGTAGCAACAGCACCCGCCAGACTTTCCTCAAGCGTCTGCGTGAAGGCACGCTGGATGATCGCGAAGTGGAGATCGATGTCGCAGAAGCAGCGCCGCACATGGAAATCATGGCGCCTCCAGGCATGGAAGAAATGACCGAGCAGATCAAGTCGATGTTCTCGGGAATTGGCGGTGGCCGCAAGAAAAAGCGCAAAATGAAGATCAAGGATGCGATGAAGATCCTGATCGACGAGGAAGCCGCAAAGCTGGTCAATGAAGACGAACTCAAGCAGAAGGCCATTGCCAACGTCGAGCAGAACGGCATCGTTTTCCTTGATGAGATCGACAAGATTGCGACCCGTTCGGAAGTCGGTGGCGCCGATGTCTCGCGTGCCGGCGTGCAGCGCGACCTGCTGCCGCTGGTCGAAGGCACGACTGTCAATACCAAGTACGGCATGATCCGGACCGATCACATCCTGTTCATCGCTTCGGGCGCCTTCCATCTGGCCAAGCCATCAGACCTGATTCCGGAGCTTCAGGGGCGTTTTCCTATCCGTGTTGAACTGGAGTCGCTGGCTATCGCCGACTTCGAGCGTATCCTGACCAGTACCGATGCCTGTCTGACTCGGCAATACGAAGCGTTGCTCGCAACCGAAGGCGTCAAGATCGAGTTCACGCCCGACGGCATTCAGCGTCTGGCCGAAATCGCGTTTTCGGTCAATGAAAAAACCGAGAACATCGGCGCGCGCCGACTGTACACGGTCATGGAAAAGCTGCTGGAAGAAATGTCGTTCACGGCGAGCGAATCGTCCGGCAAGACGGTGTCCATCGATGCTGCCTATGTTGACGACAAGCTTGGCGCCCTCGCGGTCAACGAAGACCTGTCGCGCTACGTCCTGTAAAGGAAAGGTCCTGCGGCATGGCGAACAAGGCCCTGGCAAAACGTCAAAAGATGACCATACGCGTCGAGCCATCGCAGCGGCCACTGAAAGGCCGCAATGTGGTGGTGGCAGGCGTTAAACAAAAAGCGGTGCAATCTCCGGAAAGCAAGCAACCCGGGGGATCGGTTGCTGCGAAATTGCTGAGCAAGGTGCTTGGCAAGAACGGTGCAGATTAACGCCTGCATTGTTGGGAGTTGGCACGACGCAGGCAGGCTGCATACATACCGTATCCAGCCTGCCCTGATCCGCATCAGCGCGGCATATGCGTCGATGCCTGTGTGTTGATGTCGTACGAAAATGGCATCGTCACGCTACCCCATTTCTCTGCACTTACTTCATTTATAAAATTGGATCGACAACTGGCCGGTGCAATGTCTGCACGCCAAACCGATCGGCTTTCCCGCTCACCAATTCGGCATTTGCCAAATTGACGGTCCGCAGAAATCTGTCCTAGCGACTCTGCAGTGGCGGCTCGCCAGGCGCCGTGCTGCCGCTTGCTGGTGGCCCACTAGGAGCCGGACTCGGTGCCATGTTGACTGCATTCGGTACATTCGGCAGTTGCGGCGCATTCGGAACCGGCACACCGCCGCTCACGGATGGCGTGGCAGGTGGCGCACCCGCAGGCGGGTTGACAACGACGGTTGGCGGCGCAGTAGTTGGCTGGCCAGCCGCCCCTGGTACCGGCGTCGCAGGCACACCGGTGGCAGGTACCGCCGGTTGGGGTATCCCTACCTGAGGCGTCCCAGGAGCGGCATTAGGCGCAGGCCGTGCTGGCTGCGCGGTGTTGTTCGGAACCGCTGGCTGTTGTTGTGGCGTAACTGCCGATGGGCGTGCCGGCGGAGGAAAGTTGCGGCCCGGCTGACTTGGCACGGCGGGCGCGGCCGGCACTGCAGGAGCCGGTGCCGCGGTGACGCCTCCACTCTTCGCATCTTCCGGCAACTCGACGCGCTTGGTAGTGCCATTGTCAGAAAGCAGCACATAACCGCGATGAACTTCCTTGACGGTCACGCCCGGCAATATCTCCATATCGACACGTACCGCTTGCGGCGGCTTTCCATCGGCGCTCAGGATGGCGATGCTGTCACGCGCGTTCCCGGAAAAAACCACGCCGCGCAGCTGATAATTGCTGGCGGCCTGCGTTGGTGCGGCACGGCCACCAAATAATGCCGTGGCGGCGTCAGGCCGGACTTCGGGAGCGGCGGCCTTGGGCGGCGCAGCCACCGGTCGCAGCGGTGGTTTGAAGAGCTGCATGCCCCAGTACGCAATCGATGCGCACAACAAAACGAACAATACGAAGCTCACAGCGAGCGGCAAGCGCTTCATCTCGATCCTTTATTCTTTTTCATATTTGTATTCCTCCCGGAATTCCTCACACCGGTGCTTCCGGTGTTTCCGACTTCGCCTTCAACGCACCAGCTGGTTGATCTCGATAATCGGCATCAGCACCGCCAGCACGATCAACAACACCACCACGCCCATCACCAGAATCAGCGCCGGCTCCAGCAGGCCGGCAATCGTCAGCGCCCTGCGCTCCAGATCGGCTTCCTGGGCATTCGATGCGCGCTCCAGCATGGCCGGCAGTTCGCCGGTCACTTCGCCGGCACGGATCATATGGATCAGCATGGGCGGAAAATGCTTGTGCGCTGACAACGCACGCGCCAGGCCTACCCCTTCACGCACGCTGGTGGTGGCCTCTTCCACCTGTTCGCGCATGGCGACGTTCGACAAGGTATCGCGACTGGTCTGCAGCGCACGCAGGATAGGCACGCCGGACCCGGTCGTAATCGCGAGCGTACTGGCAAAGCGGGCGGTATTGAGGCTGCGCTCGAACTTGCCGTAGAGCGGCGCGGTCAGCAGCCACCGGTGCCAGCGGAATTTGATGTCGGGATTTTTCAGTGCACGCCGCCATAACAGGAAGCCCCCGACTGCAAGCAGCGCGACGATCCAGCCGTAGCTGCGCACAAAATCGGAGATTGCCAGCATGATGACAGTCAGCAAGGGCAGCTTTTGCTTGGTATTGGCAAACACCGAGACAATCTGCGGCACCACATAGGCAAGCAGGAAGATCACGATGGCAAACGCGACCACGGTAACGATAGCCGGATAGGTGAACGCCAGCCTGACCTTTTGCACCAGTGAATTGCGGCGCTCGATGTAATCGGCAAGGCGGGACAGCACGCGCGACAGCTGACCGATCTGTTCTCCGGAAGCAACCAGCGCACGATAGATGTCGGCGAAATCGCGCGGATGGCGGGATAGCGCGTCTGACAGGGAAGAACCGCCCATGAGTTCGGAGCGTATCGATGCAATCAGGTCACGCACATAGGGACGCTCGGCCTGCTCCAGCAAAGCGGTGAACGCCTGTTCCAGAGGCAGGCTGGCTTCCAGCAGGCTGGCCAGCTGTCGTGTGAACAAGGCCAGTTCGGTGGTCGAAAGTTTGTCGCCAAAGGCGCGGCTGCGAGCCTGGCCGAGTTCATCGACCTGGGCTGCGATCGCATCGACCAGGATCGGCACCAGGCCTTGCGCACGCAGGTCCGATCGTGCGGCGCGCGCACTATCGGCATTGACAACGCCTTTCCTGGTAGCGCCGGCGGCATCGACGGCTTCGTAGCGAAATGCGGGCATGGTGGTTCAAGCTTCCATCAAATCAGTCGTGCATGCCGGTCGTTGGACGGCATGAGGTTCATTCTTTTGCTACACGCAGCAATTCAGCCGGCGTGGTGGTGCCGTCGGCCAGCCAGCGTTCGCCGTCTTCACGCATGGTCTTCATGCCGTCGCGCTGGGCGGTGACGCGAATCTCGGCTTCTGAGGCGCGGTCATGGATCTGCTTGCGGATTTCGTCGGTGGTGGTGAGCAATTCATAGATACCGACGCGCCCCTGATAGCCGGTATGGCCGCACTTGTCGCAGCCGACCGCGTGCCACTCGTGGCCGTCGTTGCGTTTGCAGACAGGGCAGAGCTTGCGTACCAGGCGCTGCGCGACCACTCCCAGCAGCGACGACGAGAGCAGGAAGGGTTCAATGCCCATGTCGAGCAGACGGGTGACGGCGGACGCGGAATCGTTGGTGTGCAGGGTGGCCAATACCAGGTGACCGGTGAGCGAAGCCTGCACCGCAATCTGCGCGGTTTCGAGGTCGCGGATCTCGCCGATCATGATGATGTCCGGATCCTGGCGCAGGATCGCGCGCAACGCCTTGGCGAAGGTCATGTCGATACGTGCATTGACCTGAGTCTGGCCGACGCCGGGTAATTCGTACTCAATCGGGTCTTCGACCGTGAGGATATTGGTGGCTGGCGCGTTCAGGCGCGTCAGCGCTGCGTACAGCGTCGTGGTTTTACCGGAACCGGTCGGGCCGGTCACCAGCACGATGCCGTGTGGCTGACTGATCAGGTGGTCGAACTGCTGCTGCACATCTGGACTCATGCCCAGATGGCTCAGGTCCATGCGGCCGCCTTCCTTGTCGAGCAGACGCAGCACTGCGCGTTCGCCGTGGCCGGTGGGCAATGTCGAGACCCGCACGTCGACCGGTTTGCCGCCGACGCGCAGGGTGATGCGTCCGTCCTGCGGCAGGCGTTTTTCCGCGATGTCGAGCTGAGCCATGATCTTGATACGCGAGATCAGCGAAGCATGTATCGCTTTCTTTGGCCGCACGATGTCGCGCAAGGCGCCGTCGACGCGGAAGCGCACGACCGACACCTGCTCGAACGGTTCGATATGGATATCCGACGCTTCTTCGCGCAGCGCCTGGGTGAGCAGCGCATTGATCATGCGGATCACCGGCGCGTCGTCGGCGGATTCCAGCAAGTCTTCTATGGCCGGCATGTCCAGCATCAGCTTGGCGAGATCGAGGTCGGATTCGACTTCATCGACCACTTGCGCGGCATCGTTGCCGGAACCGGCATACGCTTTGGCAATGGCGGTTTCAAGGTCTTCGCGCGAAAGCGACTTCAGCTTGACCCGGCCGAAACGGCGGCTGACCTCGGCGATCGCCGAAGGCACGGTCGCCTCCGACACCCACACTTCAACAGCATTGCCGGCCGTCTCGCTGCGCCGCGCGAGCAGTGCATGATCGCGTGCGAAAGCGTACGGGAGAAGGCGGGCGTCGGTCAGGGTTGTGCTCATTACTACTGTCCTACTTTCATTTGGGGTTGGGGGTGCGCTGCGGCATTCCCGCATCCGGTACGGGCGGTATCGCAGGGGCCGGTCCGGGCGCCAGCGGCGGTGGGTTGTCAACGGTGCCCGCGGGTGGCGTGGTCGCCGCCGGTGCATTCGGATCAACATTGACAAAACTGCCACCGACCGGCCGTCCGCTCTGGAGCGGAGGTGCAACGGGCGTCGTCATGTCGCGCAACAGGAGAGAATCAGTGGACTGTGAATTTCCCTGGACGTTCCGTATGTATTCATAGCGATCGCCGGTCACGCTCATGCTTTGCTCGTTACTGCGCAAGACCGTGGGTTTCAGAAACACCATCAGGTTGGTTTTGCGGCCATTACGGCTGCGATATTTGAACAGATTGCCAACCACCGGAATATCGCCGAGCACCGGCACCTGTTCGTTGCCATCGGTAACACGATCTTCGATCAGGCCGCCCAGCACGATGATCTGGCCATCGTCGACCAGCACGTTGGTTTCAATTGAGCGCTTGTTGGTGATGATGTCGGAAGCGTTGCTGGTCGGCTGGATGTTCGAGGTCTCTTGATAAATCGCCATCTTGACCGTGCCGCCTTCGGATACTTGCGGACGCACGCGCAGCGACAGGCCAACGTCCTTGCGCTCGATAGTCTGGAACGGATTGACGCCAGCCGCACCGCCGGAGGCAGCGGTGGTGAACTGACCGGTCACGAAAGGCACGTTCTGACCGACAATGATGCGGGCCTCCTCGTTGTCCAGCGTGATGAGATTCGGCATCGACAGGATATTGGCGTTGCCTTCGGATTCGAGCGCGCGCGCCAGTGCGCCCAGCGTCAGCGAACCACCAACTTGGCGGAAAATACCGAGGTTCAATCCGTTACCGGGCGGCAGTGGGTTACCTGTCGTCGCATTGGCGACGGCCTGGCTGATCAGGTTGTTGCCACCGCCCGCCGTGGTGAATCCGGTGGCGCCGCCGACGCGATACCGGCTGGTGGCATCGCCGGACAAACCGGCCCACTGGATGCCAAACTCGGCCGCGCGGTCGGCACTTACTTCGACGATGAGCGATTCCACGTAAATCTGCGCGCGCCGTGCATCGAGCTGGTCGATCACTGCACGCAGATTGCGATACACCGCTTCGCTGGCGGTAATGATCAAGGCATTGGTGGCCGGGTCGGCTTGAATGAATCCGCCCGCGCCGCCGGTTGGCAACGCGGCGGGAGTCTGCTGGCCCTGGTTCAGTGCGCCCTGTCCAAGCTGGGTCTGCTGGCCTGGCGAGGTCACTTGCGGCTGCTGCGGTTGTTGTTGGGCGCCCCCGGTATTGTTGGCCTGGGCCGACGGATCGGACGCGACCACTGCACGCAAGGTCTGTGCGAGCCGGACCGCATCGGCATTGCGCAGGTAAACCACGTGGACATTACCCGGCTGCGCGGTCTGCTGGTCGAGCTTGGCGATCAGCGACTTGGCAAGATTGGCGCGCGCCACGGAAGGCGCACGGATGATGACCGAATTGGTCCGGGAATCCGCCAGCACCGTGACACGTCCCGCATCGCCACCAGCCACTGCCCCGCCCTGTTCGAGCAAGCGGTTGGCGAGTACCGCAATGTCGGTGGCGACCGCGTATTTGACAGGCACCACATCCAGGTCGCCGACCGCCGGAGAATCGAGCGCGGCGATGATGCGGCCGAGACGCTTGAGATTGTCCGCATAGTCGGTGATGACGATGCTGTTATTGCCGGGATTGACGTTGATCGTGTTGTTCGGCGAAATCAGCGGGCGCAGCACCTGCACCAGGTTGGGCGCGGATTCATAGTTAAGACGGAAGATCTGCGTCGCGATCTGGTCGCCGCGCACCTCTCCTGCCTGTATCGGCCCGGCCTGCAGCTTGGCATCCGCTTCCGGCACCACCTTGGTGACGCCGCCGCTGCTCACCATCGCAAAGCCCTGCAGCCGCAGCGCAGAGCCCAGCATCTGCAATGCTTGCGGCTTGGTGACCGGCTTCTCGGAGACCAGGTTGATCGTGCCCTTGACCCGTGGGTCGATGATGAAAGTAGTGCGGGTGTAATGGCCGATGGCCTTGACCACCGACTCGATATCGGCGCCGACAAAATTCAGCGTCGCCTGGTTCGAGGAGGGATCCTGGGCGTTCACGTTCGGCATGCCCGCCATTGCACACAGCAGCAATGCGGCTGCGCCAACACGGCGCATGCGCGCCGTACCTTGTAATGTTTCTGCTGATCGATTTTTTTTCATTTGAACTCTAGCGCGATAACATCTTTATCGCCGACTCGTCGGCGCTGTCCCAGCAAATTCAAAAGATTTGCCAGCCTTTCTTCCTGCCCTTCTTCCGCTTCAGCCTTTCCCGAAAAACGCAACCTGCCGTTAGCCAGCTCGCCGGTTCCGCTCAACAGCAGGGGTCCCCTGGTACTTGTCAGGCCCACCTGTGCCCGCTGGCCGCGCCAATCCATTATCAATTGGTAAGCTCCCAGCGGTTTGATCGGTGACAGACGCGACGCGATGTCCTCCATTTGCAAGTTCATCGTGCCATTTACCGCCACCGCATTGCCCTGCCGTGTAATCTGCAACGGTGTCCAAGTCAGCCGCATGCTTCCGGATGGCTGAATCGTGTTGAGCGGCGCACCGAGACCGGCCAGCCGCTCGGCCGGCAGATTGACACCACCGGCCGTAACCTGCCACTGATTCCAGCTGCCGGTGATCCGTACCGGCTGCCCCAGCGACTCGGCATTCTCCAATGCAACATCCACTTGTCCCAGCAGGACCAGCGGTGACAGGTGCCAGGAAAATCTTCCTGGCAACAACGGCGTAACAGGATCCGCTGCACTGGGCGCGCCGCCGATAAAGCCCGAGCCGTTCCACAGCGTACCCTGTGCATCACCAAGCGTCAGACGGCCTCCGGTCTGCTTCTCCAGCAGCACCGTCATCCAGGACGCTGGACAAAACACAACCACGGTCAGCGCCACGGTAAGCACCGCAGCAAACAACCATATCATGAGGCGTCGCACTTTTATTGTTTCTCCCTTGTGCTGCTTGTTTAGGCTTATTCCAGCTTATTCCGGTTTTTGCTGGCGCAGTGTCAGCGTCGCGTTGACTGTGTCTTGCTGGCCCTGTGGTTCGATCACTGCATCGACGACTGCAATGCGGGCGTTGCGCTGCATTTCCGCCAGCCAGTCAACCGTGCCTGCGAAGGATACGCCGTTCAGCTGCAGCTTGGCCAGTTCGCCGGTCACCGTCAGGTTTTGCGGTTTCAGGCCCTTGCCTGTCAGCGAAGCCTCAAGGCTTTCACGTGTCATCGGTGGCGGCGGCGGCGTATTGGCGTTTGTCGCGCCGCCGGCCGCAGCCGCTTCCCGCGACAAGGCCTGCACTTCGGCCGCTTGCTGGCGCAATGCCGGCAGCGTTTTCTCCAGAGTGCTGCGACCACTGAGCGCCGGATCGATCAATAGCAGGTATAGCAAGCCAAGGACAATCACGACCGCCGCCGCCGTCAGCATATTGCGTTCACGCTTGTTGCGTGCGCTCCAGAAATCGGTGAAAGATTGCTTCAGACCCGAGGTGCGGGCATTTGTGGTGGCGTTCATTTGCCGCTCCTGATTTGCCATACGCCGGCATTGGGCTGGGTTGCGGAAAGATTGCGGGACGCCAGAGCGCTGGTCAATTGATCCGCAGGGATTTTCGCGTCCGGTTTAAGCTTTACCGTCAGGCTGCGATCCCGGTATTCCAGTCCGGCAATGGCGTCGGGGCTCTGCCCGATATTCGTCCATGCCTCGCCAAACTGCGCCGCCAAAGCGACGAAATCATCCGGTGCGAGCTGCCCGGACTGCCGCTGGCCAGCCGCAAGCTTTTGGCGCACTTGCGCAAGCGGATCGATGACCACCGTGTCTTTTGGAAACGCCGATTTGTAGGTCTGTACCATGCTGTTACGCAAGAATTCGGCCTCGCGCTTCATGCGCACCCAATCAACGTTCAGGCCAATAATATTTACCGCAAGCAAAGCGATGGCCAACGCCATCGGCCAGCGCCAGCGAGACCAGTCAAATTTAGGACCGGTTGACGCGCCCAGCCCCGTCATCAGATCGACCTGTACTTTATCGGCAGCACCAATCCAGCGTGGCCAGTTATCTGCGTGCAAAGTAATGCGCTCATTGAGCGTCGGCGCGATATTCAGCGATTCCTGGTAATCGCGTACCCGGGCTTGCGGCACATACAGGGTGACCGCACCGTTCGGCACCATCATTGCCAGCGACTGCATCACTTCGAATGCAGCGGACTCGGGCTGGTCGGCAACAATAGACAAACCAATGCCCTCGTGCTCCGACAGTCGCACTGCAACGTCAATATCCGCGCCATGTTCCGCTACTGCAGCGCTAGCCATGTCGCGCTGATAGGGCAGGCACAGTTGGGCAGGCAAGGCGACTATCCGGCGCGCCCCCATGGTGACAAAGGTCCGCGCCAGCAGTTCAAGCCAGGTACGCTGCACCACGGCGACAGTCCGTGTGTCGCTGCGAGTGTTGTCGGCAACAACGACGCACTCCTCCGGGTCGCTCATCAATTGATCTTCAACCAGGTTAGGCAATGCGGCCTTGAGTCTTGCGGGTGATAGCGGCGGCACTTTGACGCGCAACAGCGTGACGTCTCCGGGCGCAAGCAGCAACACGACGCGCTGTGCCTTGCGTACCAGTTCCGTCATGTCGGGCAAGGCGGTCATGCCTTCGCGCTCCAGCGCTCCGCCATTAGTGGCCATTGCGTACTCGCAGTACAGCGGCATACCGGGCTGCAGGCTTTCTGCAAAGACGTGCGAAGGTAGACGAATATACAGTGTGCTCAAGATAGGTTTTTCTTTCTTATTAGAATTCGCGTATCCAGATGACTTGCGCAGTTTGGCCGGTGCGCTTTACTAAGGTTTGCATCTCCATGCCGGCGCGATTAAGGCGTACTTTGCCATAAACCAGAAAATATTCACTGTTAAATCGAATTTTGGTATTCAACGCATTCTGATCTTTTGATAAAGGTGCGAGACGCGGGTCGTTAAGAGAAGTAATAGGGCGCCCTTTGCGTGAAGCAACAATGGTGTTGGCATCTGAAAGATTTACTCCGTCAAACATTGCCGCAATTACCTCGGCTGGTGCAGTATTGATGTTGATTGCCATACCGGTCGCTTCTACTGGAAGCACAATGACAAACTTTCGCAGTTTCTCCAGTATTTCAGGCGTGTAACCGGGAACGAATAACAGATCATCGACTTGCCTGAACTCCATGAACTGTTGTGACGAGCCAGGAATGGACACTGTAGACGTTCCGCCTGTTCCTGTTCCTGTTCCTGTTCCTGTTCCTGTTCCTGTACCTGTACCTGTGCCTGTGCCTGCACTGACAGCGGGTTTCGATGCAGCTGCAATCGTAGTGGCAGCTGGCAGCGCCAATCCCGGATCGATTTGCAATGAGGTCAGCAAACGGCTGAATGCTGCTACCTGCCCCTGATTGGGCTGGTTACCATTGACCAGTTTGATGAGATTAAACCTGGCATACGCGTCTTCAATGCCGCCTGACAGCACCGCGTCCGGCACATCCGTATCAGCCCGTCCATTTTCCACATAATCGTCCAGTCGCGTCTCCGCCAACGGTACCGCCCAAGGATCATCCAAACTGTCAACGTTCAAGCTCGTGTCGGCCGTCAGGATCACACGCGCATAATCGATTGCTCCCCGCAGAATCCACTGCTTCTGCAATTGCAGTCGCTGGTTTTCTATCGAGCGCACCTGCACCTGCTGCTGCCAGAACAGGCTCGCAACAATCGTGATGGCCAGGGTGGTCAACAGCAGCGCCGTAATCACCGCGACCCCGCGCTGCCGCCTGAGTGACCGGGTCCTCATACGGAACTCCCCAGCAGGAATACTTTTACCAGGCCGGCAGAGCGCTCACGCAACTGCAGCGTGACCTCAAGTCCGACCGGCTGGTTCGCCGTCGCGGCCTGCGCCAACTGTGCTCGCACAGCCTCAGGCAAAGATGCATTCGGTTGCGCACTTCCCGCGATGGTGCTGGCGTTTTCTTCCGCCTGCCGCCATCCGCCAGCGGGAATGTAGACACGTATCGGCATGGCGGCCACATCGGTCGTTAGTCTCACGATGGGTGCAGTATCGGTATCGGCCAGGATTGCACGCCATGCCGCATCGAGCTCCACCAGGCTACGTGTCGGAATCGATTCCTTGCGAATCAGCACGCCATCGCGAATACGATAGGCAATGACTTGCACGCGCGACGGCTGATTTTCAGCAAATACACTGCGCACGATCGTAATGCGGCCCGCCTGCGATGAGAGTACGGAACGGTTTCCAATATTTTTGGGGTCCGCGATACTGCCAAGGTCGCTCTGCATCTGCGCAAACGCCAGCTGCATGCCGCGCGTTTGATCCAGGTCCGCATTGAGCGCCTGGCGTGCACGCACGATGCTGTCGAGCCCGCGCCAGCCGAGCACGGCGACGATGGCCAGCACCGTGATGGCAACCAGCAGTTCGATCAATGTGAACCCGTTCCGCTTTGTCATTTTGTTCTTCTCGGATCAGGAACAATCTGCGCCAGCTTGATCAGGCGACGCTGGTTGTTATCCGTTTCGAGGACGCTGACTTCGACACGGCGGAAAAATGGATTGGGCGTGGCCAGCACTTCCTCTTCGCACAACAGCTTGAGGTCGCCCTGCGTGCAATCGAAACTGCGCTTGCCGAAGGCGGGATATTCGCGCGTCAGCCTGATTGTCGATAGACGGTTTTCCGCCGACCAGGTCGCCATCATCGAGGCGCGCAGGCCTGAACTGTTTTGCGTGAGGCTGCCGACGGCGCGCAAGCTTGCGCCCAGCGCAGTGCCGACGATGACCAGAGCGACCAGCACTTCGAGCAGGGTAAAGCCATGAGAGGAACGAAGGGAGCGAGAGGCGCGCATCTCATTCCACCGTAAAGTGCCCGACACCGTCGGCGCGTACGGCAACGCTCACTTCGCCCATCGCCAGTGTCAGCACGAAAGGTTTATCGACAGGTTCGCGTCCGAACACAATGCGCAGCGGCATTGCATTGGCTTCAATAGCGGGCGCGATGGACAACGCGATCGGGGCACGCGCGAATTCGCGCTCATGCAGCAAATCGTCCTGCGGAATCAGTTGCCATTGTTTTTCATCGCGGATCAGGAAACGATAACGGCTGTTGTCCGCCTCGAAGGCGATAGGCCGATTGCGCACGATCGCCTCGTCGCGCGCGAGCTGCAACAACAAAGCGATGCGTTGCGCTTCGTTTTGCAATACCTGGCGCTCGCCGGGCATTGCATTGAAGGCCACCATGCCCAGCAGGAGGCCGGCGATGACCAGCACCACCAGCAATTCCAGCAGGGTGAAACCGCGTGCGTTATTACGTGACGCGCGCGGCATGATGGTTTTCATTGAGGCTGAAATCCGTTGAATCAAAGGTCCCAGGAACCGACATCGGCATCATTGCCGCTCCCTCCCGGCTGGCCGTCAGCGCCGTAGGAAAATACGTCGACCTCGCCCTTCACGCCTGGGGACAGGTACTGATAAGGATTGCCCCATGGGTCCTTGGGGAGTTTGTCGATATAACCGCCGGATTTCCAGCCATTGGCGGCCGGCCCGCTACTGGGCTTGGTGATCAGGGATTGCAAACCTTGTTCGGTCGAGGGGTAACGCTGGTTGTCCAGCTTGTACAGCTTGAGTGCCGACATCAGCGTCGCGATATCCTGCCTTGCTGCCGTAATACGCGCATCATCCGCCCGTCCCATCAGTTTAGGGACAACCAGTGCGGCGAGAATGCCCATGATGACAACCACTACCATGATTTCAATCAGGGTAAAGCCACGGCTTGCGGCACGCGACAGGGCGCGCCGGGGAGCAAAGGAGAGTTTTTTTTGCATAGAGTTAATGTATATGATTGACAAACGAATCACTAGTATAAGGCCGAAGTATGCCATTGCCCGTTGACTGCCTTATTACTCTAAAGCAAGCTGCAGTCGTTTCGGTCCACGGGTTGGAATCGGCAAGACTACACCGGTAGCCTCATGGATGCATGGCACCATCGGCGTTCTGCGTTAGTCAGGGCTTTTGTAATTATGTAATGCCCATCGCCCTGGCGCATGCAGAGCATTGACCTTCGGCTCACATACTAATGAATGGAAGGCGGCACATTGCCTGTGCAGCGACTTCTCTGACTTGAGATATCTCAAATAGTTTGCCGCCAAAGCCGATTGATACAAAAAAACTTGCGGCCCGGACTGTTGATCAGGGAACCACCCCGCTTCAGCCGATAGCAAGCTTATATCAAGCTCAGCTAACGCTTATGACAGTTGCCGATGAAGGAATAACCGGGAGAAGTCGGCGCCGGAGTCCTCGTATAGAAAGCATTATTAAGTCCCATTGTTAAGTTCCATTGTCCAATGGGGCCCGCTGTCAATGCATAACATTGCTGTGATAGGCGCGTCACCCCGAGGCATGCGTGATTACTGAAAGCAGTTTGTTATTTCGCTGGAGCGGATACAACCTTACCTTTGCCTCCACACTTAATATTAATGAGCATCAACAAAGGAACAAACGCGATGCTGATGCAGTCTCGATAACATCAAGAACCATCCGCACGAGGAGAGCGCCCATGTCCCTGTACCATCCCGCATCCGGCGAGCTGATCGATATTCGTCCGCTCGGCGACAAGCTGACCGACTCTGCATCAATTGCACTGGTGCGAACGGAAGACTTCGAAGTGATGCGTCTGGTGCTGCCAAAGGGCAAATCGATTCCTGAGCACATGGTTGAAGGCGAGTTGACGCTGCAGTGCCTGGAGGGAATCGTGGAACTGCAGGCGCAAGGCAAAAAGCAGCAGCTTCGGCCAGGACAGCTGATTTACCTGCAGGGAAAAACGCCTTATGCGATCAATGCGGTCGACAATGCGTCGGTTCTGATGACAATGCTGCGCAAAGGTGATGACAGCAAGGGCGATGGCGGCATGTAAGCTTGCCGCCGTCTATGGTGATGGTATTGAAAGTTAAAGCGCTTCGCCGCGCGGATCGCGCGACAACAGGCGGTGCACCATGTCACGCGGTGAATCGCCATCGAACAGGACTGCGGCTACGGCATTGCTGATCGGCATGTCCACGCCATGATCGGCAGCCAGCGCGCGCACCGCCTGCGCGCAGCGCACCCCTTCCGCCACATGGCCGAGTTCGGTCACGATGGTGTCGAGATCCTTGCCTTCTGCGAGTCCCAGCCCCACCCTGCGGTTACGCGACAGGTCGCCGGTGCAGGTCAGGATCAGGTCGCCGACACCGGCAAGTCCCATGAAAGTTTCGGCACGTCCGCCCAGCGCCATGCCGAGTCGAGTGATCTCCGCCAGACCTCGCGTAATCAGCGCGGCGCGTGCATTCAATCCGAGGCCGAGGCCGTCAACCACGCCTGTCGCGATGGCCAGAATATTCTTGACCGCGCCACCGACTTCCACCCCGACAAGATCGTCCGTCGAATACACACGAATTGAACGACCATGCACGGCATTGACCACAGTGTCGCGCAATGCAGGCGTGTGTGACGCGATGGTCAGCGCGCATGGCATTCCATGTGCCACTTCCTGCGCAAAGGATGGACCGGATAGCGCGCCATGCGGAATGCCTTGACCGAGTACTTCATGTACGACCTGATGCGGCAGCAAGCGCGAGCTTTCCTCAAAACCCTTGCACAGCCAGACGATATTGGGTATGGGATGGGCCTGCAGGCGTTGCGCCAATGGCCGCAGTCCCGCCACCGCAGAAGCGACGATCAGCAGGCTCTCGACACTCCCTGCACTGCCCGTGACATGGGTGACCGCCTGCTCGAAATCATCTGCGATACGCAAGGTGTCCGGCAAAGGAAAGCCCGGCAGGTAAAGCGTATTCTCACGTTTGGCGGCCGCATCCTGCATCGCTTGCTGGTCTCGTCCCCAGAGTACGACGTCATGATGATCGGCAAGCGCGATGGCGAGCGCCGTGCCCCAGGCGCCTGCGCCGAATATGCTGATGTTCATGTTGTTCTTGTTGTGTGTGCTGCGATGGCGGAAATGGGAACGATAAACACTGACATTGCAGTTGACGACGCGATTGACACTCCGATTGACAATACGCCGCAAGCGGACGTCACTCTCCCCATACTTCGCTAGCTTTCACAAAACCGCTCGGCCCATCGCGGTGCCGGACCTTCAGCCACCCGGCCGGCGCAACTTCGACCAGTTCAAGCAATACCCCTTTATCGGCGCTGAAGCTGACTGCGGCATTATCGGCAGCGGCTTCGCGTACGCGCGCTCCAGCCGCACGGACCACGACATTGCGACGCGCGACGAGCATTTTGGATTCAACCCAGTTCAGGTCTCCTGCCGCGTCGCGCACCTTGACCCATTCGCCATAGGTCAAAACCACTTCGACCGGCATGCCGCGCGGTGCGATGAAGACCTTGCGTCCCTTCAGCGAAGGTGCGTCATACAGCACGGCGGGGGCCGGACCAATGGACTTGTATTCGATGGCATGGGCGACGGCGGTTGCGCACATCAGCGCAGCGGACAACAGGAATAGTCGCGCGGATTTCATGATTCACTCCCTGTTTTATACGCAGGCCATGGCCTGTGCGGCGGCTTGCGCCGCACAGGCCTGACCGGTGCTTGGATGCTATGGATACTTTTAGTGCTTGGCTGCTGTACCGTCGGGCATCACCAGGCCGGCGCCGCCAGCTTCCTGTTGCTGCTGTTCCGCAAGCGCCTGCAGGCGCTGCTGGTAAAAGGCTTCGAAATTGATTTCGGCCAAGTGCACCGGCGGGAAGCCTGCACGGGTCACCATATCAGCGATATTGGCACGAAGATACGGATAAATAATGTTCGGGCAGCCGATGCCGAGCAGCGGATCGAGTTGCTCCGCCGGAATGTTGGCGGCTTCAAAGATACCGGCCTGCTTGCCCTCGACGAGGAAAGCAACCCTGTCCTTGATCTTGGCTGTCACGGTGATGGTGACGGTCGACTCGTAGATCGTTTCGGCCAGCGCTTCAGCGCCAACGTCGACCGCAACTTCAATATTCGGGGATTCCTGCTCCAGGAAGATTGCCGGCGAATTCGGCTGTTCCAGCGACAGGTCCTTCAGGTAGATGCGCTGGATCTGGAAGATGGGCTGTTGGTTTTGGTCGGACATGAGCTGCTTTCTTTGAGCTTTCGTTGAGGATAGGAAGGAAAAAGGACGGCATGACTGCCGTCCTTTTTACTCGGATGCTGCGGATAATGCCGTATCAGGCAGCGGCAAGCAACTGGTCCAGCTTACCTGCATGATCGAGCGCACTGAGATCGTCGAAACCACCGACGTGGGTATCTCCGATGTAGATCTGCGGCACCGTGCGGCGACCGGTTTTCTGCATCATCTCGGCACGTTGTTCTGGTTGCAGGTCAACCCGGATTTTCTCGATGTTATCGACACCTTTGGCTTTCAGCAGGCGTTCTGCCATCACGCAATACGGGCAAACTCCAGTGCTGTACATTAAGACGCGTGCGGTCATATTGTTACTCCGTTACGTCGCGACAGGCGGTCGCGCTAATGTTGATTATGTTGGGGTTATTTTACAATCGGCAAGCCCTGTGCCTGCCAGCCAGTGATGCCGCCATCAAGGCTCACCGCCTCGTTGAAACCGGCTTTCTTGAGCTGCGCGGCGGCCTTGGATGACTGCACGCCGGTCTGGCAGACTGCGATCACTGTTTTGTTCTTGGCTTTGTCGAGTTCGCCTATCCGGTTCGACAGTTCCTTCAACGGGATGTTCTTGGCGTCGCGCAAATGGCCTGCGGCAAATGCCGATGGTTCACGGACGTCGATGATCACGGCTTTACCCTGGTTGATCAACTGAATCGCTTGCAAGGTCGTCACTTTGCTGCCGCGACGTTGCAGATTTGGCCATAATAATGCACCGCCGGAAATAAGGGCAATGCCGATCAGCCAGATGTTATCAATCAGAAATTTCACGCTACTCCTGTGGTTTCAATGGTTTTAAGCAATCCCAACATTATAAAATAGAAGCCGATCTAGTATTTCAATTCGCTTCGGTCCACCGAATTCATCCATTCCTTCACTTCTTTCCTTTAATCAATATGTACAAAATCGTTTTGATGCGCCATGGCGAATCTACCTGGAACCTGGAAAACCGTTTCACCGGCTGGACCGACGTCGACCTGACAGAAAAAGGCATCAATGAAGCCCGTGAAGCGGGTCGCATCTTGCGCGAAGCCGGTTTTACTTTTGATCTTGCTTACACTTCGGTGCTCAAGCGCGCCATCCGCACGCTGTGGCTGACCCTGGATGAAATGGACTTGATGTGGTTGCCGGTCAAGCACGACTGGCGCCTGAACGAGCGCCATTATGGCGCGCTGCAAGGCCTGAACAAGGCGGAAACCGCCGCCAAATACGGTGACGAGCAGGTACTGGTATGGCGCCGCAGCTATGACACGCCGCCCAATCCGCTGGAACCTAACGATCCCCGCACCTCGTACAACGATCCGCGCTACGCCGGCCTCTCCAAGGGACAGATCCCGCTGACCGAATGCCTGAAGGACACCGTTGCCCGTGTCATGCCGGCATGGGACGAGTCGATCGCACCGGCAATTCGCGCCGGCAAGAACATCATCATTTCGGCCCACGGCAATAGCCTGCGCGCACTGATCAAGAGCCTGGACGGCATCAGCGACGCTGACATCGTCGGCCTCAACATTCCCAATGGCCAGCCGCTGGTCTATGAACTGGACGCCGATCTCAAGCCGATCAAGAGCTATTATCTGGGCGACCAGGCTGCAATCGAAGCCGCGATGAAGGCTGTCGCCAGCCAGGGCAAGTCCAAGTAAACGTAAATTACCGCCGCATCGTACCGTCCATCCAGCATCAGATAGGAATCTCCTTGTTCAAGCAGCATCGTAAGTCCCTGCGGAGCATCCTCCCTGTTCTTGGCATGGCGGTCATGCTGGCGTCGGCGTCGGCACATGCCCAAAAGCTCAGCGAGCGCGCGAAACAAAAGCAGGCTGCCGAAGCCGAACGCGCCGAGCTTCAGCAGAAGCTGAACGCACTGAAACGCGACATTACCCAGACCGAAGCAGCCAAAAGCCATGCCGCCGATGCATTGGCGCAGGCGGAAACCGCCATTTCGGACGCTAACCGCGCGCTGCGCGAGCTGGCCAGCGACCAGCGCGCGACCCAGACCAGACTGACCCAGCTGAACCATGAGCAGGAGCGCCTCGCCAAAACCATCGACGCCCAGCAGAAACGCCTGTCATTACTCCTGCGCGACCAGTATGTTGCGGGCAAGGAAGACCGTATCAAGCTGCTGCTGTCCGGCGACAATCCCAACCGGATCAACCGCGAATTGCAGTACATGGGCTATGTATCGCAAGCGCAAGCCAAACTGATCGACTCCCTGCGGGCCAACATGGCAGCGATCGAGAGCAACAAGATCGCTACGCAGGAAGCCAAGGACGAACTGGATGACATCGCCAGGGAGCAGCGCGAACAGAAAGCCCAGCTGGAAAAGGAAAAGGCCCGCCGTGGCGCGCTGCTGGCGCAACTTTCCGGCAAGCTTGCCGGCCAGCGCAAGGAAGCCGGCAACATCGAGCGTGACGAGCAGCGGCTTGGTGGTCTGGTGGACAAATTGGCAAAGTTGATCGAGGAACAACGAAAGGCGGATGCTGCCGCGCTGGAAAAGCGCCGGCGCGAGCAACGGGAGCAAAATGAGCGGCAGGAGCAGCTAGCCCGGGCAAAGGCAAAAAAGGAAGCTGAAAGCAAAGCGAAAGTGATTTCCGGCAAGACGCCGAAATCCAATCCTGATGCAATTGACAACGATGAACCGCCGTCGAAATTGGTGGCGCGAAATGAACTCGTGCCGGAACCCGCCGTCCAAGCCGTTGGCGCCGGGCGTGCTTTCAGCAGCCTGCGCGGGCAATTGCGTCTGCCGGTAAAAGGAGACCTTATTGCAAGATTCGGTGGCAGCCGCAGTGACGGACCAAGCTGGAAAGGTTTGTTCATCCGCGCCATCGAAGGCGCCGAAGTCAGGGCAGTCGCCGGCGGACAAGTCGTGTTCGCCGATTGGTTGCGCGGATTCGGCAATCTGATCATCATTGACCATGGCGGCCAATACATGACAGTCTACGGAAATAACCAGGCCATCCTGAAAAGGGCCGGCGACATGGTCAAAACCGGGGACACCATCGCCAGCGCGGGCAATAGCGGCGGCAACGAACAATCGGGTTTATACTTTGAAATGCGGCATCAAGGCCGTGCCATCGACCCATCCGGGTGGATTACTTTTAGGTGACACATGAGCAGCAAACTGAAGAACTTCGGCCTTATTGGTTTAGGCGTAGTGGCAGGCATCGCCGGCTCGATGCAATTCGAGGCCAGCGCGCAGAAAAGCAGCTCGCCCCTGCCGCTGGAGGAATTACGCCAGTTATCCGAGGTATTCGGTCTGATCAAGACTGATTACGTCGAACCCGTCGAAGACAAGAAACTGCTGACCGAGGCGATCTCGGGCATGGTGGCGTCACTGGATCCGCACTCGGCGTACCTGGACAAGAAAGCCTTCAAGGAATTGCGCGAAGGCACCCAGGGCAAGTTCGTCGGTCTCGGCATCGAGGTCGGCATGGAAGACGGCTACGTCAAGGTCATTTCCCCGATCGAAGACTCCCCCGCATTCAAGGCGGGCCTGAAAGCCGGCGACCTGATCACCCGTCTCGATTCGACCCCGGTCAAAGGCCTGACGCTCGATGAAGCGGTCAAGCGCATGCGCGGCGAACCCAATACCAAGATCACGCTGACCATTGCCCGCAAGGACGAGGACAAGCCGCTCATCATCAGCATCGTGCGCCAGGAAATCCGCGTGCAGAGCGTGAAATCCAAGGTGATCGAACCGGGCTACGCCTGGCTGCGCGTCTCGCAGTTCCAGGAGCCAACTGTCGATGACATGGCCAAGAAGATTTCCGCAATCTATGCACAGGAACCCAATCTGAAAGGCCTGGTGCTGGACTTGCGCAACGATCCGGGCGGCGTGCTGCCGGGCGCGATCGGCGTATCGGCGGCCTTCCTGCCAAAGGATGTGCCGGTGGTCTCGACCAACGGCCAGCTGCCGGATTCCAAGCAGACCTATTACGCACGTCGCGACGCCTATACCTCGTCGCGCATCTCGACCAGCGATCCGCTGGCCAAGCTGCCCGAGGCGATCAAGAAGGTGCCGATGGTGGTGCTGGTAAACACCGGTTCCGCGTCGGCGTCGGAGATCGTCGCCGGTGCGCTGCAAGACTACAAGCGCGCCACCATCATGGGCACGCAAACCTTCGGCAAGGGCTCGGTGCAGACCATTCGCCAGCTGTCCGCGGATACCGCGATCAAGCTGACCACCGCACGCTATTACACGCCGAACGGCCGCTCGATCCAGGCCAAGGGTATCGTACCTGACCTGCTGGTGGATGAAACCGCGGAAGGCGACGGCCTCAACGGCCTGCGTCTGCGCGAGGCGGACCTCACCAAGCACTTGCTGAACGACAAGGACAAGGATGAAGCCGCCCGCAAGGTCGATGAACTTGAAGAAGAGCAACGCCTGGCCGCGCTCGAAAAGAAGCGCAAGCCGACGGAATTTGGCGGCAAGGACGACTTCCAGCTGGCACAGGCGCTGAATCACCTGAAAGGCCTGCCGGTTCAGCTGTCGAAGGCACCGAAGGTCGAAAGCAAGAAAGAAAACACCATTAACGATGAGAAGAAACCTGGTAACGGCAATGGCAATGGCAACGGTGACAAGAAGTAAGCCGTTGGCAAAGTAAGTTGATGGACAAAGGGCCGCAGCGATGCGGCCCTTTGTTTTTGTTTGCGTGATGTGGATAGGCGATACTGCGCATGGCAAGGTGGCTTGCATCGGAAGTTGTCGATAATGCTAAGCTGTAAGCCAAGCTGATGTGCGATGCCCGAAGCACGACGCCTGCCGGCTCCTTCCCCCTTTTAGGAGGAAGGTTGGGATGGGGGTAAGCTGGTCGAGCCAACGCAGTTAATAACTCGAGCGTACTACCCCCACCCTAGCCCTCCCCCTGCAAGGGGAGGGGACCTGACGGTGCGTTAACATCAACCAACACCACTAACACCGACCAGCGCCAGAACAACATTACAAATCCAACAAAACGACATATCGCCTCCATGAACGACAACCAGCTCCTGCGCTATTCGCGCCATATCCTCCTCGATGAAATCGGCATAGAAGGCCAGGAAAACCTGTTGGCGGGCCATGCGCTGATCATCGGTGCGGGTGGCCTCGGTTCTCCTGCTGCCCTCTACCTCGCCTCGGCCGGCATGGGCAGCATCACGCTGGTCGACAACGACACCGTCGATCTGACCAACCTGCAGCGGCAGATCCTGCACACGACAGCGCGTGTAGGCCTGCCCAAGGTCGAATCAGGCCGGCAGGCGCTGGCGCAGATCAATCCCGAGGTGAAGGTAGTTCCCCTTTCCGAACGCGCCGATGAAGAGCGTCTCGCGGAACTGGTGTCGCACGCCAGCGTGGTGCTCGACTGTTGCGATAACTTCACGACACGCCACGCTGTCAATCGCGCCTGCGTACAGCATAAGGTGCCCCTGGTGTCTGGCGCCGCGATACGCTTCGATGGCCAGATTTCGGTATTCGATTCACGCCATGGCGACACGCCTTGTTATGCCTGCCTGTTCCCGCCGGAGCAGCAATATGAAGAGGTCTTGTGTTCGACCATGGGTGTATTCGCGCCGCTGGTCGGCATCATCGGCACCATGCAGGCGGCCGAAGCACTGAAGCTCGTCGCGGGAATCGGGGAATCGCTGGCGGGACGCTTGCTGCTGCTCGATGCGCGCAGCATGGAGTGGACCAGCATACGCATTACTCGCAATCCATCCTGTCCGGTGTGCGGAAAGTCAGCGCATGCGGCGGAAGTGACGCACACCGCTCGCACAGCGCATCACCATTCGTAAAAACTGATTCGAAAACTGATACGTCAAACAGTCGTTGAAAGATCGTGCTCAGTCGGCCACCGTCATTGCCGGTAGCGGACACTCGCTGAGTGCAGGGTCCATACGCCGCTCTGGAAAAGTCATGACGGCGTGCCGCACGCGGCCAGCATCCTTCACACTATCTGGCTTGCACATGGCGGGCTCATCCATCGCATTGGTCACGGCACGATAGTTTTGGTAAACATGGAAATGCCGGAGCTCAGCCTGAATGAGCTGTTGACCCGCAGCGGTGGCATCGTTCGTGACCTCCACCTCCTTGTCGCCATCGGCAGCGCGTTGTGATACCGGATTCGGATTCGGCACCGACCGCAGTTGCCGCGCATGGCGCGGATCGCCCACGACGTCCGCACAGCCAACGAGTGGAACCGCAAGCATTGCCATCGACAGCACGTCCGCAAGCCGCCAAGAATTTCGCTTCAACATGTGTTTCTCCCTTGACGTGATTATTTTGCTTTTCGGATGTTGCCTCTTTGGCTTCTATCAATTGCCATACAGGATTGGACAAAGTGCTTGTCCGGTCTCAATGCGATACGTGATGCGTCTGAGGTGCGTGAGGTGGCGTGTCGTACGATTCCAACAGCCACGGCAGCAAGTGAATGCGGGTGCTACAATCGACCGACCGTTCTATTTCCCCTGCGCATCTCACCCATCCCCATGTCTTCAGCCGACCTTGCCAAACTGGTATTCCTTTCTGCAATCTGGGGCGGTTCATTCATCTTCCTGCGCATCGCTGTTCCGGAAACCGGCCCGCTACTGACGGCAGCATTGCGCACGGGACTGGCCGGACTGGCATTGATGGCATTTGCGCTGATGACCGGTGTGCAGATGAACTGGCGCAGCAATGCCAAACCGTTTGCAATCGTTGGTTTGTTTGCCGGCGTGATTCCGTTCACTTGCTTTTCATTCGCGGCGCTGTACATTCCTGCCGCCCACTCGGCGGTGCTGAACGCCACGGCGCCATTGTTTGGCGCGATATTTTCGGTGATCTGGCTATCGGAACGACTGACGATACGCAAGCTGACGGGCCTGGTACTCGGTGTCGTTGGCGTCGGCATTCTGGTTGGGGTGGGCACGGTAGCGATGACGCCGTCGACCTTGCTGGCCATTGCGGCCTGTCTCGTTTCCGCCGCTTCCTATGCGCTATCGAGCATCATCGTGCAAAAGACCGGTCGCCCCGGCGGCATTCATCCAATTGCCATGGCGACTGGCTCACTCGCATTGGGCGGCCTGATGATGGTGCCCGCACTGCCTTTCACCTTGCCGCCCGCGATGCCATCGGTCACGGCGCTCGCCTGCATCGCAGCGATGTCGCTGCTCTCCTCCGGACTGGCCCAGGCGCTTTTCATTCCGCTCATCGTGAAGGTCGGACCAACGCGTGCAATGTCCGTGTCCTTCCTGATTCCCTTGTTCAGCATGCTGTGGGCCTTTATTTTCCTGCATGAGTCGGTTGGCATGTCGACCCTTGTCGGTGGCGTCATTGTGCTGGTGGCAATGGGACTGGTACTGACTTCATCGCGCTCCCCTGTTCATACACAGGAAGCCTAGATGGAGCACACCAGCCTCGCGTATCGCCGCCCTTTGCTGACCGCGCTCGGCATCTCGCTGGGCGCTGCGATTTCGCTTGGCCTGTCGCGCTTTTCGTATGCGCTGCTGTTGCCACCGATGCGGGATGATCTGTCCTGGTCTTACCTGCTTGCCGGGTCCATGAATACGGCGAATGCCTTCGGTTATTTTGTCGGTGCGCTAATTACCCCTGCATTGATGCGGCGCTTCGGTGCACAGCGTGCGCTGATGGCCGGTGCTGTCCTGACCGCGCTATTCATGCTGCTGTCCGGCGTGGTGACGGAAGCGACGATGCTGCTGACGCAGCGTGTGCTCGCCGGAATCGCCAGCGCGTTCATTTTCATTTCTGGCGGCGTACTGGCCGCACGCCTGGGCGCAATGCATGCGGAGCGCGCCGGATTTCTGATTGGACTGTATTACGGCGGCACCGGCTTCGGTATCGCGAGTGCGGCATTGCTGGTTCCTGCCAGCATCGATGCGGCAAGCGCGCATGGCGCGGCACACGCATGGCAATGGGCGTGGTTTGCGCTCGGTGGCCTCTGCCTGCTGATGACGCTTGCGATGACCGGACCGGCGTACAGCATTGACGGGACGACGGCAACGCCCGGCGGTCGCGGACATTTCAAGGTGCGGGCCTTCGGATTCGGGCTGGCTGGCTATTTCATGTTTGGCGTCGGCTATATCGGCTACATGACGTTCGTGATTGCCTTGCTCAAGGAACAGGGCATGCAGCAATCGGTCATTACAGTCTTTTATGCCGCACTGGGCATTGCGGTGCTGGCTTCCTCGCGCATCTGGGCAGGCATGCTGGATCGTTTCAAGGGCGGGCAGTCACTGGCCATTCTGAATGCCTTGCTGGCGCTTGCAACTCTGCTGCCAGTCCTTTCTTCGGCACCGGTGGCGGTGTTCGCATCCGGCCTTCTGTTCGGCGCGGTGTTCCTGTCCGTCGTCGCATCAACGACGGCGCTGGTGCGACACAATCTCGCGCCGCATGCATGGTCGGCCGGCATCAGCGGCTTTACAACGGTATTCGCTTTCGGCCAGATCGTCGGACCCACGATTGTCGGCTGGATTTCCGATGCGGCAGGCGGCTTGCAGCGCGGCCTGGTATTCTCCGCAGCGGCCTTGCTGCTCGGCGCGGTGCTGGCGTCGCGCCAGCGCGCCTTGCCTGCCGATTCTACCGAACTTGCAGGCCAGGCCTGAGGCGGAAGTTCATAAAATCTGCCCGACTACGATGTCCGATTTCGGCCAGCCTGTCGTCCGGCCTTGTCCTATGCTGGACACTTAATGAATCCGGGAGTCGTCATGCGTAGCGCCGATATTTTTCGCCTGCTGATCCTTGCCGCCATCTGGGGCGCATCCTTCCTGTTCCTGCGTATTGTTGCGCCGGTCCTCGGTGCATTGTGGACAGCGGAAGTCCGTGTCGCACTGGCAGGATGTGCGATGCTCTTGTTCATGGCGATCAGCAAGCGCGCCATGGATTTCAAGTCCAACTGGAAACAGTATGTGTTGATCGGCACGCTCAATTCTGCATTGCCGTTTGCTTTGTTTTCCTATGCCGCGCTGACGCTACCGGCCGGTTACTCTGCGATCCTGAATGCCACCAGCCCGCTGTGGGGTGCACTGGTCGGTGCCGCGATCCTGGGTGAACGGCTCTCGGCACGGAAACTGGTCGGCTTGCTGATCGGGGTAAGCGGCGTGGCCTTTCTGGTGCGACTCGGTCCGGTGGCGTTTACACCGCAAGTGCTGATGGCTGCACTGGCCTGCGTCGGTGCAGCGTTATGCTATGGTCTGGCCGGCGCTTACTCCAAGAAGACATCGAGCGACATTGCGCCGCCATTGATGGCGACCGGGTCGCAAGTCGGCGCCGCGCTGGTGCTGTTGCCCTTCCTGCCACTGTCCCCCGTTAAAGCCGAAGTCACGCCTTTCATCCTGCTGATCGCAGCCATGCTTGCGCTGCTGTGCAGTGCGGTGGCCTACCTGATTTACTTTCGACTGATCGCCGATCTCGGTCCGACCAAGGCTTTGACCGTGACCTTCCTGATTCCGCTATTCGCCTTGCTATGGGGTGCGCTTTTCCTGCACGAAGCGATCACCGTCAACATGTTGATCGGTTGTGCGATGGTAGTCGTAGCGACCTGGCTGGTCGTGTTTCAGCCCCCTCCTGCCGCCACGTCAGTCCCGGACCACGTCCACCGTTAAGACGCCGCGCAATGCGTTGCAGACGACGACTTCTTCCGCGCCATGCAATTGGTCGATCGTGATGATGCGCTCCGCTGCATTCCATGTTGGGTCGGACAGCAACACGCTGCGCATGACACCGGGTAGCAGACCGGATTGCAAAGGCGGAGTAAGCCAGCGGCCATCCATGCGCACAAACACATTGCTGCGCCCGCCTTCGGTCAGTTCGCCTTTCTCATTGAAGAATAGCATGTCGAACGCACCCTTGGTTTCGGCATGCTGCCACGCAGCGTCATAACGTGCGCGCACTGTCGTCTTGTGACGCAGGAACAGGTCCTGTGAGCAGGTGGGTTCCGGCGACAGCAACACACGCACACGTGACGGCAAACTGGCGAGCACGGCACTCTGTACGCTACACCGTCCGCTGCGACCGAGCGCAAGCCGCATGCGGCAAACCTTGGCCGGCACCAAGGTGCTGCACGCCTGCAGTACGGCGGACCGGATCGCATCTTCATCGAAGATAAAACCAAAATAGTCAGCGGACTTTCGCAAGCGTTGCAGGTGCAGCGCAAGATGGCGGCAGCCATCCGCATGCGTCGCGCGCATGGTCTCGAACACCTCGAATTCGTTGCCAAGCCCTGTCAGAAAACCGGCTTTCAGGTGGCATTCGGCAAACTCTTCTTCTGCACGGCTGTCATGCACGATACCGGCGCCGACGCCCATCTCACCGTTGCGTATGCCGGCCGCTGTTTCAGGACCAAGCACCAGTGTGCGTATCGGTACCGACAGGCAGAAATCACCGACGCGCTGATCGCCCGCAGGGGCATCGAACCAGCCAATAGCACCGGTGTAATATCCGCGCGCATCGTCCTCCAGTTCGCGAATGATTTGCATGGTGCGACGCTTGGGGGCGCCGGTGATGGACCCGCAAGGATAGAGTGCCTTGAATATCTCTGGCAGCCTCACATCATCGCGCAGGTTCGCCTGCACCGTCGAGGTCATCTGCAGCACGCTGCTGTAACGATCGACGCTGAACAGCTTCGGCACATGTACGCTGCCGAATTCTGCAATGCGCCCGAGGTCATTGCGTAGCAGGTCGACGATCATCAGGTTTTCGGCGCGGTTTTTAGGGTCTCTGGCCAGGGCGGTGGAACGCTGGTCGTCGATCGCGTCGTCACCGCTTGCCGCGGCGGTGCCCTTCATGGGACGCGCGGTCAGTGTGCCCTTATCATGACGGACAAAGAGTTCGGGCGACAGCGACAGGATCGTTTTACCATCGGGCATGGCGATGAGTGCGCCATACGGGACCGGCTGTCTTTCCCGCAATCGCCGATACAACGAAATCGGTGCACCGAAGGTATCGAAGCGCAGACGGTAGGTATAGTTGATCTGATAGGTATCGCCGGCTTCAATGTAGGCGTGGATCGCGGCAATATCCTTTGCGAAGCGATGCTCTCCGACACTCGCATGCAGGCCGGCGATGCCTGTCGGCGCCACATGATCGTCATGCTGTTCGAGCCATTCGCTTACTTCGGCGCTGGAAAGTAAAGCGCACTGCCCGAACAAAAAAATATGTGAAGGCAGACCCGCATCCTTGTGCGATTCAATGCCCTGCAGGCTGGCACCCAATTCATAGGAAAAGACACCTACAGCGTGCAAGCCTTGCCCAAGCGCGCTTTCCATCTGCACCAATATTTCCGGCAAGGTGGCCGCATCGTCACACGACAGGGTGCGTACCAGGTCGGTGTAAAGGCGGGAACGCGGATGACGTTCGTCGGCATTGCAGTCATCAAGCAGCGCAAAGCATGCCGGATCATTACGAGGGGACACCACGGCAGGTTCAGTCAATTACAGGCATCAAAACGGTTATTGTAAGGCGCGTAGTGGTATGGCACGTATTGATGCCCGTCGCAATCTCAACTACCTTTCTTCGACAGATAAATACCCCATAACAGCAACGCGCCGCCGACCATTTGCAAGGGACCGATTGCTTCCTGGAAGATCAGCCAGGCGGCGACCGCGGCGGTCAGCGGCTGGATCAGCAGACTGACCGAGGACAGCGAAGCCGGCAGATGCGCAAATGCATAAGCGATCACGGTTTGTCCGCCGATCTGCGCAACCACTGCCAACGCCAGCAAGGGCCACCAGCCAGCCAGCTGCGCGGGCATGAAGGCGCCTGGCGACATCAGGGCGAACGGCAGCAATGCCAGCCCGGTGATGGTGGTGCTCCAGGCCATCAGGCGGGCAGTCGAATATTCGCTGCGCGCGTCCTTCACAACCAGTTGATAGGCAGCGTAGAAGATCGCGCTCGACAGACCGAGTCCGTCGCCGAGCAACTTGTTACCGCCCTCCCCGTTTCCCGCTGCATTTGGACCGACCAGCATCACGGCGCCCACCAGTGCGATGGTCATGCCGACGATGAAGATGCGGGCAAAGCGCACGCGATGCGCAATCCACATCCACAGGGCGATGAAGATGGGTGCAAAATTGGATAACAATGTGGCATTGGCGACCGTGGTGTAATGCAGCGACAGGTGCCAGATCCCCATGTCGGCGGCAAAATAAATACCAGCCAGCAGCAGCGAACGCGCAAAGTCGGTGCGCTTGTTCAGCGCCCTGTCCTGCTTGCTGACCGCGAATGCCCAAGCCCACAACAGCGGCGCTGCCAATGCCATGCGCCAGAATGCGGACGCGACGGGATTGACGTCGGACAGACGCATGAAAATGCCGGCGAAGCCAATCGCCATACCGCCCAGCAAGAGGGCAATGAATGCAACGGTGGGGAACTTGTGTTGGGATGGCGTCATGGGTCGATGGGTTGGAAGCGCGCAACGACACGCGACATTGCGTGCGAACGCTGCCTCGCTCTTTACAATGCAGCGAGTATAGAAGGCTGAGAGTGTAATGAGATTCGGATTTTTCCGCTTGCGCCCGAACGACCGGCAAGAGCAAGGCGGAAACGCCGGGGCGAACGAGAGAAAATTCGGCGCAGCAGCGATGCGCTTGTTGCCGTGCTGCGCCGAATTTTTATCAGCCCAGCAAGATGGCGAGTTGGGCTGGAACGTTATCGGTCGGTGACTGCTTGAATCTGCTCTTGGCAAAGCGATGCCAGCGGCCGACCACCAGGCTGGTGATCATGCCGGCGCGCGTGACTGCTTCCGCTTCGCTGGCCTGGCCTTGCGTTGCCGCCAGCCGCAACGACTGGCGCAAGGCCATCTCTACACGCTCGATGAACTGGTTCATCCTCGATTGCAGACGCTCGTCTTCATTGACCAGTGCATCGCCAATCAGGACGCGCGTCATGCCCGGATTGCGCTCGGCGAAATTGAGCAGCATGCCGGCGATCGCCTGGGCTTGCGACAAACCGTTTTCTTGTTGCTCGTTGATCTGATTGATCAGGCCGAAGACCGTGGATTCGATAAACTCGATCAGGCCTTCGAACATCTGGGCCTTGCTGGCAAAGTGCCGGTAAAGCGCCGCCTCCGATACCTCCAGTTTTGCGGCGAGTGCCGCAGTGGTGACCTTTTCCCCTTTTGGATGCTCCAGCATCTCGGCGAGTGTCTGGAGAATCTGTAGCTTGCGTTCGCCCGGTTTGGTATTTGCCATGATGTTTAATAGTCGTTAGTGGCGCAATCGGTGCAGCGTTGCAGGCAGCTGTGTCACTGATTTTACTTTGACATCGACGAATGCGGGGACCTTCGTAAGACGCAGTGCAGCACGGCTGCCCGCAATCTGCTGATGATTGGGGCTGGTCGCGAGGTATTGCGTAATCCACACGGTGCGCATGCCCAGCGATTTGGCTGCGCGCAGGTTCTCCGCCGTATCCTCTACCAATATACAACGGCTCGCCGAGGTCTTTTCTTTAGCGACCAGTTTGCGCAACAACTGTTTTGAAGGTTTCGGGCGCAGCTGGCGATGCACGTGCATCGCCTCGATCGCCACATGTTTGGCGAAATGACGATGCAGCCCGAGATGTCGCATCACCTCGCGTGAATAGCGGCGCGGCGCATTCGTCAGCAGGATCTTTCGCCCTGGCAGGCGTGCCAGCAGGCGCCCCAGGCCGCGCTCGGCGCGGATCATCGATGGCAGATCGTCAAACAAATGCGCTTCATGCAAGAAGTCAGCCATCTTCACATTGTGATGCTTGACCATGCCAAGCAGAGTCGCGCCATAGCGCTTCCAGTACGCGATGCGCGCAGCGTTGACGGTATCGGCGTCGGCCAGCGTGTCGCCATCGCCAAGCACCTTTGCCATAAAGGCATTCATGTTGGCGTTAATCGCCGGGAAAATCGCGTGGGACGCGTTGTGCAGGGTGTTATCCAGGTCGAACAACCAAATCGGCTTGCGCATCTGTTAGAGTATTTTTGAAGCCCGTCGAAATAGGCTCGCAGGGAGAATCATGAAGGGCAGGATTGTTTTTTTACTAAGCATCGTCGCAGGTCTTGTGATCCGGCCCGCCTTTGCAGAGAATAATGCAGCAGCCGCGGCATCTACACAAGCGGTCGTCATGCCGGCCCCAACCTCGGTGTCGGCATTGTCCGATGCGGGCACACCGCAGCGCGGCACACTTTACCGGATTCGCCACAAAGGCAACACTACATGGCTATTCGGCACTATCCATGTCGGCAAGCCGGCTTTCTATCCGCTGGAGCGCGAGGTGACCGCAGCCTTGCATACCGCCGGCAAGCTTGTCCTTGAAATCGACATTCGCGACAACGCGCCTTTCCAGCGCGCGCTGCATGCCCATGGCACTTATGCCAATGACGACGGCATCGAACGACATCTTTCGCCTGACACGCTCGCCGTACTGCGGCAGGCGCTGGACCGGCATGGCATTCCCTTCGACAGCATCCGGCGCTTCAAACCCTGGCTGCTGGCCAACATGCTGATCGGGCTTGACCTCGAACGCCACGGTTACGATCGCAAGCACGGAATCGAAAGCTTCTTGCTATCGACCGCCGGCGAGTCCAAGGATGTGCAGGAACTGGAATCGGCCGAATACCAGATGTCGCTTTATAACGACATGACCGATACCATGCAGGAGCAATACCTGCGCGAAAACCTGATTGAACTCGCCGATGGCAATGCGTTGCGTAAGGCGCAGGCATTGATCGAGGCCTGGGCCAGCGCTGACGGTAATGCTGTCGAACAGTTCATGCGCGAGTCGGCAAGTGAAAAAACCACCTCTTCAGAATTCATGCAGCGTGTGTTGCTGGAGCGGCGCAATCCGGAAATGGCGCGCAAGATCGAAGCCTTGCTGGAAAAGGGAGAAAGCAGTTTTGTCGGCGTGGGATTGCTGCACCTGTTGGGTGACGCTGGTGTGCCGAAGCTGCTGAAGGAAAAGGGGTATGAGGTGGAGAAGCTGTACTAGCCCTCCCCCGGGAGGGGAGGGAACCTGACGGCTCATGTCAAAAGCCTGTTGAATTTACAAGCTGGGCAAATGGCATCAATGCGAACGGATCATCGTGCCGAAAGCCTGTTCGGTCAGCACTTCCAGCAGCAGCGAATGCTCGATGCGGCCGTCGATGATGTGCACAGTGTTCACACCTGACTTGGCGGCGTCAAGCGCCGACGAAATCTTCGGCAGCATGCCGCCCGAGATGGTGCCGTCGGCGAACATTTCATCGATCTCGCGCGCGGAGAGGTCGGTCAGCAGGTTGCCCTGCTTGTCCTGCACGCCGGCGATGTTGGTCATCATGATCAGCTTTTCCGCTTTCAGGATTTCGGCGATCTTGCCGGCGACGAGGTCGGCATTGATGTTGTAAGCCTGGCCATCTTCACCGAAGCCAATCGGAGAAATGATGGGAATGAAAGCATCGTCCTGCAATGCCTTGACCACCGCCGGATTGATCGCGTCGATTTCGCCGACGAAACCGATATCCAGAAACTGGCCCGGCTTTTCGCGGTCGGGCATCTTCATCTTGCGCGCACGGATCAGGCCGCCATCCTTGCCGGTCAGGCCGACTGCCTGGCCGCCGTAGTGATTGATCAGCATGACAATATCCTGCTGCACTTCGCCGCCAAGCACCCATTCCACCACTTCCATGGTTTCTTCGTCGGTGATGCGCATGCCTTGCACGAAGGTGCCCTGCTTGCCGATCTTCTTGAGTGCATTGTCGATCTGCGGACCGCCGCCATGCACCACGACCGGGTTCATGCCCACCAGTTTGAGCAGGATGACATCGCGCGCGAAACCATGCTTCAGCCGCTCTTCTGTCATCGCGTTGCCGCCGTATTTGACGACGATGGTTTTGCCGTGGAACTTGCGGATATACGGAAGCGCTTCGGCCAGGATTTCCGCCTTGATCTGCGGGGAAACCGCACTCAGATCGGCGGCAGGATCGGTAAATTCGGTCATGGTCAGTCCTGAAAATCAATTCACGCGATTTTACAGGAAAGCGCTGCCGTTTCTTGCGGTTTCCTGCCGCTTCCTTGTATTTAGGAAGGCGATCCGTTACGCTTTTGCCCAAATGACAAGCGGCTCATTATGACTCCGGAATTTCACCGCGATATTGAAAACCTGCGCCCTACCCTGGTGCGTTTTGCACTTCTGCAGCTGCGCAACCTGGCGGTCGCCGAGGACGTGGTGCAAGAGACATTGGTGGCCGTGCTGGAAAAGCCCGACCGCTTCGCCGGCCAGTCTTCCTTGCGGACCTATGTAACCGCCATCCTGAAACACAAAATCATCGATGTGCTGCGCGCGTCAAAGCGCGAAGTGCAGTTCAACACTGCAGATGGCGAGTCCGAGGCCGACGTGATCGATGCACTGTTCCGGCCGGACGGACACACGGTCGAGATGCCGCGCCAATGGGGCAGCCCGGATGCCACACTGGAACAGAAAGACTTTTTCCGCGTCATGGAAATCTGCCTGGAAAAGCTTCCACCCAAGACTGCCCGTATTTTCATGATGCGCGAATGGCTGGAACTCGATACGGAAGAAATTTGTAAGGAACTGGAGATCACCACGTCTAATGCATGGGTCATGCTGTATCGGGCGCGGGTGCAATTACGCGAATGCCTGGACCTGAACTGGTTCGGTAAACGGCCCTGAACCGGCCATGAACGCGGCCTGAGCCACAAGGAATTTTTATGTCGATCAAACCTACTTGCAGGGAAGTGCACCAGTTGACGTCCGAAAGCATGGACCGCGACTTGTCGATGGTGGAACGGGCACGCATGCATATGCATTTGCTGATCTGCACCGCTTGCCGCAACTTCACGAACCAGATGCAATTCCTGCGTCGTGCCATGCAGGAAATAGTACCGGCCGATCGGGAAGAAGATCAGGAGCGGCCTCCGCGATGAGTATCTGTAAGCGCTGCGGCGCAGAATTTTCCTGCGGCATGACAGACGTCAATGGCGAGGACCCGTGCTGGTGCACGCAGATCCAGGCACTGCCGCGTACAGCGTATGTTGGAAGCAATACCAATGAAGGCAGCCCATCCTGCTTTTGTCCGCAATGTCTGCGAGCTCTCGTTGCAATGCAGCAGAAATCGGCAACCGACGGTCAATAGACCTCCGCAACCACATTTACGCACCGCAACATTAGTTGACAGCTTGCCTGTTTACACAAAATCTTGTACAGAAAATTGCCTGTAATACACAATTAAATCTGTAGCATGGCCTTCTATGATCAGTTTGCATTAATGCAATCACAGGAGGAGACATGAAGCAACTGCAACACTTTGTAGTACTCGTCGTCGCGCTGTTATTCCTGAATGCCTGCAGCCGGCAGGTATCCGTAAAGATTGGCGTAGTCGCCCCGATGTCCGGGCCACTCGCACAGTACGGCAAAGACATTGCCAATGGTGCCCAGGTTGCCATTGATGAACTCAATGCCGAATATTTTTCCATCCGCGGCAAACGTGGAAATTTCGAACTCGTCGTCGAGGATGACAAGGCTTCGCCCGACGAAGGCAAAGCCGCTGCCCAGCGCCTGATTGATGCCGGCGTCGTCGCGGTCTTCGGTCATTTCAATTCGGGCGTGTCGATTGCGGCAGCGCCGTTGTATGCGGCTGCCGGCATTCCGCAATTGTCCGTCTCCACCAATCCGAAGTACACGCGGATGGGACTGAAAACCGCCTTCCGCATCACGGCCGACGATATCCAGCAAGGTGCAACACTGGGACGCCTGATCAGCGAAAAGCTCAGGGCCAAGTCGCTGTACATTGTCGACGACCGCACCACCTTCGGACTCGGGATCGCCGAGGAAGTCGACCGCACTGTGAAAGCGAAGAACCTCAAGGCATCACGTGAGAGCGTGGATCCGAAAGCAGCCGACTATGCGGCCCTGGCACAGAAGATCAACGATGCCCGTGCTGATGCGGTCTTCTTCGGCGGCGACGAGGCAGCCGGCGTGCCTTTGCTGAAAGCCCTGCGCAAGTCGGGTTCGACAGCAAAGTTCGTGGTCGCGGATGCGATGTGCGACGGATCGACCATCAAGGCGTCGGAAGGCAATGCCAATAGCAATTACTACTGCACGATTGCCGGCGTGCCGCCGTCCTGGCTGTCGTCCGGCATCGCCTTCATGGACCTGTACAAGGCCAAGTTCGGCGCGCCTGGCGCTTACTCGACGCTCTCCTATGATGGCGTCCATATTCTCGCGCAGGCGATGCAGCAGGCCGGCTCCGTCGAACCCAAGGAATATCTCTCGACACTGACCAAGGGCTCGTTCTCCGGCAAGATCCAGGGTTCGATCGAATTCGATGAAAAAGGCGATATCAAGGACGGCACCGTCGTGATTTACCAATCGATCGGCGGCCAATTGGTGGAGCAACGTAACCTGCTGTAATTCGCTGGCGATGCGGGTAGCTCAGCCTGTCCGCATCGCTCACATTCAGCTTTCCCGTGATGTCACGCCAGCATTTGGCTGCGCCTTCGTGCAGTCGCGGATTTCCTGCTTTACAAATCCCGCCTTGATTTTCTCCACGGCGTTCTTCGTGTCTTCATCCAGCTCATGCAATTGAAAGGCCACCATGGATGAAGTAGCGCTGCGCTGACCAATCCGTGCGGAGCGCACGCCTTTCTGGTTAAGGCTCGCCAAATGCGCACGGGCTGCTTCCTCCATGCGGAACACCCCCAGGGAAATACCCCACCGCATCGGTGAATTGTCCTGAATGATGTAAAAGTCACTGATGCCGAGGCGGCGCAGTTCACTGGCCTTCTTTTCGGCGGCTTCCCTGTCACCCTGTGGCGGGATATACACCATATGCGTTGCTACTTCCTGCACCGGGTGTTGCGACACCCGACCGCCCAATGCGAGCGATGCAATGCGGGCGCTGAACTTTTTCGCTTCATCTGCATTGAAGTTGCCGATCTCGGCACAGGCAAGCACTGCGACTTTCTTCGGCGCAGGTTCGGGGGTCGCTGCCAGGGCTGATGCTGTCACGGGTGCCGGCGTCGTTGCTGGTGTCGGCGTAGATGCGGCTACGGCCTGAACTTTCCTGGCTTCGGGCGCCGCTTCCGATACCGGCTTTGGTTCCGCCGCCGGCGTAGATTCCGGCGGCGGGAGCAGCTTGACCTTGTCAGGATTGAGCTGATTCTTCAGCCGCGCAGGCTCATGGCCGCTTGGCACCATGGTATCGAAGTAACCCTGCTGGTAGGCGAGCAAAACGCCATTGGCAAGAACCAGGGACCAGAAAATGAATTTCAGCATGATGCGTTCATCACAACGTGGTGCAGACCGATCAACACAAGATTGTCAACCCGTGCCGCGGAAAAGGAAAGATGGGGAGCGATCAAGGCCGCCGCGCCGCCCGACAGGATGCATTGCACATCGCCATGGCTGCGACGGTGGGCAGCAACCGCTCTTTCGATGGCGCCGGCCTGTGCTGCAAGGCAGCCGCTCACGATGGCGGCATCGGTGTGATCAGCAAACGGTCCGGCGATCTCCATCGCTTCGGCAACTTGCGGCAATTGCGCCGTATTGCGAGCCAGTGAACTTGCCATCAGCCCTAGTCCGGGCAAAATCATCCCGCCAAGGAAATCACCCTCCGCCGTTACCGCATCAACCGTGGTCGCCGTACCGCAGGTAGCAACAATCAATGGCGCTCCCGGAAACAGCGCATGCGCGCCGATGGCCGAGGCAAAGCGGTCACAGCCGAGCTGGGTCGGCGTGCGGTAGCGGTTATGGATACCGGCCAGCGCTGCGCTCGACGCAAACCACTCCAGTGGCACCGGTTGCATGCCGAGCACGCCCAGCAATATCTGTTCAAGGGTGTCGCGCATCGACTGCCCGGCGACATTTGAAATCAGCACGCGCACGATCTTCTGTCCACGCCAGTTGTCCGCCAGTTGCCGCACTTGCGCATGGTCCGCCATTCCGGATGCGGACCAGCGTCCAAGCGACTCCGCGCCACGCATGCCGCTTGGCACCAATGCCCATTTCACCCGTGTATTTCCCGCATCGATCAGCAGCAGCATGCTCAGGCCTCTCTTGGGCGCAACGACACATCGCCCGCCATCACCGCGACACGTCCGCCCGGCGTATCGATCAGGAAGCGCCCGATGCCATCGACGCCCGCGCCCATACCTTCATGCACAACCTGACCATTGTCAATGATGGTCACGACCTGCCCGGCATACGCGTGCAGGCTGTTCCATCGCCCGGTAAACGCAGCCAGCCCCTCATGCTCGAACTGCACCAGCGCGTCGGCCAGGCCGCTGAGCAAACCCGCCATCAGCGTGTTCTGGTCCAGCTCCGCCATCCAGGGAATACTGGCGACCGGACGACCGATATGTTCGGACATGCTCTGGTCGAGCGACATGTTGATGCCGATGCCGATCACCGCCCAGCTGGCATCATGCGGGACGCCGCCTGCGCCAGCCGACTCGATCAGGATGCCGGCGAGCTTGCGCCCGTTGTACAGCAGGTCGTTCGGCCATTTCAGCTTGACATCGATATTGAACATCGCCAAGGCTTCAGCCAGTGCGACACCGACTGCAAGCGGAAGGCCGATTAATGCATGAACGGGCAGGTTGAATTTCCAGGCGAGGGAAAAGGTCAGCGATTTGCCCTGCGCCGAGAGCCATGTGCGTCCCGCACGGCCGCGTCCCGCAGTCTGGTGTTTGGCCAGCAACAAGGTCGGTCCGGCAAGCGTTGGCAATCCGGCAAGCAGGTCGGCATTGGTGGAACCGGTTTCTTCCACAATGCGTATCCGCACCGATTGGGCGGAAGGCCGGCACAAAGCGGCGATCTGTTCTGATGATAGGGAAGCTGTCATATCGGCATTGTAACGGCATGCCGGTATGGAAAGTCTTATGTCTGCTGCTTCCAGGCAACAGTGAGTAACACCAAGCAGCACTCGGCATGATCCGATCGTCGTTTTCGGATGAGGAGCGGCAATGTGGGCTTCGGCTTTCTCCTTTACACTAACGCGATGCCAAATCAACAAGCACCTTCGCTGCAGGTCATTGAGCAAACACCGTCCAGGGTGGTTGCGACTGGCTCATGGCAGATTCATGTGCTCGCCCGCCGCCAACTGATGAGTGAACTGGTCAACAAGCTTCGCTCGGCTGCCCGTAATCCGGCGCAGGTCTGGGATCTGTCGGACATTGAGGGGCTGGACCATATTGGCGCACAACTGTTCTGGAATGCCTGGGGCAGGAAACGACCAGATACGCTGTTGCTCGCGCCGATCCATGAAGAAATATTTGCACGCATCGAGCAGGCTGGCACCCTGGTATTGCCGGCAACGCCGCGAGAGCACTGGTATTCGGTCGCCGTCATACGGCGCGGCGTGCGTAATATTGTTGGCCACGGTCTCAGTTTCATCGGGCTGATCGGCCAACTGGTGCTCGACATCGGGACGTTTATCGCGCACCCGCTGCGCGGTCCCTGGAAAGAAATTTCCTCGAATATTTTCCATATCGGCTATCAGGCGCTGGGAATTACCGCGCTGGTGGGATTTTTGATCGGCGTTGTGCTGTCCTATCTGTCGGCACAGCAATTGCACTCATTCGGCGGTGACGTTTATCTCGTCAATATCCTCGGCATGAGTGTGATCCGGGAGCTCGGGCCACTGCTCGCCGCCATCCTGGTTGCCGGACGTTCCGGTTCGGCAATCACCGCGCAGCTTGGCGTCATGCGGGTTACTGAAGAACTCGACGCCATGCTGGTGATGGGGATGCCGCATGGCTTCAGGCTGATCATGCCGCGCGTCCTGGCACTGGCGCTGTGCATGCCGCTGCTGGTGGTCTGGACCGACGCGGTGGCGCTCGCTGGCGGCATGGCGGCGGCACAGCTGGAGCTGGGCTTGTCCGCCCACTACTTCCTGCAGGAATTGCCGAACGCGGTACCGCCAGCCAATTACTGGATAGGCATCGGCAAGGGTGTTGTATTCGGCAGCCTGATTGCGCTCGTTGCCTGTCATTTCGGCTTGCGCATCAAGCCCAATACCGAAAGCCTGGGCCAGGGCACTACCTTGTCGGTCGTCACCGCGATCACCGTGGTGATTGTTGCCGATGCGGTATTTGCAATTCTTTTCAAGGGAGTGGGGTTCTATTGATGACGGCACCGGTCATACAGATCAGCCATTTGCGCACGCAGTTCGACGACTTCGTCGTGCACCAGGATCTGAATCTGGAAATCCATGCAGGTGAAATCGTGTCGCTGGTCGGCGGCTCAGGCTCCGGCAAGACGACCCTGTTGCGACAGATGCTGGGGCTTTCAACACCGACCAGTGGCACCGTGCGCGTGTTCGGAGAAGATATCAATGACTGTGGCGCCATGCGACGCCAGCAGCTGCGTAATCGCTGGGGCATGCTGTTCCAGCATGGCGCATTGTTCTCCGCACTCAACACGCTCGACAATGTAGCCCAGCCAATGCGCGAATTGCGCGCATTGCCGGAAGACCTGATCCGCGATGCCGCGTTGCTCAAGCTGAGCATGGTCGGCATCACGCCCAAGGATGCCTTGAAGATGCCGGCCGATCTGTCCGGCGGCATGATCAAGCGGGTGGCACTTGCGCGTGCGCTTGCGTTGGAACCCGAATTGCTATTTCTTGATGAACCGACGGCGGGACTGGATCCCGATCTGTCCGAAAGTTTCGTCTCGCTGATTCGCGGACTGCATCAGCAGATGCGGCTCACGGTGGTGATGGTCACGCATGACCTCGACACGCTGTTTGCGTTGTCCACACAAATTGCGGTACTGGCCGACAAACGGGTGATTGCGATGGGCCCGCCGCAGGAAGTGATCGCCTTGCCGCATCCCTTCATTCAACATTTTTTCCTCGGCGATCGCGGTCAGCGCGCGCTCGAGGTATTACGCGACAAGGAATAGGAAAGCGCTTATGGAAAACAAGTCGCATGCATTGATCGCCGGCGTGTTTACACTGGTATTGCTGGCGGCCGCCATCCTCATCGGCATTTGGTTCAACCGCGACCAGGTCCAGTGGGTGCCGTATCAGATCGCCACCAAGCTGTCGATTCCAGGCCTGAATCCCCAGGCCGATGTGCGGTACCGCGGGCTGGATGTCGGCAAGGTCAACGAAATCTATTTCGATCCCAATGTCCCCGGCCAGATCCTGGTGCAGATCAGCGTCAAGCCCGATACACCCATTACGCAATCGACGTTCGCCACACTGGGATATCAAGGCGTGACGGGTATCGCCTACGTGCAGCTCGACGACGACGGCAGCCGTCCGGTGCGCGTGCCAAGCAGCCCCGAGCAGATCGCACGGATCGAAATGCGGCCCAGTCTGTTTGACCAGCTGCAGAATCGCGGCCTGGCCATCCTGGAGCAGACCGAAGAAGTCGCCAAGCGCATTAACACCATGCTTGATCCGGCCAATCAGAAAGCGATACTCGGCGCCTTCGACAACGTCAGCAAGGCTGCGACTGCACTGGAGACCATCCCGCGCAACCTGCAGCCGACGCTCGATCGCCTGCCCGCCGTGACCGCGCAAGCGCAGCAGACACTGGCCACATTGAATTCGCTGTCGAGAGATGCCGGCAATCTCACCCGCAGCCTCAATGGATTGACCACCAGTCTGCAGGGGCCGAACGGCGCGATTGAGCGCGTTACCAATAGCGTCGAACAGGTCGGCGCGGTGGCGAACAGGATCGAATTTGAAACGCTGCCACTGGCCAATGATGCGCGCTCGTCGCTGCGTGCACTCAATCGCACGCTCGATAACCTGAGCGAACGTCCGCAAAGCGTGTTGTTCGGCTCTCCAGAGATTGAACCCGGGCCAGGTGAGTCCGGCTTCAACCCGCCGACCAACTAGGGAGAAATACGCAGATGATCAAATTTTCAATGTACGCTGCAAGGGTAGCCGTGAAATCGCTCACCCCGTTCGCGCTTGCCGCGCTATTGTCAGCCTGCGCGGCAGTCAGCCGTCCGGATTCTCCCGCGCTTTACGATCTGGGCCCATTACGGAGCACCGGCAGCGCCACGGCACCCGGGCCGGCATTGCCTGCGCTGCCGCCGATCAGTGTGGCCGAGATTGGCGTACCGAACTGGCTCGACCGGCCAACCATTTTCTACCGGCTTGAATACGCCAACGGGCAGCAGCCACGTCCATATACGCAAGCCCGCTGGACCATGCCGCCGGCGCAGCTGCTGCAACAACACCTGAAGGCGCGCATCGCCCAGGCCGGCGGCGCGGTACTCTCGCCGACCGACGGCGCCAACAATGTGCCGGTGCTGCGCATCGAAGTCGATACCTTTATCCAAAACTTTACATCACCGGAACAAAGCACGGGAAAAGTCGGGATGCGCGCTTCAGTCTTCAAGGGACGCAGTCTGCTGGCCCAACGCTCGTTCCACCGCGAAGCGCCGGCACCGAGCGCCAATGCGGACGGCGGCGTGCGCGCACTGGCAGCCGCAAGTGACGCCGTGATTGTCGACACGATGATGTGGCTGGGCACGCTCGATCTCAAATAATTCACTTGCCGCAGGCTGCGCATCTGCCGAGAATACGCAACAGGGGCATCGTCCGGTGTCCGTACCGATGTCACGAGTGCCATGTTGTCAAAAGAGGAAAACCCGTCCGCCGCGATAGATCCCGCCCTGCCTGCCAACGCCTCGACCTTTGCGCGCGTCGGCCTGCTGATGTACAGCTTTCTGATTGCCTACGCCAGCCTATACCCGTTTTCAAACTGGCATAGCATCGGACTGTCGCCATGGGATTTCCTGTTCATGCCCATGCCGCATTACTGGACCGCCTTCGACGTCGTCACCAACATCGTCGGCTATCTGCCGCTCGGCATGCTTGTCGTGTTTGCACTGTATCCGAGGATGCGTGATGGTAGCGCGGCGACTGTCGCGGTCCTGTACGGGCTGATATTCTCGGGCACGATGGAAGCGGTGCAGACCTTCCTGCCCAATCGCGTGTCATCCAACCTGGATTTTTTGACCAATACCACCGGGACTGCGTTGGGCGCCATCATCGGCGTGCTGCTGAGCGGACTCTTCCTTGAGCAGAGTCGCTTGCTGCATATCCGGCGCGAATGGCTGATTCCCGAAGCCGGCCGCGGCCTGATCGTGATCGGCTTGTGGCCACTGGCGCAGATTTATCCGCAAAGCTATCTGTTCGGCCATGGACAATTCATACCGACCTTGTCGGAATGGCTGTCGGACTGGCTGGAACATCCGGTCGACCTGCATGCCATGATGACCAGCGATTTCCACCTGACCGTACAGGAATACTGGTTGGCCGAAACACTGATCACCGCCGGCGGCATGACAGGCGCGGTGCTCATGCTGTCCTGCTTGTTGCGCAAACAGGCGCCCAAGGCGCTGTTACTGGTTGGCCTGATCGTCGCCGCGCTCACGGTGAAGCTGACTGCGAACGCCCTGCTCTTCACACCGGCCAATGCATTTGCATGGCTGACCCCGGGCGCCAAGGGCGGCATCCTGATTGCCGCAATGATGGTCGGCGGGCTGAGCTTTGCGCCGGCGATTGTGCAACGCCGGTTGGCGGCGCTCAGCCTGTTGTTGAGCCTGGTTGCAATCAACTTCGTGCCCGCCAATCCCTATTTTGTCGCCACGCTGCAAACCTGGGTACAGGGAAAGTTCCTCAATTTCAATGGCGCCGCGCACTTCCTGTCGGTGGTGTGGCCGTTGTTCGCGCTATGGATCCTGTCGCATCGCATGCATCGCCTGAAGAGGTGAGCGCTGCGGTGTATGATTGCCGCTTTCCCATTGCATCAACGAGTACCGACATGTCCGACAAGCCGTACTACGAACATCACGTGTTTTTCTGCCTGAATCACCGTGAGGAAGGACGTCCCTGCTGTGCGGACAAGGGCGCGCAGATCGCGCAGGAACATGCGAAGAAACGCATCAAGCAGCTCGGGCTGAGTGGCCAGGGCAAAGTGAGGATCAACAAGGCCGGATGCCTCGACCGCTGCGAGGAAGGCCCGGTACTGGTGGTCTATCCACAGGGAACCTGGTACACCTATGTGGACAAGGAAGACATTGATGAAATCATTGATGTCCACATCGTCGGCGGCAAGATCGTCGAACGCCTGAAGATCTGATACGCACTTCCCGTTAACGTCATAACGCAATGAACGCACAGACCCAACGTTTCTCCATCATGGGTGCAGCCGGCTCCCTGGAATGCGCACTCGACCTGCCCGAAGGGGCGCCGCGAGGATTGGCACTCGTCGCCCATCCGCATCCGCTTTACGGCGGCACGATGGACAACAAGGTGGCGCAGACGCTGGCCCGCGCATTTGTAGCCATCGGCTATGTTGCGGTACGCATGAATTTCCGCGGTGTCGGTAAATCCGAGGGCGTGCACGATGCCGGCCACGGCGAAACCGACGACATGGCGCTGCTGCTTGCCCACATGAAGCAGCAGTATCCGGACTTGCCGGTCGCGCTGGGCGGTTTCTCTTTTGGCACTTTCGTGCAATCCCAATTGCAAGTCCGACTGACGGAACAAGGTACGCCTGCCGAGCGCCTGGTACTGGTTGGCAGCGCCGCCGGCAAATGGGCCATGCCGAATGTGCCGGGCAATACCATCCTGATCCATGGTGAGCAGGATGACACTATTCCTCTCTCCGATGTGCTCGACTGGGCACGCCCACAAGACTTGCCGGTGATCGTCATTCCTGGTGCCGATCATTTTTTTCACCGCAAGTTGCAACATATAAAGAGTTTCGTGGTCGAAATGTGGCATCGGTAATTGCTCACCGGAAACGCACAGTGTAAAAGCTGTCTTAATGGCAGGGTTTCCGGTTTTCGCAATTCACGAGGCTATAATTCGTTCCTTGTTTCCTCTTGTCATCCACTGCAGTCAGGGTGGAGCTTATTCATTACGCCCATGAAAAAACTACTTGCGGCCCTGGCCGCCTTCACTTTCTCGGTGTCTGCCGCTTTCGCGCAGGCGCTGCCGCCACCCAACATTGCTGCCAAATCGTGGCTGCTGCTGGATGCCACCAGCGGTCAGGTGCTGGCGTCCCAAGATCCGACCATGCGTATTGAACCGGCATCGCTGGTCAAGATCATGACCGCCTACCTTGCCTTTTCCGCCCTCAAGGAAAAACGCCTCGACCCGGAGCAAATGGTAAATGTTTCCGTTCGTGCATGGAAAGTCGATGCCAGCAGTTCGAAAATGTTTATCGATCCCGCCACGCCGGTGAAGGTGATTGACCTGCTGTACGGACTGATCGTGCAATCCGGCAACGATGCCGCCGTGGCGCTGGCTGAAGCGGTTGCCGGTACCGAGGACGCGTTTGTGGTTCTGATGAACCGCGAAGCCGAGCGCATGGGCATGAAGAACACCCGTTTCGCCAATGCCCATGGCCTGCCGAGCCCGGAAAATTATTCGACCGCGCAAGACTTGTCCATCCTGACATCGCACATGGTCAACGACCACCCGGATTACTACAAAATCTATTCGACCAAGGAATTCACTTATAACAAGATCAAGCAGCCGAACCGCAATCGCCTGTTGTGGCTGGATCCAACCGTCGACGGCATGAAGACCGGTCATACTTCTGCTGCAGGCTACTGCTTGATTTCCACGGCTAAACGTTCGAACGGCAACAACGACCGTCGACTGATTTCTGTCGTGCTGGGCACCGTATCCGACCAGGTGCGCACGCAGGAAAGCCAGAAGCTGCTGAACTGGGGCTTCCAGAATTTCGATACCGTGAAGCTGTATGCGAAGGGTCAGCCGGTCGCCACGCCGGAAGTCTGGAAGGGTTCGCAGAACCAGGTCAAGATCGGCTTTACCCGGGATATCTACGTGACCGTGCCGAAGGGCGTCGCCGAAAAGATGAAGCCCGTGCTCGAGCGCAAGGATCCGCTGGTTGCGCCGGTTGCGCAAAACAGCAAGGTCGGCATCATGAAGATGATGGTCGACGGCAAGCCGCTGACCGAACTGCCGGTGGTCGCACTGGAACAGATCAACGAGGCCAGCATCTTCGGTCGCGCCTGGGATTCCATGCGCCTGTGGATGAAGTAACACTGCAACAAGAACAGGCGACGGCTGCAAGCCGGTCGCCCGTTCTCTTCCCGGGCCGGGATGCCGTCATGCGGCATCCCGGCCTTTGTGTTTCTGATCTTCCTTCTGCCCTTCGTGCTGTTGGTCATCGCCCTTGCGTGCCGGACTGCATTACACTCAATGATCCTCAACGACATCCAGGACCGCCATGGCTGCCTACATCATTGGTCACATTCGCATTACAGATCCGGAAAAATGGCATGCTTACCGCTCGCGCGTCGGCGCGACAATTGTTGCTTGGGGCGGCGAGCTGGTGTTTCGCGGCGAAGTCGTGGAGGTGTTGAATGGCGTGCACCCGCAGACCGACACGGTGGTTGCGCGCTTTCCCGACAAGCAAGCAATACGCGCATGGCATGATTCGCCGGAATACCAGGCGCTGATTCCGTTACGGGATGCAGGAGCCGAAGTGGTGCTCATCAGCGTCGACGCAACGGCGTAAAATACCGGCATTGCGACCTCAGGGGCTGTCATCGGCACCGGGGTCATTTCAATTTGGCTGCATCCGCGACACGGACGCGACGCAGCCCCAGCCGGAATACCATCATGTCTCAGCCTACCGAAAGCCTCATCGAATATCCCAGTGATTTCCCCATCAAGATCATGGGCGTCATGCAGGATGCCTTTGCACAAACCATGGTCGATGTTGTGGTACGTCACGATCCCACCTTCCACGCTGGCAAAATGGATATGCGCCCATCATCCAAAGGGACTTACCTGGCACTGACCGTCACCGTGCGCGCGACCAGCCGTGAACAGCTGGATAACCTGTACCGGGAGCTGTCCTCCCATCCCATGGTCAAGGTTGTGCTCTAAGCTTGCTTGATAAGCGCTGACAGGTCAGGACGTGCCACCTCATCCAGCATCCATTGCCGGAATGCCTGGACCTGGGGCTTCTGCAGCGATTCCTGCGGACACACCAGAAAATACGACAGTGAACACTGCGACGCGATATCGAACAGGCGCACCACATCGCCGGACGCCAGATCGGTCAATGCCACCACATGACGTGCCAGAGCAATGCCATGCCCTTCGGCCGCGGCACGCACCAGCATTGAGGAATCCTGAAACACCAGGCCGGCAGCCGGCTCAAGCAGGTCAAGACCGGCCGCGCGGAACCAGGGCGTCCACGGTTCTCCCTCACAGCGCAGCAGGGGGCAATGCGCCATTTCCTCCGGCGTACGTGGCAGCTTGCCGCCATTGAAGCGAGGGCTGACGACCGGATAGTAATAGTCGTCCAATAGTTTTTCGACCACCAGGCCGGGATAGTGGCCGCGTCCGAAACGAATACCGATATCGACCGACTCCCGCACGAAATCGGTCAGGTGTGCGCTCGATTGCAGTATCACTTCCAGATCGGGATGCTGCTCGATGAAGCGTCCGATACGCGGAGAAAGCCAGCGCGCCGCAAAAGAAGGCAAGGCGGTGACGGTCAGCCGCTTATGCTTGCTGTCCGCCTTGAGCGCGGCGGCGGCTGTTGCGATATCGCCAAGCGCCTTGCGCAGGGTCGCGGCGAAGCGCTCGCCTTCCGGCGTGATGGCAATGCGCTTGCCATGGCGCGCGAACAGCGCAATACCCAGTTCTTCTTCCAGCGCCCTTATCTGGTGACTGATGGCTCCGTGGGTAACATGGATTTCTTCCGCCGCGCGGGAAAAGTTTTGATGGCGCGCGGCAGCTTCGAAAGCACGCAGCGCGGCAAGATTGGGCAAGCGTCGCAGGTCAGCCATCTTTGTGAATTTTTCTAACAAAGAAAGCCAAAATATATCGTTTAGTCATCATCGTGGCAAGCTCTACAATGAACTCACTGATCGGGGATTGCCTCCAACTGCGAGCCTGCAGCGGCACCCGTCCAGCCATTTCAGGAGTGTACTGCCATGAGAGGACTATTCACAAACCAGCTGCTATCCATCCAACCTGGCGAAGCCGTTTCCGGTATTGCCTCGCGCCCCCAGACCCTGCGTGTGACACGCGGCAACGTCTGGCTGACCGTTGAAGGCATCAAGCATGATTACTGGCTCAGCGCCGGCGATAGCTTTACTGCCATTCCCGGTCGCCTGATCGTGGTGGAAGCCGACACCGACAGCAGCATCGATACCCGCCGTGCAGGCGCGGTACAGGCAAAACAGGCTGCGCAAACCATGGCGAACTGGATTAGCGGTCTTGGACAGCGTCTCTTTGGGCATGCCACCGTCCAGACCAGCCTGAAACGGCATCGTACTTGCAGCGACGCCTGCTGCTGATCCATCAACGCCAGGTCAGACCAATGCGCGTAGCCGTCAGCATATCGCTCATTAAGCAGTCCGGCGCGGGAAATGTCGACGAGTGAAGTAGTCGGCATGCCCGAACCGGCACCGCCCGCGACCTTGACCGACCGGCTGCACTGCCGTCTGCATAATAAAAACAAGGAGATCATCCATGAAGTGCCATATCGCGCAGATCAATATTGCCCGCGCCCTCGCCCCGATCGATGATCCGGTCATGGCAGGTTTCGTTGCCCGCCTCGACGATATCAATGCAGTTGCTGACAGCAGCCCGGGATTTGTCTGGCGTCTCAAGACCGACGACGGCAATGCAACCTCGCTCAATCCTTACGACGATGACCACATCCTGGTCAACATGTCGGTCTGGCAATCGATTGACCACCTGAAGCACTTTGTCTATCGCAGCGCCCATGCGCAGGTGATGCGTCAGCGCAAGAGCTGGTTTGAGCGCATCCGCGATCCTTATACCGCACTATGGTGGATCGAACCCGGACACATACCGACCATTGCCGAAGCCAAGGAACGACTCGCTTATCTGCGGCTTTATGGCGATACGGAATTTGCGTTTTCGTTTACCAGGGTGATTCATCCTCCCGGCATGCTGCAGTCCGTCGAGTGAAATAAATAACAGAACCGCCGTCCACCTTTACCGCCTCAGGGAAACAACATGAACGTCATCCGTAGCAAGGAATTTACCGCCGATCGCGCATGGGGTGCGCTCGATATCGCCAACATGGGTGGCGTCACCACGCGCCTGCACTGGACCGACAAACCGTATGAATGGCATGTCAACGACGGTGAAGAAGTATTTGCGGTACTCGACGGCATGGTCGACATGCACTACCGCAGCGAGGGTGTGGAAAAAGTCGCGGAACTGCATACGGGTGACGTGTTTTTTGCGGGTGTGGGATGTGAACACGTCGCGCATCCGCGTGGCGCTGCACGCATTTTGGTCATTGAAAAGGAAGGCAGCGTTTGACTGTACTGCTGACGTTCCTCTTTAACGTTTCCCCGCCTGCAAGGTCACCATCGCAATCACCCCGGCAACCAGTCCCCAGAACGCGGAGCCGACGCCAAATAGCGACACACCCGATGCCGTCACCAGAAAGGTGACCAGTGCCGGTTCGCGTTCACGCTCGTTTGCCAGCGCGGCGGCCAGGCCATTGCCGATGGTGCCGAACAAAGCCAGTCCGGCAATCACCAGCACCAGTTCCGTCGGGAAAGCGGCGAACACCGCACCCACCGTCGCACCGAACAAGCCGATCAGCAAGTAGAACATGCCCGCCGCTACCGCTGCGACGTAACGGCGCTTTGCATCTTCATGCGCTTCGCGTCCCATGCAGATCGCGGCAGTGATCGCCGCCAGGTTCAATGCATACGCACCGAAGGGCGCCAGCAGCACATTAACGACACCAATCCATCCGATCACGGGAGAAATCGGCGCCGCGTAGCCCGAGGCGCGGATCACCGCGACGCCGGGCACATTCTGCGAAGCCATGGTGACAACGAACAACGGCAGTGCGACACCGATCACCGCCGACAGCGACAGTGTCGGTGTGATCCATTTCGGCTTCGCGAATTCGAGATGCACGGTCTCCAGATGCAGCAGCCCCTGCGTCGCGGCAATCACGATGCCCAAGGCCAGCGTGGCGATCACCGCATAACGCGGAAACAACCTGCGGCCGGCCAGGTAGGCAAGAAACATCGCGAAAGCCATGACAAACTGCGTCTTCATTGCAATGAAGGCATCGAGGCCAAAACGCAGCAGCACACCGGCCAGCATGCCGGAAGCAATGGATACAGGAATGCGGCTGATCATGCGCTCGAAGAGTCCTGAGAATCCGCATACCATGATGAGCGCAGCCGACAGCAGGAACGCGCCGGTGGCATCGCCGAGCGACACGCCAGCCGCACCGGTGATCAGCATCGCGGCGCCCGGTGTCGACCAGGCGGTGACGATCGGTATGCGGTAGCGCAGCGAGAGCAGGATGCAGGTGAGTCCCATGCCAAGCCCAAGCGCCCACATCCAGGAACTGATTTCCTCCGGACCGGCGCCAAGTGCGCGTGCGCCTTGAAAGACGATGACTGCTGAACTGGTGAAGCCGACGAGTACCGTCACAAAACCGGCGGCGACAGCCGACAGCGAAAAATCCTTGGCGAATGACATGGCGGGTGCAGAAATTATGCGAGCCCGCATTGTTGCATGGATGCAGCGCACCTGCACCCATGCGGCGTGATGCGATGACAGGCTATTACAGCGCTTCGGCGATCGCCTTGCCAAGGTCCTGCGTGCCGGCGGACCCGCCGATGTCGCGTGTGAACGGTGCGTTCGCCGGACCGGCTTCCAACACCTTTTCAATGGCCTTGAGCACTGCCGCACCGGCTTCCGGATAACCGAGGTGTTCGAGCATCATCGCGCCGCACCAGATCTGCCCGATCGGGTTGGCAACGCCCTTGCCGGCGATATCGGGCGCCGATCCATGCACCGGTTCGAACAGCGAAGGAAAGAGTCGTTCCGGGTTGATATTGGCCGACGGTGCAATCGCAATCGTACCCGTGCACGCCGGACCCAGATCCGAAAGGATATCGCCGAACAGGTTGGATGCGACCACGACGTCAAAGCGGTCCGGGTTCTGCACGAAGTGCGCGGTCAGAATGTCGATGTGATACTTGTCCCAGCGGATCTCCGGGTAGCTTTTCGCCATCTCGACAACACGGTCGTCCCAGTACGGCATGGTGATGGAGATGCCGTTGGATTTGGTGGCGGAGGTCAGGTGCTTCTTCGGCCGGCTCTGCGCAAGGTCGAACGCAAACTTGAGGATGCGGTCCACGCCCTTGCGGGAAAACACACTTTCCTGGAACACGATTTCACGGTCCGTGCCTTCGTACATCTTGCCGCCTACTGACGAGTACTCGCCCTCGGTGTTTTCGCGCACGACATAGAAGTCGATATCGCCCGGCTTGCGATTGGCGAGTGGCGATGGAATGCCCGGCATCAGGCGGCAGGGGCGCAGATTCACATACTGGTCGAACTCGCGGCGGAACTTGAGCAGCGAGCCCCACAGCGAAATATGATCGGGCACGGTGTCGGGCCAGCCAACCGCACCAAAGAAGATGGCGTCATGCCCGCCGATCTGGTCCTTCCAGTTGTCGGGCATCATCTGCCCATGCTTCTGATAATAATCGCAGGAAGCGAAATCGAAATGGTCCCATTGCAGGTTGATGCCGAATTTGCGCGCCGCGGCTTCCAGCACGCGCAGTCCTTCGGGGACGGTTTCCTTGCCAATGCCGTCGCCGGCAATTACTGCTATACGGTGAGTTGCCATAGTGATTGTTCAAGCCTGATGGTAAAAACGAAAATTCTGTTGTGCTGACGAAGAGGCCGCCCGATAAAAGTGGCGGCCACGAGAATATCGCCGACTGGCAATGTCAGGCATCAGATCGGCCATGCAGCGACACAGTTGGTCACATGGCCGTATGCGCGTGCCCGCGCAGATAGGATATTACTTTTTGCCGAGGCCTGCGTCCTTGGCATCCTGCAGGTAAACCTTGCTGCGCTGGGCCATGAATTCAGGCATCTTGTCGACCGAAATATCCACGATGTCGAAACCGCCATCAGCCAGCTTCTTGCGCATGTCGGGATCGCTGTTCAGGTCCGCCATCACATCGGAAATTTTCTTCTGGATATCCTTTGGCGTGGATTTGGGTACGGCCACGCCGCGATACGCGCCGTCCACCCAGTCAAGCCCGACTTCCTTGAAGGTCGGCACATCCGGAAATGCCGGGTGACGCTTTTCCGAGGCCACCGCGAGCAGGCGCATCTTGCCTTTCTGCTGAATCGCGAATGGCAGGTAAGTCATTGCCGCGTCCACATGGCTGCCCAGCATGGAGGAGATCAGGTCGCCAGTCCCCTTGAACGGAACATACGTCGTTTTGACGCCGGCCTGCTTGTTGAAACGCTCATGCGCCATATGATTGGCGGACAGGCTGCCCGAGCCGGCAATATTAATTGAATTCGGTTTTTCCTTCGCCGCTTTCACGAGGTCCTGATAGGTCTTGAAAGGGCTGTTGCCGGGCACCACCAGGGCGTCCGCCGTGAAGTGATAGAAGTAGACCGGCGTGATGTCTTCGGTCTTGTATTGCACCGAACCTTCGAGCGGCTGCAGCACGATATGCGGCAGGTTCACACCAGCGATCGTATAGCCGTCCGCAGGCATGCTGTTGAGTTGCCCCCACACCAGGCCACCGCCCGCGCCCGCTTTGTTCAACACCACCATCGATTGCTTGTACTTGGTCTTGAATAGTTCGGCTTGCAAGCGCGCCACATAGTCGGATTCGCCACCCGGCGGGAAGGGAATCACGTATTGGATCGGCTTGTCAGGATAATTCTGCGCCTGAGCGTGTGCTGCGGGATGCAGCGCAGTCAGGCCCAGGGCAACAATGCTGATTAGCTTTGTCAGTGTCATTTCAGTCTCCAGTCCGTAGTTGTTTTGTCTGCACGGTTTTGTCTCCAACTCGCTTGCATGCCGCCTGACGGCATTGCTGCATTACGCCATTGCTGGCTTACTGCGCGGCGTGCTAGCCATTGATACGTTCACATACTGCGCGGGTCACATCGGTAGTCGTTGCGCTACCTCCAAGGTCGGGTGTGTGAATACCGCTTACCGTTACCTGTTCAATCGCCTTCATTAATGCGCGGGCCGCCTCCGGCTCGCCAAGATGCTCAAGCATCATCGCGGACGTCCAGAAGGTGGCGATGGGATTGGCAATGCCCTTACCGGTGATATCGAATGCGGAGCCATGGATGGGCTCGAACATGGAGGGGAAATTGCGCTCGGGATTGATGTTGGCCGTGGGACCGATGCCGAGGCTCCCGGACAAAGCCGCCGCCAGGTCCGACAGGATATCGGCATGCAGATTAGTGCCCACGATGACGTCGAGCGTATGCGGCTTGAGCACCATGCGGGTGGTCACCGCATCGACCAGTTCGCGGTCGGTCTGCACGTCGGGAAATTGTTTCGCGACTTCAAAAAAGATTTCATCCCACAGCACCATGCCGAAACGCTGCGCGTTGGATTTGGTCACCAGTGTCAGTCGCTTGCGCGGACGCGTGCGGGCAAGCTCGAATGCAAAACGGTGTATGCGTTCGACACCGACACGGGTAAACACCGCAGTCTCAGTCCCCACTTCAGTCGGCAGGCCGCGATGGACGCGTCCGCCATTGCCCGCATATTCGCCTTCCGAATTCTCACGAACAATGATCCAGTCGATTGCATTGCCCTGATGCAGCGGACTTTTTACGCCAGGCAGCACACGTGCCGGGCGTACATTCGCATACTGATCGAAGCCTTGGGCAATCGGCAGGCGCAAGCCCCAGAGTGAAACGTCGTCCGGCACTTTCTGACTGCCGACGGCACCAAAAAAGATTGCATCGAATTGCTTGAGGCGCTCCAGTCCTCCGGGCGGAATGTAGTGACCGTGTTCAAGGTAGTAATCGGAATTCCAGGGAAAATGCTCGACCTCAAGCCGGAATCCGCCGATGCGGCGCGATAGCGCTTCCAGCACTTCCAGCCCTGCTGAAATGACTTCCGGCCCGATGCCATCGGCCGGGATCGACGCGATTTTGTGTACACGCATAAATGTGGTCCTTGAGAAATATTTGGGGCGCAAGAGCGGCAATTTCCCGTATACAAGTACGGGACTCGCATGATGCGCATGACAACTTTAGTGCGTTCTCAGGCCGGCAGAACGCGAGTAAAGTTAAGCTACCTTGTAGTTCCGGTTAATACTATGAACACCGCCATCAACATGAAGTGCATCGCAAATGGCGGGACAGGGTATTTTGAGAAGCGCTTGAACATGACGCGGACATCATGAAGCAGACATCGGAACTGAACTTTTTCCTTACCATCATCAAGGCTGGCAGCCTCTCCGGCGCGGCGCGAGAATTGGGTATCACGCCGCCAGCCATCAGCAAGCGACTGGCGCAGATGGAAGAGCGCTTGGGTGTCAGCCTGCTGAACCGGTCGACGCGCCGCCTCAGCCTGACGACCGAGGGAGAACTGTATCGTGATGATGCGATGCGCATCCTGGCAGATATTGATCATATGGAGCAGCGCGTCAGCCGTGGCCGTACCGACGTAAAGGGTCGGCTGCGGATCAACGCGCCGCTCGGCTTCGGCAGGGTTTACATCACGCCGCTGGTCTCCGACTTCGTCAAGCGGCATCCCGGCATCGAGATCCAGCTGCAGCTGACCGACGCGCCGCTCAACCTGGTGGATGAAGGCTTCGACCTCGGGATACGTTTTGGCGAATTACCCGACACACGCATCATTGCGCGCAAGCTGGCAGCCAATCGCCGGTTACTGTGCGCCAGTTCCGCTTACCTGCAGCAACACGGCACGCCTGTCGTTCCGCGAGACTTGCTTGCACATAGTTGCATCGTGCTCCGGCAGAACGAAACGGCTTATGGCGTCTGGACCTTCAGCAAGGATGGCAAGACTGAAACGGTCAAGGTCACCGGGCCGGTGACGAGCAACGATGGTGAGGTGACCCTTAACTGGGCACTGGACGGACACGGCATCATCATGCGTGCCGAATGGGATATCGCCAAGTACTTGCGCAGCGGGCGGCTGCAACTGGTGCTGGAAGACTATGCAACGCCGCCGGCAGATATTTTCGCAGTCTACCCGGAGCGGCACAGCGCTTCGGCCCGGGTGCGGGCATTCACCGATTTTTTGGTGGCAAGCTTTGGCGAACGGGCCAGCGCATCGACGGACGCCGTTACCGTGGCATCGCCCATGACGTGGTAAATGGCAATGCACAGGAAATGACGGCTTGCCCGGCCATGTGCATGTGCAGCTTGCCGCTGATCCCGGTGGTTGATGCTGCTTGTCGATACCGGTGATGCCAAGTTTTACAATGCGCTTACTTCACCGCATAGAGGGCGCTGGAACTGCTCCCTGATTGCGTCAGCGGAGAGTCCCATCGCGAGCAGATGATGCAGCTTGACGTAAATCGCCTCGAAGGTCATGTCGCATGCGCCGATCACGCCCACCGCGCTCATGCCCGCGCCGGCTGCATAGGTGCCAATGGCGACTTCGGCATGCAGAGACTGGCTGCAGGCGACAGTGACCACGCCATTGCGTCTTGCCTCGTTCAGCATCTGCAGCAACGCCGGGTCGCGGTCGGGTGCATTACCCGAACCAAAGCACTCCAGGATCAGCGCCCTTGGCTTCAGATCCAGCATCGCCTTGACGACACTCATCGGCATACCCGGCACGAAACGTACCGGCAATACCAGGTCCTGCCTATAGTCCGGCAACTCGAACTGCTCGTGCGTCGGACGCGGCAGCAAGGCATCTTCGTTCAGCCGCACCTCAATGCCGATCTCGGCAAGCCGGGGATAGTTCGGGCTGTCAAAGGCTTCCAGCCGGGTCGAACTGACCTTGGTCGAGCGATTGCCTCGCAGCAAGCGCTGATGAAAGCAGATCGCGACTTCATGGATTGCATCCGATGCCGCCAACTGCAGGGAGGTGATCAGATTTTGCGCCGCATCGGAGCGCGGTACGCCCAGTGGAATCTGTGAACCGGTGACAATGACGGGTTTGCGCAAACCTTGCAGCATGAAGGACAAGGCGGTCGCCGTGTAGGCCATGGTGTCGGTGCCATGCAGGATCACAAAGCCGTCGTAATCCTCATAACGCACAGCGATGTCGCGTCCGATGGTCTGCCAGTCCTGGGGTCTGGCATTGGTACTGTCAATCGGGCTCGGATAGGCATGCAGGGTGTAGCGCGGCAGACCGTCACGATGGGTATCCAGCAGACGCGTCAGCACGCCGGCGAAGTCGGGCATGGGTGCGTAACCGTTGGCGGTCTTTGCCATACCGACGGTACCGCCGGTGTAGATCAGGCCGATGTGTTTTCCGTTCATCGTCGTCAACATTCTTCATGGTAAGCGGGGATGGCTGGTTCAGCCTTCCCCGGGTGCTTCGTTTGCCAGTTGCGCCAGTCGCCGCGCAACCAGTGCGGTAACATCGATCAGCTGCTTGCCGGCGGCATCTTCACTCTGCAAGGGAATCAGCGGCAGTTCAGTACAGGCCAGCAGCACAGCGGGTGCCTGCAATTGCCGGAGCAGCGACTGGAATTGTTCGCGCACATGCGGTGCCGCGCCGCCGTAAGCCTTCACGTCGTAGATCAGCTGGTGCAGTTGCCTGGCCTGTTCTCCTTGCAGCACTTCCACATCCACATGGTTTGCCAGCTTCCGGTAATGGGACCAGTCGCCGAGGTCGATCACCGGTCGCGCGCCAAGCAGCGCCACGCGTTGTATGCGGCTGTGCCGCAGGAAGTCGACAACGACGTCAGCGAAGGACACCAGTTTGGCCGGCAGGCCGAGAGCGTCGAGCTGCGGCTGATAAAGATTCAGGGTGTTGCAAGCGATCGCGTAATAATCCACGCGTTGCGCGATTGCAGCCGCGGTATCGCGCATGCAGTTCCATACGCGCTCATGATTGCGGTCCAGCTCCATCGACAGCCCCAGCGTCGGCTCGGACAGTATGGTCACATTCGGCGCATCAAGATCGCCGCGGAAGTGGCTTCCGTACAACTCGCGATTTGCCTGCAGCAGCTTGTTCCACAGGTCGATTCCTGCTTCCGGACCGGAGCCGGTAATAATGCCTATCCTGCTGCGGGTCGAAGCCTGCGGTAAACGCGATGACTGCGATGAATGGAAAGAAGAAGATGTCGAATGCATTGCCGGCAATTCCCTGTGTGAGATGGTCAGGGTAGTTTGGCAGCAGTTTGACCTCCCGTCATTATTTCAGGCAATGGCGCGCCCTTCCCGACGATGTGCCGGTACCGGTTGATCAGACTGGGATTCTGGTGAGATGCGGCCGGCCGGGTTACCGGCCGGCCGCATTAATGCACTGTTAGCGAATTACTTCACGACAGCGATTTGCTCACGCTTGCCACCCTTGTAGGTGTACAGGGTCAGCGTGCCGTTCTTGATGTCGCCCTTCGGGTCGAAGACGATATTGCCAGTCACGCCCTTGTAGTTGATCTTCTGCAGTTCTGGCAGGTACTTCGCCGGATCCGCGGAATCGGCCTTCTTCATTGCTTCGACCATCACCATGACGGAGTCATAGACGTACGGAGCGTAGATCTGGACGTCGGCATTGAACTTCTTCTTGAAGGCAGCACGGAAGTCTTCCATGCCCTTCTTCTGCGCTTCTTCCACACCGCCTGCTTCCGCGCA
>NZ_JBHTDH010000009.1:0-200986 GCF_042666555.1 Herbaspirillum sp. GCM10030257
GGAAGAAAGCGCGGATTCATGTCGACCGGTTTGAAGCGTGCCATCGTAGCTCCTTCATCGCAGATATCACTTACTCAGACAGCACAAACGTCGATTCGTTTACACCTTTTTGCACAGCCTCAACGTTTCGGATAACCAGCGGCGCAGCCGCCTGTGATCATTTTCATGTTAAATATTTGTAATTGCTTCTCTAAAAGCCTGCTCACCCTCCGCGCCCCACCAGGGCACTGTGATCGTGCCACCGAGTCGAACAAGTTCTCTTAGCATTGCAATAAAGCTAGCCACCTTGCTATCGCCCCATTCGGCTCCCATACGATAATCAAGGACCATTGAGTGCGGATCGACGAAGACACCTAAGTCTGGAAGTATTACGCCATCGCTTTCTAGTCCGCGCAAAACCAAATGAAATGGATCGGCAGCGCCCGAAAACACCAACTCGAAGTCATCTGGTGTTCGGAATTCTGTCTCCTTTTCTTCTTCCCGATTCCAGAGCGCCGCACCGCCGGCAGTGATGTCCTTACCACCAAGCCGGAAAAGAAATGCGAAGGCATCTCGCACTTGATTCGGTGAGTGAAAGTCGACCACTATCTCTGGCAGGCTACCGTCATCGACCTCGAAATATTGTTGAAGCGTCATTGATATTTAACGCCATGTTAAACGGCGGGCCTGCCCGACCGTGTTGAATATTGAGTTAAGCGTGTACCCATTCGGCACGAGAGGTTCTTTCTCAACATGGAAGCGTAAAGCCAAGTAATGTAGCGACACCGGCGAGCATCCAAGCAAAAATCAATTCACGTCGCGTCAACGGTCTTTGTTGATTCAACGCCTCTTGCAACTGTTCTTCTGTCATATGTACCACCCAACGCGAAAGACGTAGCATTCGCTCTCGCACATGGCGAGGCGTCGACGGCGATACGGCAAAGTAAAAAGCCACTACGAATACGCCCAATACCAAGAGCCATGAGAATTGGTAGCCGCATTCGGAATAAAACATATCCGCTTAACTATATTAATTAAAAGGCTTGGAGTGCCTGTTAAACCGGGGCGGTGCCTGATAAACCATTTCGCTTGAGCCTCCGCAAAGCGCATGCCGTCTGCCTTGCGTCAGTATACTGTACATCCATACAGTATTAATTAACCATGAAAAGCGGCACCCAGAATACTGAATCTAGGCAGCCACTGAAGTTGCTTGACCAGCTGCGACGTTGCCTTAGAGACAGGTACTATAGCCTGCGAACCGAATGCGTTTATGTATATTGGTCAAGATGGTATATCCGATTTCATAAGCTCCACCATCCCGCCGATATGGGAGCACCGGAAATCCATGCCTTTTTGTCGTACCTGTCCAACGAAAGGGACGTTTCCTAATCAACCCATCATCAGGCGCTGTGTGCTTTGCTTTTCCTATACAAACATGTCCTACAGATGGAATTACCTTAGATCGACAATCTTCCAAGACCGGAGAAGCCCGCTCGCCAGCCAACGGTATTGACGCGGCAGGAAATTAATCTCATCTTCGCGCAGATGACCGGCACGTACCTGTTGATTGCCAGACTGTTGTATGGCACTGGCATGCGCCTCATGAAGGACATTGACTTTCAACGGCGTGAAATCACGATCCGGCGAGGTAAAGGTAACAAGGACCGACTGACCATGCTGCCGTTGTCACTGGCTCAGCCCGTGCGAGATCAATCGGAGTACGCGAAATCACTCTATGAAGACGATCGGCTGTATCGTCGCAACGGCGTGATGTTGTCTGATGCGCTGGAAAGGAAATATCCATCGGCTGGTACTCAATGGGGATGGTATTGGGCATTTCCGTCCGATCATGAATCGCCTGACCCACGCAGCGGAATCGTCCGCCGGCATCATTTGTATGAACAGACAATCCAGCGTGCCGTACTGGCAGCAAAGCTAACGAAGCGAGCTTCGTGCCACACGCTTCGGCACAGTTTCGCAACCCATCTGATTGAAGCAGGGAATGACATTCGCACGGTGCAGGAGCTGTTAGGGCATAACGACGTATCGACCACAATGCCCTGAGAGACAAGTTTGATAGCGTTATTGATTCGCTTTTTTCAGTCGCATGACTCATGACGCTTGAAGGTGTGTTTCGGCCAGTTCTTTAATGAAGTCCTGCACGGCTACCACGCGCCGGCTTGCTTTCATGTCACGATGATACATTAGCCACAGGTCGCGTGACACGGGGATGGCGTCGCGGCTTACGCGGCAAAGTCCGGAATCGCCGTCCCCGATGAAACAGGGAAGCATGCCGAGTCCCAGACCCGCGCGCACTGCTGCATATTGTGTCAGCAAGCTATTGCAGACAATGGCAGGGGGCTTATCACTAAATGTTGATCGCATCCATTTGGCCATCGGCAATTCATCCCAATTACCGCCCCATGAAAAGTAGTCCCGTCCGCGCCAACCATCGGGCTGATCTTCACCGTCGTTGGCCGGCATGGCGCTGCTCGCACAGTACACATCAAAATCTATTTTGCCGATGCGCCTTGCGATGTAATCGGCCTCCCCTTCATTTGGCGCAACCATGCGCAGGGCCAGATCGGCTTCACGCCGTGAAAGATTGACACGTGCCAGTGCGACGTCGAGTTCAATCCGCAGCTTTGGGTGCCGCGCCCGCAATTTGTGCAGGTGTGGGACTACCAGGTGCGACGCGAGCATCTCGGTAGTAGCTAGCTTCACTATGCCTGATACCTCCTGTTGTGCGGACCGGTGTCCTTTACGTTCGGTCGCCATCATGGCTTGCTCAACCTGTTCGACTTGTTCTATCAGTTCCACACCCTCATCGGTAAGGAGGTAGCCGCTTTGCTGACGGAGAAACAGGGTTCTCCCGAAGCGCTTTTCAAGCGCGTCAACATGGCGTGACACGGTGGATGCACTGGTGCAAAGGGCTGCAGCGGCGCCACTAAGGCTGCCGCTACGCGCGACCGCCAGGAAAAATTTCAGATCATTCCAGTCGAAGCCTGTACTTTTCATTTTTGGAAAACCGTATTCCCTTTTCGTTAAACCTTTTTCAATTTCAGAAAACTATACTACTTCCATTCGCTGCGTGGACACTATGTTCGCTTTGCCACAGCGTGTTGCCAGGAAATGCCATTAACTAAATGCTGTTATTCATGGAGATAAAACGATGCAAGCAAGCCAGCCTGTTCTGTACGAGGAGAACGATGGTGTCGCAATCCTCACGCTTAATCGGCCGCAAGCACTCAATGCGCTTGACCTGCCGACGCTCCAACTTCTCTCCGAATTGCTCGACATGATTTCAATCCAAACCTCCGTCGGCGCAGTAATTCTGACGGGTGCCGGGGCAAACGCATTTTCTGCGGGCGCGGATATTAAATATCTGAACCAAGCGACGCCACTCGAGGTGCGAGAATTTGCGCGACTGGCGGTTCGAGTCACAAACAGGATTGAAACTCTTGGCAAGGTCGTCGTCGCCGCGCTCAACGGCTATGCCTATGGTGGCGGCCTGGAACTTGCTGAAGCCTGCATGATCCGGATTGCCGTCCGTCATGCAAAGCTCGGCCATCCCGAGGTTCGCATTGGCGCGGTTGCCGGATTTGGCGGTACGACCCGCCTTGCGCGACTGATCGGCAAGGGGCGTGCGGCCGAAATGCTGCTGCGTGGTCGTGCGATCGACACGGAGGAAGCATCGCGCATTGGTCTGGTGCAGGAGGTATCCGACCCTGACCAATTGATGAACACCGCATACGCAATCGTGCGCGACATCCTCGACCAATCATCCACCGCCGTAAGGCTGACCTGGGAGGCATTGCATCGTGGCCTGAACATGAGCCTGGAGGAATCCTCCGCACTTGGCGCGGATTTCTTCGGACTCGTCGCTACAACCGAGGATTTCCGCATCGGCACGCGTGCCTTTGTTGAAAAAACACAGCCCGTCTACATTGGTCGCTAACGACAGCGGCACGGCTCGTGTGGTCGGCGGCGTTAGGTGATCAATGACGCAGAAGAATTTGTTTCCAAAGATGTTCGATCTTGACGTCCTTTGGCTGAAGGCTTCCTCTTTCAGGCGAGCAAATAGGATCCATCGCCGCACGCTCGCAGATACGCGGGTTGTGACAATTCAGGGGATGCGCTAGGTCCGCAATTCATCTCGTATTTGCACTCTTATCAGCTTGCTGGGATACGCTGCAAATACGTGAATAAATAAAGCGAGATCATAACAATGGAAATTTGGTGCGCCCGCTATCAATAAGGATAAACTCGCCGGTCGTCTTGCGTGCACCGTCGCATAACCAGAAACAGGCATCGGCGACGTCTTCAGGTTGAATGGTGGCATTCAGAGGCGTGGACTTCATATATAACTGGCGGGTCGCCTCGTAACGCTCCGCTCCAAGGCCGTTCTGCAACCAGGGCGTCTCCACCATGCCGGGGCCGACGGCATTTATGCGGATTTCCGGTGCAAGTGCGCGTGCAAGGCCAAACGTCATGGCGTTGAGCGCGCCCTTCGATGCCATGTAGGCAACGCTCGAACCAATCCCCGAGACCGAAGCAATCGAGGATACATTGACAATGCCGGCGCCCGGGTTGCGTTTCATCAGCGGGGCCAGGGCTCGGATCATTTGATACGCACCAATGACATTGACTGAGTAGATATCATGGAAATCCTGGGCATTCAGCCCCTCGAGATGATTGGCAGCGACGAATTTGGTGGTGCCGGCGTTGTTGACCAGCGCATCGCATCGGCCCCACTTCTCTTCTACTGCCTGGGCAAGCGTCCGGCAGTCGTCATCTTCCGCGACGTTAGCCTGTTGCAGCAGTACCTCAGCGCCAAGTGCAATGCATTCATCAGCAACCACCTGTGCCGGCTCCGGGTTGCGCGAAAAATTGACGACGACATTGTAGCCATTCTTGGCAAACAGTTTGGCGGTGGCGGCACCAATACCTGACGAAGAACCCGTGATGACTGCAACTTTCTTGCTCATGATTGTTGTCTCCATTGATTTTGAAGTGCTTAGTTTACTCTTCCGACATTTGCATTGTGTTGGCACAGAGCAAATGAACAGATCCGTGCAAAATGACCGTCCGTGAGTTTTCCTTGCCGGCCTCCCGCGCCTTGGGCATTGAACGGCACCGACCTCAGGCAGAAGTGTTGAAGTGTTTGGTTATTATCGCAAGAAGAAAAGTTTATCTGCAGTTACCCTGAATAGATCAAGCGTTCGTGAAAGAAAAAATGCTGCTAAATACCGGACAGATTGACCATGGCAGGAATAGCCAGCGTTATCGAGTAATTTTTTCCGGCATTTGCGCCTTGATCCTGACGGTTGGATTGGCGCGCTTTGCCTATACCCCCATGCTCCCGATCATGCAGCGTGAGGCAGGACTAACCTATCTCGCAGGCGGATGGCTGGCAACATTCAATTATATGGGTTACATGGCTGGAACCCTTCTCGCAGCCACGACTGGAGAACCAAAGCAAAAGTATTACTTGTATCGTGCCGGGTTGGTCATTGCGCTGGCGAGCACCGCTGCGATGGGGTTGACGGAGAACGTGGCGCTGTGGGCGGTCCTGCGATTCATTCCCGGATTCTCAAGCATTGCAGGTTTGCTCTTGGCATCTGGTCTTATCTTGAACTGGCTTATTCGAAATGAACACCAGTCGGAACTAGGTCTGCATTTCACGGGACTGGGCTTGGGCATCCTGGTATCGGGTGTGGCAGTCGGCTCGATGGTCGGGAACTTGTCCTGGGACCAGCAATGGGTCGTACTGAGTCTGTTGGGCCTTGCATTCTTCATTCCGGCCTGGCGCTGGCTGCCTGCACCGCTGCCGATGCAAACCGGTAACGCAGCAAAGGCAGAGGCGACTCCACTTTCCCGACGTTGGCTTGGATTGCTGACTCTGGCTTACTTTTGCGCTGGTTTCGGATTCGTCACAGGTGCAACATTCATCGTGGCAGTCGTTGAAAGACTGCCTGCACTGACAGGCAAAGGTGCGTGGGTGTGGGTCATTGTCGGTGCCGCCGGCGTTCCGGCATCCTTCTTTTGGGATTGGGTGGCACGCCGGATGGGTGAAGTCCCAGCATTAGTCATTGCGTTCGGTGTGCAGGCCATTTCGCTTTTTCTTCCTGCGACCAGTATCAGCGGAATACTGAATGTGTCGAGCGCGGTCCTTTACGGAATGACAGCAGTTGGCATCGTCAGTCTGACTCTTTCACTTATCGGGCGCGCCTATCCAGGCAATCCGGCCAAGGCAATGGCGCGTCTCACGCTGAGTTACGGCGTGGCACAAGTCGCTGCGCCGGCGATGGCTGGCTATATCGCCGCAGTGACTGGCTCGTATCGTGGCGCTCTGATGGTGGCGACGGTAGTCATGGTCATTGGCATGGTGTTGCTTCAGATGTTGCGCCACCAGGAAAAATGAAGATTTCGGAGGATCGTGTCGTCTCACGCGTTTGTGGTTTCACGCAGTCGCTACCGACGACGGATCAGCGGCAATGGGCGCTATAGGCTGCCTTCGAGACATTTCTTTAATTCGTTCGACAGGCGTATGGCGACTTGTGCTTGCCTCTCGCTCTCCGGATAGTGGACGCTCAACGTTCGAGTTGAGCCGCTACGATACGAAGCCGAGTGGTTAGAGCATTTTCGTGTTGAGTAGCACCATTAAAGGTGCTGAACTTACAGCAGGAACAAGGAATCAGATCGGCACGCACGGTTAAGCGGAGGCTGTTATGCCATGGCATCTTGGTCAAGCCTACGGGCAAGATTTACGTGATCGCGTATTGAGTGCCGAGGGCAGTATTGGAGAAGTTGCTGCTCGCTTTGACGTGAGTCATTTGTATGTGGCCTGAGCGCGTTCCCGGCGACGACGTCTGGGAGTCGAAACACCCGGCGTGCAGTGCAGCCAGGTGCCGCTCAAACTGACCGGGCTTAAACAAGCTTTGGTCTACGAGGTAAAGACAGTCAACGACTTGATCCTCATGCAGCTGTGCGACTGGCTCGATGCTGAGCATGGTGTGCGGGTCGGCGTTTCGACCCTCTCGAAGACGTTGGTACGGCTGGGCATCAGCCTGAAAAAAAGACGCTCCATGCGAGCGAGCAAACCCGTCCGGACGTAGCGCTCGCACGACAAGCATGGCAGGCACAACAGCCAGAGTGCGCGCAGAGGATAATCCAGATAAGCCGTCTCACATCGCTGCTGTGGATGCAGGGCTGCGCCAAGCCTTTGCTCTCCTGACTGTTCGCTGCGCCACACCCAGCCCGGTGGAAAGTGCGGTAAGCAACAAGCAGCAGGATGAAGGCGAACAAAGATGCTTAGCCAGCGGTTGCCGATCCGCCCCCAATCCACAGTCCGGCGGGCGCTAGCAGCATGCCTATAGCGGCCATAAGCAAAGCCTGGAACAATCCGAGACTCGCGTCGAATATCAGCAGCGGGACGGCCAATATGCCGCCGCCGGCGCCGGTTAGATCCATGATCGTTCCTACCACCAATCCCCGTCCAGCATCGTTACCATGATTAGCATCCAATCTCTACGTGAATGTACGCGTACAGCGGAATGCTCTCATGGCAGGAGTCCATGTTCATTGCGGTCCCAAGCCGCTTTATGCTGCTGTACGGTGACCAGACGATCCCGAATTTCATAGACAGCCATCCCAACGAGCATGGCTGCGACGAAAATCAGCGGGTTGTTGCCGCCGTGAGCGAGCGAAGCCAGGGCCGGACCAGGACAATAGCCTGCCAAACCCCAGCCCGCCCCAAAGGTCAGGCTGCCCAAGACCAGGCGGCGGTCAATCTGGCTTGCTGCCGGCATGCGCATCACATCTCCGAGCCAAGCCTTTGTCCGGCCCTTTGCAAATTGAAAGGCGACGGCGGCCGCCAGAATCGCGCCGCCCATGACGAAGGCAAGCGAGGGATCCCAGTTCCCGGCCAGGTCGAGAAAACCGATCACCTTGGAAGGATCCGCCATCCCGGACAGGAGCAGGCCCAATCCGAATACCAGGCCAGTTATAAAAGCCATGACTACTTGCATGATGAACTCCTTCCTTATCCAAGCAGATGCCGAGCTACAAAGACAGTCACGAACCCGGCAAACATGAATGCCGCCGTTGCCACCAGCGAGCGCGGCGATCGGCGCGACAGGCCGCAAACGCCATGGCCACTGGTGCAGCCTGATCCGTAGCGGGTGCCAATGCCCACCAACAGACCAGCCGCCAAGAGAGTGGCGGTGCCTGCGTCAATCTGCACTTCAGGCAAGGGCATCACCAGTGAGAACGCGAAGGGTGCGCTAACCAGCCCAAGGATAAACGCGAGCCGCCAGGCGATATCGCCCGAAACCGGCCGCAGCAGACCCCCGACAATGCCGCTGATGCCGGCGATCCGCCCGTTAAACAATAGGAACATTCCGCTCGCCAAACCAATCAATAGACCGCCTGCCAGAGAAGCCCAGGGTGTGAAGTTTACCCAATCAATAGTCATCTCATTTTCCTTTCACGGCCTTGCCATTGCTGCAATAGATGGCATACAGGGTATGCAACACAGCGAGCGCTTCCTCGCTGACAATGCGATAAAAGATTTGTTTTCCTTCGCGTCGTGTGTCCACCATCCCCTCCTCCCGCAACACGGTCAGTTGTTGAGACAGGGTTGGTTGCCGGATTCCGGTTAGCACTTCCAAATCGCTGACACAGAACTCGCCTTGCGTCATCTGACAAAGCAACAACAGCCGGGCTGGATTAGCGAGCACTTTTAACAGGCCGCCCGCCCTCTCTGCAGCTGCCTGAAGGTCACTCAAGTCCACTTGCGCCATGTCTTTTCTCCTTATTCTAGTGCTCCCGCGAAACTATATATCTCGCTATATTATATCAAATCATGTTTTATTAACCGATATATCGTCGCTGTGTATATTGGAATGTCATGTTTGAGCTTCATGACGATATGTGGATGAAGACTGGTAGAACACGGAGATCGGTATTCAGTGCAGCTCTTGCTGAGCAGCTCTATACACTCCCGGTGTTATGCCAGTCCAATGACGGAAGGCGCGATGAAAAACCGCAGGCGAACTAAACCCCAAGGCAAAGGATATTTCTGTCAGCGAGACATCCGTGTACACCAGATGGAGAATGGCTAAGTCTCTGCGCAGTTCATCCTTGATGCCTTGGAAGGACATGTTCTCGTCCTGCAATCTTCGAAGTAGAGTCCGTGACGACATGTGAAGCCTGGTTGCAACGTCGTCCAGAGTTCGTCCTAGATCGGCGTACAGCAGCTCGCGCACCTTAAGTCGCATCGCATGCTGTCGATAGGACGTGAAAATCCAATCCCGGGGGGCTCGCTCCAGGAATGCACGAACATCGGCCGATTTGCGCGCCGGCCGGATTCTACCCAGTTCGATACAAAACTTAATCTGCGAATGCTTTTCCTGAAAAAGGACCGGGGCAGGAAAGAGAATCGAGTAATCGGCTGCGAAGGATGGCCGAGGGAAAGAGAACAGCACCTCCTGGACGGGTACTTCTCTACCAACAAACCATGAAACGATGCCGTGCGTCAGTTTTAACATCAAGGCATGTCCAAAGCGGTTCACGCCCGCGTTTGCATAACGCGGAATCAACTCCAGGCTCATGGTGCTTTCATTTTGAGACAGGTTGAGCTGATAGTCGTCCAGCAACAAGTTCCAGAACTGTGTGAAGCGATACAGCGCAACATTGATTGTTGGTGCATCCAACATGGCCCGGACGATGTACTTCAAGGTGCCGGTCCGGATGGGGCGACTCCACAGTCCCATCATTTCGTCGCCCGTTGCCGCAGCGCTCTCTTGATAGAGCCGCACGAGTTGATCGTGAGTTAGTCGAGAGACCGGATGACTGATGAATTCCTTGACGATGCCTGCCTGCTTCAGGCAACGGTCCAGGCTGGACTCTGAGCACACGGTTCGAAGGCTTCGCAACAAGTCTTGTACCAGTTCAAGCGAAACGGTCTCTGTTGTCGTGCTTCCCGCATCCGGTTGCAATCTATTTTCAATGGTGACACGGTCCATATCATCCACCACACCGGGGCGAAACAGTCGACGTCCCTTTGCATTCACATTCCAATACTAAATGTGAATGCAAAGGGGATGGCTGTGCTGCAGAAGCACACGCATTATTCCTTCCGCGCGAACACATGTGCTTGTGCGCTCTGGCCAGCGAACTCCTGAATGGAGGTGAAGGAGGTTGTAAAAAAGTTCGTATATACCTGAATCGCATTTGAAATATCTGTACTTATGTCTCCTTCTCCCATCGCATCTGCTTATTGAGCAAGAGTGGCATGAAGCTTAGGTCGCCGCAAACGATGGCCCGTGAGAGTCTATCATCCAGCATTTCCAAGACCGCATTGCTGGAATATCCCATTTTGGCAATTTTTGCATATTCATCGTCGTCATTGGCAATTGGGTTTTGCGAGCAGACACCCTAATCTGGAGCCACAAGAAAAGGGGCCAACGATACGGTACTGCCCGAATCCTCACACGCTACGGCGGGTACGTTCCTTGAGGGCATGCCGATGTTGTCCACGGGAAAAGGCAAATGGCAGTGCTCCGCCTGCTTCCGGAACCCCGCACTAATTCTCAGCAATACGACACTGTCGCGCTCGCGCCTTTCCACTTGATTCGAAGGAGTATTTCCATGTCTGAGCCTTTCCTAATAACGTCCGAGATGGATAATATTGGCATCATCACGCTGAATAGAGCATCTAAGCGCAATTCGCTCGACGAAGCCGCAATTGCCGAGATTGACGATTATTTTTCGAACGTCCCCAGCCATATCCGTGTCATTCTGATGACTGCCGAGGGCGATCACTTCTGCGCCGGCCTGGACCTCAAGGAACATCACGACAAGGAACGCAGTGCGGTGGACTTCCTACGCGTGTGCCAAGGATGGCATCGTGCCTTCGACAAGATCCAGCACGGTGGGATTCCCGTCATCGCTTGTCTGCAGGGCGCCGTGGTAGGCGGCGGTCTAGAACTCGCTAGCGCCGCACATGTGCGGATCGCCGACACGAGTACCTTCTTTGCCTTGCCAGAGGGTACGCGAGGCATCTTTACCGGCGGGGGCGCGACGGTACGTACAGCCAAAATCATCTCTGCCAGCCGGATGGTGGAACTGATGCTGACCGGGCGCGTGCTGAATGCACAAGAGGGCGAGCGACTGGGCCTGGCACACTACGTCTGCAACACGGAAGACAACCCAAAAACGGCATACGACCTCGGTCTGGAACTGGCGCGCAAGATCGCGACCAACGCGGTGCTCTCGAACTACGCAATCGTTAGTTCCATCAACCGTATCGCCGACATGGCATCGACCGAAGGCCTTTTCGCTGAGGGATTAATGGCCGCCGTCGTGCAAACCGGAGGCGACGTTCAAGAGCGGTTGAGTGAGTTTGTGAACAAAAAGGCCCACAAGGTCCGTCCAAAGTCCTAATAGCATCAGACATTTAGGTGTAGCCAACAAGCCAGATCAAGGATGGGGGCGAATGATGTTTTCCGACGATGATATCTCCCTGCGCCTGCCGGGCTACTCCAAGTATGAACGGCCTACATTGCAACGCCGATCATGTCCTGTCAAAGCTGCTTGGCATTAGGGAAAACGTCATTGCCGGTGATGAAAGCGCCATACCAGTGACGCCGACTTCCCGTGATTGGCCTTACAGGTGGCCCACGCCTCTGTGTTCATGCACATCATTCACCACATCTGATTTTTCATTTCAGCGGGACTAACATCATGACAATCATTAACAACAATGCCGAGATTGGCCAGTACATCGGAGGCGCCTTTACCACGGGCAGTGGCGTTCGTACTCAACCTGTCTACAATCCTGCAACTGGCGCTGTCCAACGTCATGTGCGGCTCGGTACTTCGCACGATGTTAAGACTGCAGTCGCGTCTGCGCAGGCGGCGTTTCCCGCGTGGGCAGACAATCCTCCGATTCGACGTGCACGGGTGTTATTCAAGTTCCTGGTGCTATTGAACCAGCACAAGGACGAACTGGCAGCGCTCATTACCGCTGAGCACGGAAAGGTCTTCACTGATGCTCAAGGTGAAGTGGCGCGGGGCGTCGACATCGTGGAGTTTTCGTGCGGTACTCCGCAACTTCTGAAAGGAGACTTCACCGATCAAGTCAGTACCGGCATTGACAACTGGACCGTGCGGCAACCGCTTGGCGTCGTCGCGGGCATTACACCATTCAACTTTCCCGTCATGGTGCCAATGTGGATGGCCCCGATAGCGATCGCCGCGGGTAACTGCTTTGTGCTCAAGCCCAGCCCCATTGATCCTGGCCCTAGTCTGTTCATTGCCGAACTATTCAAGCAGGCCGGATTGCCTGATGGGGTGTTCAATGTGGTGCAGGGAGACAAGGAGGCCGTGGATGCGCTGCTGGTACACCCGGATGTGAAGGCAATCTCTTTCGTAGGCTCCACGCCGATCGCCAACTACATCTACGAAACCGGCGCGCGTCTCGGCAAGCGCGTGCAGGCTCTCGGGGGCGCCAAGAACCATATGGTGGTCATGCCAGATGCCGATATCGACCAGGTCGTGGACGCACTGATCGGCGCAGGGTATGGTTCGGCCGGTGAACGGTGCATGGCGATTTCGGTGGCTGTGCTCGTCGGAGACATGGCCGACAAGATCATACCCAGGCTGGTAGAACGTACGAAGGCACTAAAGGTGCGCAACGGCACCAATCCGGATGCCGAAATGGGACCCATTGTGACGCCGGCAGCGTATGATCGAATCACTGGTTACATCGAGCAGGGAGTCAAGGAAGGCGCTCGGTTGCTAGTGGATGGTCGAACCTTTCTCGGCTCTACCGCAGGCGAGAACTGTAGCGAAGGATTTTGGCTTGGCGGCACGCTGTTTGACCACGTGACACCGGAGATGAGCATCTACCGGGAAGAGATCTTCGGTCCCGTATTGTCTTGCGTTCGCACGACCAATTTTGCAGCAGCCGTCCAGCTCGTCAACGACCACGAGTTTGGCAATGGCGTTGCATGCTTTACGCGGGACGGGAACATTGCGCGCGAGTTTGCACGGCGTGTTCAGGTAGGCATGGTGGGCATCAATGTACCGATCCCGGTTCCCATGGCTTGGCATGGCTTTGGCGGATGGAAAAAGAGCATGTTTGGTGATATGCACGCATATGGCGAGGAAGGCGTGCGCTTTTATACCAAGCAGAAGTCTGTCATGCAACGCTGGCCTGAGAGCATTGCCAAAGGTGCTGAGTTTGTCATGCCGACAGCCAAGTAGAATTAATAATTGCAGACCGTTGTCGGTGTCTGGCGACGGTCAGTTATGTCGGATCACAACACTCAGCGCCCGCACTCGTCACTGGGATGGACTCGATGAGGAGGCTTTGGCGCTGGTCGACACGGTTGACTCCTCAATTAGCCAATTCCGAAATTCTTTCACGATGGGACGCTCCAATGCATGAGGTGGGCATACCACGTAGTAAGCGAACGGACATGGCATTTCTCCTTCAAATGCAACAGTCAACTTTCCCGCGCTCAGTTCAAACTGAATAAGATGTTTGCTTGCCAAAAGAACGCCTTGCCCAGTGATCGCGGCTTCCAATGCCAGCAGTCCATTGCCAAAGCGATGCTCCCGTAAAATGTTGGGTGGTTGAACACCTATATGACGGAACCATTCTTGCCATCCAAATCGCTCAGGTGAACGATACGCGGTGCTATCACTTAACAGCCGTTGCTTGAGCAAGGTATGCGGCGAGGCTGAGGAAACGTTATTGCCGATGTCCGGTGACCACACCGGGATCAAGGACACATCTAGCAATTGCTGGGTCTCCAGTTCTGGATATTCTCCGTAGCCAAAACGCACCGAAAGATCGATGCCTGCCCTACGAAATGTTGTCGGGTCTGCCAGGCCACCTCGGATCGTATCGACCGAATGGAGACTGGCCTGAAGATGGACTTCTGCTTGTGGGCAGCGTGCGTAAAACCGATGCAAGCGCGGCACCAGCCATTTGGTTGCAAAAAGAGGTTCGGCGCAAACGGTGATTACCCATTTGGCTTCGCTGTAGGAGCAAATTTGTTCCACAGCGTCGTTAAGCGCAGCAAAGCCTTCCTGCAGGCTGGATAGCGCCGCTCTTGCCGCAGGTGTGAGGCTGACCTTGCGATGATGGCGAATGAAAAGTTCGACGCCAAGATGTTCCTCCAGCGCTTTTATTTGGTGGCTGATGGCTGCTGGAGTTACATGAAGCTCTTTTGCCGCAGCTGCGAAGCTCTTTGTTCTGGCCGCTGCTTCGAAATAGGACAGCGCTATTAACGAGGGCAGACGCTTGCTTCCTTCCGGCATCGGCCAGGTCTTCCGAGATTCGTTCGAGAAGCAGCTTCCCGCCACATCTGGTGCCAAATTGTCGTCACACACAACGGAAATCGTATCGCATGAAGCGTTGACCGCCGAAGGAGGCTTTACCATAAGAGTCCGTTTCTACTTTGCGTTGATGACTTCGTGAACTGCGAGCATTCTGCCAAGTCTTCGCAGACTTGCTTCGATCAATTTTGCTTCAAGCACCAGGAATCCGCAATCATTCTAGTTAAAGACGTCGAAGACACGCCGAGTATGCTAGGCACTTGCTTCCCCCATTGTAGAGTGCGCTCAAGCGCTCTCGTGTCCGCTGGAACCTCAAGCATTATGTGACTATCGACACGCTCGGCAACCCTCTACATCTCATCCTGATTGTGTCTAAGCAGCTGATATAAGTCAGCTTTGGGTCCCCTTTGCCTGAATTACTTTTTCTAAGCAATGTGCTTAGAAAACTTCGTTTTACGGTGGCGACACCGGCTCCTAAAATCCATTATTCGCAATTGCCTTGCCCACATTTCAGGCGATACGCTCACTCAGCAATACAACAGGAGTTCTTCCCCCATGTCTCAGCATCAGGCAGCGATTCAATGGCACCGCATCCCTCACCTCCTCGATGACAGCACCTATTCCCGAAACCACATTGCAACACTCAATGGACAACAGTCGGTCAATGTATCCTCATCCGTCGAATACAAAGGTGATCCCGCATGTTCCGATCCCGAACAAATGCTGGTCAGCGCGCTGGCGAGTTGCCACATGCTAACCTTTCTCGCGATCGCCGAATTCCAGGGGTATCGCGTGGAGAAATACGAAGATGTCGCCGTCGGTTACCTGGAGAAGGTCGAGGGTGTTGGCATGGCAGTCACGCGAATCGAGCTTGCGCCAAAGGTCGTCTTCGGAGGAAGTAAGCTTCCGGACGCTGCCGCAATCAGCCGGATCCATGCCGGAGCCCATAAGAACTGCTTCATCGGCAATTCGATCAAGGCTAAAGTGAGCGTGGTGACAAACGCTATCCCAGCTTGAACTTTGAACCAGCAAGACTTGATACAAGTACATCCATGGACATGACCTCCCTGCCCGGAGAAGCGTTGCTGCAACGGACCGAACGTGACGGTGTCATAACGCTTTGCATGAACCGTCCGCTGCAATTCAACGCGCTGTCCGAGGCAATGCTGGACGCAATGCGGCGTGAACTGGATTCCATCGCCATGGACCCCACGGTGCGCTGCGTCGTGTTGGCCGGTGCCGGCAAAGCTTTCTGTGCTGGACATGACTTGCGTGAAATGACAAAGTCACCCCGTCTCACTTACTACCAAGCGCTCTTCGCTCGTTGCAGCCTTGTAATGCAAGGAATTCAGATGCTGCCAGTGCCGGTGATTGCCCGTGTTCATGGTGTCGCTACTGCGGCCGGATGCCAACTCGTCGCCAGTTGCGATCTGGCGATTGCGTCGGAATCAGCACGTTTCGCGGTCTCAGGCATCAATGTCGGCCTATTCTGCTCGACACCAGCAGTTGCCTTGTCGCGCAATGTGTCATCGAAACGTGCTTTTGACATGTTGGTCACTGCCCGCTTCATCGATGCAGCGACCGCAGCCGATTGGGGCTTGATCAATGAGGCAGTCCCCGATGGCGAACTTGACGAGGCTATCGCACGCAAGACTGCCGAAATCCTGACGAAGAGTCCGACAGCAATTCGGTATGGTAAGTCAATGTTTTATCGGCAACGTCAGATGGCACTCGGCGACGCCTATGCCTATGCTAGCGACGTCATGGCGCGTAATATGATGGAAGAAGATGCCGCCGAAGGCGTTGACGCATTTCTGGAAAAGCGTCCTGCATGCTGGCGTTCCTGAGCACGGCAAGACAGCGGCCTATAACAAGTAACAACTCCTAGCCCATTGCCTTTTACACTCGTTACTAATCCATGGCGCCAGAACCGCCTTACGAATGGTTCAAAGCAAAACCGGCGCCGCATAGACCTGGCTGATGCGGCTGATTGACCACGCAATAGTGAAGAGAACAAATTGGCGCGATCTGCGGCCGCACACGTGGAAAATGACCCGTGACTAAGGTCTGCAAAACTTTGTATTTGCATCCACAATACTGGCTTCGCAGCAGAGAGGACACCATGAAAATTGAAACACTTGCAGTCCACGCCGGCTTTTCCTCCGACCCGACTACCAAAGCGGTAGCCGTGCCTATCTACCAGACCGTCGCCTACGCCTTCGACAACGCCCAGCATGGGGCCGACCTGTTCGACCTTAAGGTACCTGGCAACATTTACACTCGCATCATGAACCCGACCCAGGACGTGCTGGAAAAGCGTATGGCCGCGCTCGAAGGCGGCATCGGTGCATTGGCGATGGCTTCCGGTATGGCGGCGATCACGGCTGCGTTGCAGACGATCTGCGAAGCCGGCGACAACATTGTGTCCTCCACCACCCTGTACGGCGGCACTTACAACCTGTTAGCGCACACGCTGCCGCAGATGGGCATTGAGACGCGCTTCGCCGACGCGTCCAAACCGGAAAGCTTTGCTGCCCTGATCGACGCGCGTACCAAGGCGGTATTTTGCGAATCGATTGGCAACCCGCTCGGCAACATCACCGACTTGGCCGCACTCGCAGAGATCGCCCACGCTCACGGCGTACCCCTAATTGTCGACAACACGGTGCCCACCCCCTACCTTTGCCGGCCGTTCGAATACGGGGCCGACGTCGTCGTGCATTCGCTGACCAAGTATCTGGGCGGCCACGGCAACAGCGTCGGTGGCGTGATCGTAGACAGCGGCAAGTTCCCATGGGCACAGCACAAGGATCGATTCAAGCGCTTGAACGAACCAGACGTGTCCTACCACGGCGTGGTCTACACTGAAGCGCTCGGAGAAGCTGCCTACATTGGGCGCGCACGCGTGGTCCCGCTGCGCAACATGGGCGCGGCAATCGCGCCAATGAACGCCTTCCTTATCCTGCAGGGCATTGAGACACTGGCGCTGCGCATGGATCGCATATGCGAAAACGCGTCGAAGATTGCGCGCCACTTGAAGCAGCATCCGAAGGTGGCATGGGTTAACTACGCCGGACTGGAAGATCACCCGGATAACAAGCTGGTGCAGAAATACATGGGCGGGCGCGCTTCCGGCATCCTGTCCTTCGGTCTAAAGGCCGCCGACAAGGGTGATCCGCGTGCAGCGGGAGCACGCGTACTGGACGCGCTGCAGCTGTTTACGCGTCTGGTCAACATTGGCGATGCCAAGTCACTGGTCACTCACCCGGCCTCAACGACACACCGCCAGTTGAACCCGGAAGAATTGGCTAAGGCAGGCGTATCAGAAGAGATGCTGCGCCTGTCGATTGGCATCGAGCACGTGGACGACCTGATTGCCGACCTCGACAAGGCGCTGGCTGCTGCCTGATTCAGAAGACCTGCACGAACAATTCGGCCTGACGCGGGTGATCGACAACACTGCTGGCATCTACACGGAGCTCTGCGCATCGAGCTCCCCGCGAGGCTGGTGCCGACGATGCGCGCATATTGTCGCGCTCCACTCGACAAATCATTAAGACGACAGAACCTGTCAGGCCCTCTTTACGCCATTTTAGTGTAGGCATCAAAGAATCGCGGACCTCCCTTTGAAAAGTCAAAGACAAGTGTTTAAACTACACAAGGCAAGTGCAGGATGCGCTTAGTTTGGAACGGTTTGACGGAAGACGCCAAGAGATTCGACAGAATAGTCGGGCCACCGTGTTTTCTGCCTAGCGTTCCTCATTAGCTCTCTGTAGTACTTCGGCGACCAACTCATTGGAAAGCCGGTAACCAAAACTAAGCCATTGATCGAGGATCGGTCCAACCGCTGAAATTAACCCGCGGGCTTTTGCTGTCAGCAAAATGCCGGCGCTGCCAACCACGGAAATGTCATGTCGGCGCGCGACAATTCGTCCGAGACGTTCGTCAAGCAAGACAGGGCAGCTCTGCTTGAGAGCAAGTGCAATAGCCGCCTTTTCACCCGCATCAATCGGGGCGACTTCGAGCGAAGTTGGAAGTGCAGGATCATCGAGACAGATGATGATGCCGTTAGCTGCGGCTTGCTGAATTTTCTGCGCTCCTGGTTTGGACAGATCGTGAACGCATTCTTGCCACACAGTGTGCGGCACATGAATGGTTCCAGCAACAGTTCGCACCAGATCAAGGTAGTCGGAACGCGCAAATGCAATGAGCGGACTCGAATCAGCAACAATAAGCTTCATTGTTGCAGCAGTTTCAACTCTTCATCAAGCTCAGCGGGATCGTACTTTACCGCTGGGATACCGATAGACCCAAGAATTTCAATAAACGCTTCCTGGGGAAGCCCGGCAAACCGCGACGCTTTAGCAAGTGTCAGCACATCCGTTGCAAACAGCTTGATGGCGACATCCACCTTGACCCCGTGCTGAAGCAGAAATTCGTCGAATGGAACTGTCAAAAAGATCGGTTCGCCATGTTTGGCCACGACCGCCATTTCACCGGATTCGGCGGCGCGTGTGATATCGCCAGTACGCTCGCGCAGGTCGCGAATTGAAAATGTTTGCATAAGACCTCCAGTGTGCCATCAAATGATAGCACAATCGGTTTGTTTGCCTCTATGCCCGTTTGATGCTGTTTCAGGGTCCTTCTGTGGCAGTTCATCGGTAAACTCACGAATGTTTCCTTGGCGAAAATTGTTAATAGTTCTATATAACGTAATAGGTCTGATCTTATTCCTGTCTTCATGGGTTAAATGTTGCCCTGCTCCGACTGCAGTATTCGTATACCGCTCTACGGCCTGCTTTTTACTTAAACGCACAAATGATTTGATTAAATCGTTCATTTGTCGGATTTCTTTACACATATACTTTCATTCAATTTTTAATATCAGAATCGGGCTTTAATGGCTGTTCAGGCGGTAGTCTTCGATGCGTATGGCACCCTGTTCGACGTGTATTCGATCAGTGCGCTCGCCGAAAAGCTTTTTCGCGGTAATGGCGAAAAGCTTGCTGCATTGTGGCGCCGCAAGCAGATCGAATACACGCAGTTGCGTACGCTGTGCTCAACCTACAAGCCATTTTGGGAAGTCACTCAAGATGCGCTGGTGTACTCTTGCCGCTCCCTTGGACTCGATCTCGATCTGAAGGCGCAGCATGCCTTAATGTCGCAATACGCAAAGCTCGAGCCATTTGCGGAATGTGCTGGCGTACTTGAACAATTGAAGAGCCAGGACCTCAAACTCGCGGTGCTGTCAAACGGTAATCCAGAAATGCTGACCACCGTTGTCAAGGCTGCCGGCATGCAGGAGCTATTCAGTCACCTCTTGTCTGTCGACAGCGTAAGAAAATTCAAGACAGCGCCCGAAGCGTATCAATTGGGGCCGGATATTTTTGGCCTCCCGCCCAAAAACATGCTGTTCGTTTCGAGCAATTGCTGGGATATCTGCGGTGCCAGTTGGTTCGGCTACAAGACCTTCTGGGTCAATCGCGCGCAGGCCCCTATCGAAGAACTCGGCGTCGTGCCAAATGGCGAAGGGCGTTCACTCCGCGACTTGCTGCCATTCCTCCATGAAAGTGGAGCGTCGGGATAGATTGCTTACACTATTTCTTTTGCTAGACTGTTTTTCATTTGCTTTTATTTATACCTAAAACATACGAGGTCTCACACAATGACTAACCGCACTCCCTGCAATCGGCTTCAGGTCGCCACCGTGCTGTATCGCTTCATTGAAGATAAGGTCTTGCCGGGCACCGGCATTGACAGCGCCACCTTCTGGAAAGGCTTTGACGCAATCGCCCACGATCTCGCACCCAAGAACGCAGCATTGCTGGCAGAGCGCGATTGCATCCAGACGGAAATGGATAAATGGCACAGTGCCCACCCGGGTCCGATCGCCGATATGAGCGCATACCGCGCGTTTCTTGAATCGATCGGATATCTCGTCCCTCAGCCAAAAGAAGTCAAGGCAACCACGACCAACGTCGATGCGGAACTCGCCTTGCAGGCCGGCCCGCAATTGGTCGTGCCGATCCTTAACGCGCGCTATGCGCTGAATGCCGCAAATGCACGCTGGGGTTCGCTGTACGATGCGCTGTACGGCACCGACGCCATTCCCGAAACCGATGGCGCAACCAAGGCCGGCCCGAATGGTGAAGCCTATAACCCTGCACGCGGTGCGAAAGTCGTTGCTTTTGCACGTAACTTCCTCGACCAGTCCGCGCCTCTGGCAAAGGGTTCCCATCGCGACGCCGCAACCTACCAGGTAGTCGACGGCAAGCTCGCGGTCAAGCTACTGGACGGCAGCGTGACGGGTCTCGCCGACGAGAGCAAATTTGTCGGTTATCAGGGGCAAGCATCGGAACCGACATCGGTACTGCTGAAGAACAATGGCTTGCATATCGATATCCAGATCGATCGTGGAACACGTATCGGCAAGGACGATGCGGCTGGTGTAGCGGATGTCGTCATCGAAGCAGCATTGTCAACCATTCTCGACCTCGAAGATTCGGTTGCCGCTGTAGACGCCAATGACAAGGTCTTGGCATATAACAACTGGCTTGGCATTCTGCAGGCCACGCTTGCTGAAAGTGTCTCCAAGGGCGGCAAGACCTTTACCCGTAGCCTGAATGCCGACCGCAAGTACACCGCTGGCGCTGGCGCGACGGATGCTAAAGACGGCGTAGTAACGCTGCATGGGCGTTCCCTCCTCTTCCTGCGTAACGTTGGACATCTGATGACCAACCCGGCGATCCTGCTCGAGAACAGCCAGGAAATCCCGGAAGGCATCATGGATGCGGTGGTCACCGTCACCATCGCGCTGCATGACCTCAAGCGCAAGCAAGGCCAGGACATCGGCAACTCCCGTACCGGTTCGGTCTATATCGTCAAACCGAAGATGCATGGCCCGGCAGAAGTCGCGTTTGCCGCGGAATTGTTCGGCCGTGTCGAGGGCCTGCTCGGCTTGCCCGCCAACACGGTCAAGCTCGGCATCATGGATGAAGAGCGCCGTACCAGCGTCAACCTCAAGGCCTGTATCAGCGAAGCAGGTGCGCGCGTGGCGTTCATCAATACCGGCTTCCTTGACCGCACCGGCGACGAAATGCACACTGCGATGCGTGCAGGTCCGATGATGCGCAAAGGCGACATGAAAACCAGTGCATGGCTGACTGCCTATGAACGCAGCAATGTACTGGTGGGCCTGTCCTGCGGCCTGCGCGGGCGTGCGCAGATCGGTAAGGGCATGTGGGCAATGCCAGACCTGATGGCTGCCATGCTGGAGCAAAAAATCAATCACCCCAAGGCTGGCGCCAATACGGCATGGGTGCCGTCGCCGACCGCCGCAACCCTGCATGCGCTGCATTATCATCAGGTCAACGTATCCCAGATCCAGCAAGAGCTTGAGAAAATCGATGCTGCTACCGAGATCGAGCGCCTGCTGAATGATTTGCTGAAGGTCCCCGTCGTCGCCGAAGCCAAGTGGTCGGCTGCCGAGATCCAGCAGGAACTCGATAACAACGCACAAGGCATTCTCGGCTACGTGGTGCGCTGGGTAGACCAGGGCGTAGGCTGCTCCAAGGTACCGGACATCCACAACGTTGGCCTGATGGAAGATCGTGCGACGCTGCGCATCTCCAGCCAGCACATTGCGAACTGGCTGTTGCATGGCATCGTAACTGAAGCCCAGGTGACCGAAACCATGCAACGCATGGCCAAGGTCGTCGACGCGCAGAACGACAACGATCCGTTCTACAAGCCAATGGCACCGAACTTCGAGTCGTCTTATGCCTATCGCGCTGCGCGTGACTTGGTGTTCAAGGGTCTCGAACAGCCCAGCGGTTACACTGAGCCGCTGCTGCATGCATGGCGCCTGAAGGTGAAGGCCGAAGCACCGGGCAAGTAAGCCGGCTGCATCCGGCAAAGGCGGCTTCCTGACTGAAGCCGCCTTCAGTCGTTTCAGTTTCCGCATTTATCCGGCGGCCAGACCCGCCGGATGTCTTTATATCCGCCGAAAACCTTGTGTATCCACCTTGTTCAGGCGCGGCTGCAACTTCTCGCTCTATTTCGACAGAACCAGTTTGCGGGTCGTCTCCGTTGGCTGCAGTAAATGCCCCATAGGCAGGACATGGGTCTGCTTGATTCGCTTGAGAGTGATATTGGATTTGACGTTCACCACACCGGGCGCACGCAGCAGGCTGCTCATCAGGAAAGCTGAAAACGATTCCAGGTCGGGCACCACGATTCTCAGAATATAGTCGGCCTCACCAGTCACGGACAAGCACTCGAGGACTTCCGGCATATCCGCAACCGCACGCTCGAAGGTGTCGCTGCGCGCATCACCGTGACGCTCGAGTGTCACAGAAGTGAAGGCCATCACACTCAAACCAACAATATCCGGGTCCAGCATCGCCGCATAATGATTGATCACCTTGCTCTCCTCAAGGCGCTGAATGCGACGGCTTACTTGCGAAGTCGAGAGATGGATTTTTTCTCCCAGGACACTATTAGTAGTCCTGCCATCCCGTTGCAATTCGTTCAGGATGTCGAGGTCAAACCTGTCAACTTGGATAAGGGACATAATATTCTCATATTGATGACGTTGAATGCACAAAATGTGTACGCGTACCGCGAAATCCTACCTTAAACGCGCACATATTGCACCTTCTGCGCATTAAACTTCGTTTATTGATGTGACGGGCGCACTGCAACAGTTTCTAGCTGAATATTGCACTAAATAGTGCGCCGTCCCACCGAATCCGGTAAAGCCACATTCCCTTTGTCTCTCGTTCAGGAAACCACCATGTCTGATCTTTTTGAAAATCCGATGGGCCTTATGGGCTTTGAATTCGTCGAATTCGCTTCGCCCACTCCGGGCGTGCTTGAACCGGTATTTGAGGCAATGGGCTTTACCAAGGTTGCCCGTCACCGCTCCAAAGATGTAGTCCTATACCGTCAGGGCGAAATCAACTTCATCATCAACAACGAACCGAACAGTATCGCCTCTTACTTCGCTGCCGAACACGGTCCGTCAGCCTGCGGCATGGCATTCCGCGTGAAGGATGCACACAAAGCCTACGCGCGCGCGCTTGAACTTGGCGCGCAACCGGTGGAAATCCCGACCGGCCCGATGGAACTGCGCCTGCCCGCAATCAAGGGTATTGGCGGCGCCCCGCTCTACCTGATTGACCGTTTTGAAGAAGGCAAGTCCATCTATGACATCGACTTTGAATTCATCGAAGGCGTGGACCGCAATCCCAAGGGCGCCGGACTGAAACTGATCGATCACTTGACACACAATGTCTATCGCGGCCGAATGGCGTACTGGGCAGGATTCTACGAACGTCTGTTCAATTTCCGCGAGATTCGCTACTTTGATATCCAGGGCGAATATACCGGCCTGACATCCAAGGCAATGACGGCGCCGGATGGCAAGATCCGTATCCCTCTCAATGAAGAGTCTTCCAAGGGGTCTGGCCAGATCGAAGAGTTCCTGATGCAGTTCAATGGCGAAGGCATCCAGCACATCGCGCTGTACACCGATGATCTGATCAGCACTCTGGACCAGTTGAAGATGGCTGGTGTGGAATTCATGCCCTCTCCGCCGGAAACTTATTACGAGATGCTGGCCGATCGCTTGCCGGGTCATGGTGAGCGTGTTTCTGAATTGCAGACCCGCGGCATTCTGCTCGACGGCAAAACCGACGGTGGCGAAAAACGCCTGCTGCTGCAAATCTTCTCGAAGACCGTCTTCGGTCCAGTGTTCTTTGAGTTCATCCAGCGCAAGGGGGATGACGGCTTCGGCGAAGGCAACTTCAAGGCCTTGTTCGAATCCATCGAGCGCGACCAGGTACGTCGCGGCGTTTTGCAAACAGCCTGATCAGGGAACCGGCATCATGAAGATCGATCGCATTCATCACGTCGCCTATCGCTGCAAGGATGCCAAGGAGACCGTGCTGTGGTACCAGAAAATGCTCAATATGGACTTCGTCCTTGCCATTGCGGAAGACAAGGTTCCATCGACAGGTCAGGACGACCCCTACATGCACATCTTCCTGGATGCCGGGAATGGCAACGTACTGGCATTCTTCGAATTGCCGACGCAACCGGAAATGGGCCGTGACCCGAACACCCCGGCATGGGTCCAGCACATTGCTTTCAAGGTCAAGGACCGTGAGGAGTTGTTGTCCTTCAAGAGGCATCTGGAAAACAATGGTGTTGACGTACTGGGGGTGACCGATCACGGCGTTTTCCATTCAATTTATTTCTTCGATCCGAATGGCCATCGTGTGGAACTCGCCTGTCCCGATCCTGAGGAGGAGGCACAGCTCAAGCAGCTGGATGCAGTGAAGTGGGATATGCTGGAAGAATGGTCTAAAACGAAGCGTGCGCCAAGGCACGCTGCCTTCCTGCATGAACGCGCCCTTGCCAACCACTGACACGACACCATGACTGCTTCCCTAGACGATACCCACGACCCTGACCTGCAAAGCTGGGTCGAATCCGCCAACGATCAGGCGACTGATTTTCCAATTCAGAATCTGCCGTTCGGCCGCTTTCGCACGCCGGGCAGCGATGAGTGGCATATTGGCGTTGCCATTGGTGACAAGGTGCTTGATCTCAACAAGACGAAACTCGTCGATACCAATGACATGAACTGTTTGATGTCGGCTGGTGTCAACGTACGCAAGAGCCTGCGCCAAAAGATTTCCACGGGCTTGCGTCGCGGAAGCGACCAGCAGGCAAGCTTGCAAGCTGCGCTCTATTCGCAGTCAGAAGTCGAGATGGGCTTGCCCTGCCAGATAGGCGATTACACCGATTTCTATACCGGCATCCACCATGCGACGACGGTTGGTAAGCTGTTCCGTCCTGACAACCCACTGATGCCTAACTACAAGTGGGTACCGATCGGCTACCACGGTCGCGCCTCGTCGATTGGTGTCAGCGGACAAACCTTTCTCCGTCCTAGCGGACAGACCAAGGGACCGGACGATCCCGCGCCGACACTGTCGCCTTCGCGTCGGATGGATTACGAACTGGAACTGGGTATCTTTGTCGGCAAGGATAATGCGCTAGGCGAACCCGTATCGATGGCGGCGGCGGAAGAGCATGTTTTTGGCCTCGCGTTGCTTAACGACTGGAGTGCACGTGACATCCAGGCGTGGGAATACCAGCCGCTGGGGCCCTTCCTTGCGAAAAACTTTGCATCAACGGTGTCTCCGTGGATCGTCACCATGGAAGCGCTGCAACCTTTCCGCATTCCCTTCCAGCGGCCGGAGGGGGACCCTCAGCCCCTGCCCTACCTCGATTCTCCGGTGAACCGCGAAAGTGGTGGCATCGATATCAAGCTCGAAGTCTGGCTGCAGACAGAAGGTATGCGTAAGGCTGGCTTGCCGGCACAGCGATTAAGCTATTCGAACTTCAGCGATGCTTACTGGACCGTATCCCAGCTTATCGCCCATCACACTGTGAACGGCTGCAATCTGCAGCCTGGCGACTTGCTGGGTTCCGGAACAATTTCAGGTCCTGCCGGTGAACAGGGTGGTTCTTTGCTCGAATTGACGATGGGTGGCAAGCAAGTCATTACCCTGTCGAATGGTGAAACGCGTACTTTCCTAGAAGACGGCGATACGGTGATTCTCCGCGCCTATTGTGAAAAGCCCGGCGCACGGCGGATCGGGTTCGGCGAATGTAAAGGTACTTTGCTGGCCGCCAGGCAGCAGTAGTAAAACGTTAAAGGGGTGCGCACGGCGCACCCCTTTATCTTCACACAAACGACGTTGATTACGCGCGGACGCAAATGTGGGTCTACCCTACGTTCCGCTGCATGTGCGATGCAAGTCTCTTTGCACACGGCGACGAAGAGACGCAGGCTAACAAGAGCCACCGACTTCTATGCGCTAACAACTGCCGCAAGGCACACCGGCAGACTGTCGACGTTATGGCGGTTCACATGCGAAGTTACTACGACGGAACTGCAACATCAGCTAACCGGTCCGGGCCGACGGTGCTTGCCCTTGTACTGTCCCCTATCCTTGAATTTCTTCCCGTTGCGATTATGCTGGCCCTGATTACGCGGACCTGCATTGATTGAACCAGGCTTATCGAGCCAGTGATTCAATTGTTCCTTGACCCGGTCAATCCCTCCCGTGAGGCGTATGTATCGTGGTGCCAGCGAGCGGCGCAAAAGTTCGTCGGTACCCGGCGGCATTTCGTCGCTCAAGCCGATAATGCGCTGGCATTGCCTGAACACATTGCCACTGCGAATTGCATCTACCGGAACGACTGTCAGCATCAGTTGCGGATAACGTTGACGCAGGTCGTCAAACTGATCCGCACTGGTACCTACGATACCAATGTTCGGCTTGAACTCGCTATCGGCTGACGGTGGCAATTTCGGATCGAAGAGTGGCTGGACATCGCCGGGATGCACACCCTCGTCTTCCAGCGCATCAGCATGGCCCGAAGTGATAGGCTGTTCTGACTCGACGGCCTGACGCATGGCTTGCGCGGGTTTGTTGAATGCCTGCTGTTGCGGTGAGCGCGTAGCGTTTCTTGCACCGAAGCTCCCGGACGACTGCATCGACGATACCTGCGCGGCAGTTGTTTCAACGAAGGAGCGTAGTACGTCACTCGATCCTTTGTCGGACAACGCATTGACGAACGCCCGGGCCAGTTCCTGACATACCATTGCGACGAAGGGACGAGCTGCTTCGACCAGGTTTGCGTCAGGCACCCCAGTTGCTTGCGGGCCGCGAGGCTGGTTGCGATTCTGCATGGCTTGCTCGCGACGCTGGGCCTGAGTCTGTCTGAAGTCCTGATCGGCTTGTGCGCGTGCCGCTCGCCTGTCCTCGTGCGATTGCCGGCTATGAGGAGTCGGTGCTGCTTCTGCCTCGGCACTGCGAGCCGGAAAGGCCGGCGCTGATGCCCCGGTTTGGACCGCATTGGATTCTGACCCGATGGCTGCAGGCGTATTTGCCGCAGGTTGCTCTGTCGCGGTCGCGTTGGCGATGACCTCTTGTCCGGATGCTTCTTGCGTGTCGACAGTTGAAGATGTTGTATCAATGAATTCCGCCATTGGCTCATGCCGGCTTCCTGCTTGTGAAGCAGAGGCGTTGCCGTCTTTATCTCCCATGCTTTCGTCGGCAGCGCGGCTTTCGGCCTCTTCGCGGAACAGATCGTTCTGGCGCGCCTGTCCTAGCCTTTGAAAAATGGGGCGCAGCTTCTCACGTATACCTTCAAAGCCCTGTGCAATCGAGACAAGTTTCCGGTGACGGTCCTCAGGAAATAATTCCTGGGCATTGAATACGTCTTTTGCCTTGATTTCTTCAAGACGTTTTGAGGAAAGCAGACTATCTCCCTTTTCCAGGAGAAGTTGATTGGCGATTTTCACCCATTCGTCGTCGGTCCACTTGATCGGAGCGGTACGTGATGACTGGTCAGCTTTATTCGGCATAAGTCTTGTTGTTCGTTAGTCGTGTTTAACCCGTTCTTTTCAGAGCCGGATCAGTATGAGAGGTCACAAATCGATGTAAACCACTTGTGAATTAAGAGCATCTATCGTCTTCAGGAAGTGGCCGACGCAGCATTTTAACGGTTAACTTAAGACACCTGTCCTTGCCCGACTGGACCATACCGAGACAGTTTTGGATCCGCGGCCAAGCCCGCCGTTTTGAAAAAAAAGGCATCCTGCTGGTCTGTAAGAAACGTTTTTAATCAGCTTTGGGGCGAAGTCCGTGCGCTCCTGCCGTCAAGGTTCAGGCCTGACGCCTTGGCGCTAAGTATAATCCTTTTATTTGCAACAGCAGCTGTCACAAATATCAGGCTACAGCTACATTATCACATACCGGATTAAGCGTGCACCGAAATGTTGATTGAATCAGTTTTAATCAAGTATGAATTCTGGGCCCTGGTGCTGACTTCACTGACGCTCCCCGTCGTTATCATCTGGCATCTGTTGCGGACCATTCGCATATCCCGCACAGTCCTGATTGCCTATGCGTGCATGCTCATTGCATTGGCAGGTCTTGATGTGGTGGTAATCACCTTTGTCGCGAATCTAGCGAAGGCAACAAAAGGGATTGCTGACGACCAAGTTTTCCGCTCCGAGTATACGCTAGCACTTTACCTGCTGCCACTGATCTCCGCAGGAGTCGGCATCAATCTTCTTTCATTCGCCATCACACAGCATCTGAAGGTGCAATCACCTCTTGTCGAAGAGTCGTAACCCTGCCGCCGGCTTCTGTGCGACGCACCCGGGTTGTCCGGGGCAATGTGGTGAAGGTGCAATCGACGACTGATCTAACATCGCGATAAAAACAGTTTAAGTCCGCAAGCGACGTATAAAGCGCACCATTTTCGGGCAATAAATAAGCCCACACTTTTTCTCCTCTAAAGGACGGAGAGGTAGAAGGCAACTATGCGAACCGATCGCCATTTGGCTCTGCTGTGTTACCAACGCAGCAATTCATTTGCATTTACATTACTCACTATTAGTAACAATTCAGGCACGGCTACTTGTCAAAACGCGTATTGATAGACCGGAAATGACATGTTGAAATGCGCTTCCGTTCACTTTCTCCGCCCCCGGCTTCCGCATGGGTGTGACTCAAAATTCCAATGCCATATGACACGATTCCATTTCCGCTAAAGCGCATGACGCTGGCACTGTTACTCACCATCGGTCTCGCCGCATGCGGAGGTGGCTCATCTTCCCCGGAAGCACAATCGAAAGTCGCCCTGCAAGACGGCCTCAGCGCTTCGACGACAACGGCCACAAATACCCAGTTACCAGGCATTTCGCAACTTCCGACATCGCCTACCGTCACACCTCCAGATGCCGTCGGCGCTTCGGATACCCAGGTCGGCAGTGATAGTCCGACACCGGTCGCACCAAGTGCTTCCCTGCCCGTCCTCGCCATGCCGTCTACAGTCAGTGATAACAGTGTGGTGGACTTGCAGTGCGGGAGGACCTATCAGGGCACGCTCGACCTCAAAGGAAAAACGAATGTAACAGTGCGGACCACAGGCGCGTGTGGCAATGCAACTCTTACGCCAGGGCAGTCGCTTAGCGGTTGGACGCAAGTTCAAGGCAATATTTACTCGGCGCCGGTATCCTTCGAGGTGGCTCAGGTCATTATTGATGGCGCACCTGTGAGTGCGGCCCACTGGCCGAACCGCACACAAACCTGGGCTAAGGCCAGCAGCTCTAACACCAGCGGCCTGACTTATGCCATGCCGAACGCCGACCTCACTGGCGCCACGCTGGTATTTAAGCCTTACGAATGGGCGGTCGAGGCACGAAAAATCACTGGCTACTCCGGGTCCACCATGGCGGTAGCGTCCACTGGCAACATCAACTTCGACGGTTACCAGCTTGGCGGACAGGTTGACTTCTATGTGGAAGGTAAACTGTGGATGCTTGATGAGCCGGGTGAATGGGCCGTCAGCAATGGTCGCCTGTATGTGTGGGCGCCGGATGGTCAATCACCCGAGGGACGCATTTGGGCCGCTCCAGACAAAGATGCCATCGACGCCAGCAATTCGCGTAATGTCACAATCCAGAATGTCAGCATCTTTGGTGCGGCCAATGGCATTAACGGGCTCGATGCGAGCAAGCTCAGCGCAAGTGCGGTGCGCATTGAAAACTCATCGGGCAACGGTATTCTTAATTCCGGCGGAACCGGGCTGACTGTAGATAGCGCCATCATCCGCAACTCAAAGCATGATGCAATAGCGGTTAAATGGGGCGGTGGCGGCGAACTTATCAGTAATTCGGTTATCGATGCATCGGGCACGGTCAGCATGCCGACCAATGCACATGCGGCGATCAACCTGACCGGCGGCAGCGGTGCAGTTGTCCAGAATAATCGCGTAACCAATTCTGGCTATATCGGCATACGCGTGTTTCGCAATGCGCGTGTCAGCGGAAACACGGTGGATGGTGCTTGCAACGTATTGACGGATTGCGGCGGTATCTTTACGTCCGCACCCGACAAGCTTGCGCTGAATACGACGATTGAGAATAACGTCATTCGTAATGTCGCTGTCAATCAGCGCCTCGCATGGGGTATCTACCTGGGAGATTTTGCAAACGGCACCACGGTGGCCGGTAATCATGTGAATGCCAACGCTAACGGTATGGAAATACTGAACGGTTATGACAACGTCATCAAAGACAATACTTTTACCCAAAGCACACAGGCGCATGTACAGATTGTCGAGGCCGGCACGGCAGCCGTGGTGAAGAACAATGCGTTTTCAGGTAATAGATTTGTCACATCCGGAAAACAAGAAAACTATCGTATCAGTAGCGACCTTGGCACTAGCGCGGTGCCCCGCTTTGGAAGCTATTCAGCGAACGTGTATACAAGTTCTTCATCGATCTTTGCCAATTTCAATGGCGAAGCGTTGAATTTCACGCAGTGGAAGACGAGAACAGGCCAGGACAGCAACTCCACACTTAACTAGCCATCCTGGCTTTCAGCCTGGCGAATATGTCATGAGGCCTATGTCATATTATCCGCCAGGCTGTTGTTCAAATTGTGTGAACGAATGGATAACTTGATAAACGCATGCTTCCGGCATGCGTTTTTGTTTTAGACCGGTTTGCTTTGCACGGCATGGCCGATGACATCAGATGCATGTCTCCTTCTTGCGTCCTGAAACCCGCTTTAATCCTGCCGTAAGTCCGCTACTCCGCAGTCACTCAGACTGCCATTCGCAGGAAGTTTTCTCAGTACAATATCGTCTTCCAGATTGCGGCTCAGTCCTAAAGCCCGTCATGTAACAATCGCGTTGCCCGTTACCCATTGCCTGGCAACGAACCAATCACCCGGGAACAGATCGCTTCCGGTATCTCCACGCATTGCATTTGACTGCGTGTACGACGCAGTGAACACATCGATGACAGATTCAATTAAACAAGCCGCCTCAGTTTCAAAAAACGATTCCTTATTCCGCCGCTGTGCGTTGCCGGCATTGTTCATGCTGCTTGGCGTGACCTATGCCACCTGGGCTGCACGTATTCCCGCAATAAGAGAAAGTTTGCAGCTGAATCCGGCCGAGCTTGGGATTGTCCTGCTTGGTGCAGGCATCGGCGCGGTGATGTCGTTTCCCGTAGCGGCATGGCTGACACGTCATAGGGGTGGGCGACATGCATCAATGATGACGGGAGTCGCATTGTTGCTCGGCCTGCCCTTGCTTGCGAAGGCGCCAGACTTTTCGCTGCTCGTTGCTGCAGCGCTGCTGTATGGCGGGGCGTCAAGTTCCTTTGATGTGGCCATCAATGCGATTGGCGCTGAAGCTGAAAAACGCGCAGGCCGCTCCATCATGTCGGCGTTGCATGCGTGGTTTTGCGTCGGCACTGTATCAGGGGCACTGGCAGGTAGCGCGCTGGCCGCCGCAGGTGTGTCGGTATCAGCCCATTTCGTCGGCATTTCGATCGTACTATCAATGATCTTGTGGGCCAGCTATACAAGCCTGCCCCATGACCGCCCCGATCCGCAGGCCAGTGGCAAGAACTTTGCAATCCCGCATGGGCCGGCTGTTATGCTTGGTGCGATCTGTTTTTGCGGCGCCGTAGCTGAAGGTTCGGTTGCCGACTGGAGCGGTGTGTTCATGAAAGACAAACTAGACGTCGGCGATGGCGTTGCGCCTCTCGGCTTTGCCGCGTTTTCTGCGATGATGCTCGCCGCACGTCTCGGCGCGGATCGCTTGAAGGACCGGTTCGGCGCGCGGCGTGTCGTCGCTACCGGTACCTTGATTGCCGCTGCCGGAATATTCATTGCCGTGCCAGCGCTAAATACGGTCACTACGGTCCTCGGCTTTGCCCTGGCGGGAGCTGGACTGGCTTCGCTTTTCCCTTTTGTTTATAGCGCAGCAGGGCGGCATGGCTCGACAGCATTGGCGGCAGTAGCGACATTCGGCTATAGCGGCAACCTGATTGGGCCTCCGATCATTGGTTTCGTGGCCAACGGTTGGGGTCTGCAGGCGGCGATTGGCTTACTCGGCGTTGCTTGTGTTTTTATTGCAGCCGCAGCTTATGTCGCGCGGACACTGGACTAATACCAATCCCAAGCCATAACGCACCATGACATCGCGTCTTTTTCCGGGGGCGCCGAGCCGCCTGCCTGCGTTGCACTCGTCGTCAATAGCCCGCTATTGACTCCTCCTACGCCTTGCCAGTCAAAAAAATCCATCGATCTCATTTGTCACGTTATAGGTTGGGATTGGTATAAATCCAATAAGCGCAAGGTTGGGCACGTCCGAGTTTCTTTTAGGAATCGAGAAACGATGGCCCATCGACAGTCTGTTTCGCACAGCGAAACAATGTTTTAAAGGTATTGACCACTTCTTGTCGTTCCGTTACGTTGACCGTCAAAACGAAAATCCAGCTTGAGTTCTAGTCGCCACAGAAATTGGCGTTTTTTGCTGAAGAATCGACTACAGACAAAGCCTTCAGCAATGGTGTCGGCATGATGAAACGTGCATTAAAAACAAAGCAAAAAGAGGAGACAAACCATGCGCTGGAAGAACCGTCCGCCAGGGGCGAACTGGGGCGACTTCGGCCCTGACGACCAGTTAGGCCGCGTCAACCTGATCGGCCGTGAACAGATCCTGAAAGGAGCAGCCGAAGTCCGTGACGGGCGCAGCTTTTGCCTATCGCTTCCGCTCAACCTCCCAGGAGGGAACCTGCTCAATGCACGCAGGCATCCGCCGCGACTTGAACCCACATATCGCGAAGGCAAGCCTGTCGTCAACTTCCCCATGGCGAGAATAGACCGGGATAGCATCGATATCGTGTCCGATGATCAGGTGCTGATTTGCCTGCAGTATTCGACACAGTGGGACTCACTCGCGCATGTAGGCGCACGTTTTGACGCGGATGGAGATGGTGTGGAAGAGACCGTTTATTACAACGGTTTTCGCGCCGATGAGCATATCAAGGGGCCGGTGCATTACGGCCAAGGCGACGAGGAAAGCGGCTGTGGCTGTGATGGACCAAATCTTTCCTTCGCTGAAGCCCTGGGTATCGAGAACATGGCAGTCCACGGCATGCAGGGCCGCGGTGTGCTGGTCGATCTTGCACGTCATTTCGGAGACGAGCGCAAGCTGATCGGTTTCGACGAATTGCAGGAAGTCATGCAGGTCGACGGCGTCACTGTCGAAAGAGGAGACTTTCTGGTGCTGCGTACCGGCTTTGCAGAGGCGGTCGTACGGATGGATGGCAAGCCGGATCCGGATGTATTACATCACACCTGCAGTGTCTTGAACGGACGCGACGCTCGCTTGCTGGAATGGATCAGCGATTCAGGCATTGCAGCAATCTGCGCGGATAACTATGCGGTGGAAGCTTATCCCGCAGCTGAAATGCATGGCAAAAAATCGATTCTCCCGCTGCACCACCATTGTCTTTTCAAACTCGGCATACCACTTGGCGAGCTATGGTATCTACACGACCTTGCGGAATGGCTGCACCAGCATGGCCGGCATCGCTTCATGCTCACCGCCCCACCACTTCGCCTGCCCGGTGCGGTGGGCTCACCGGTAACACCGATCGCGACGGTCTGATTAAAACATGAAAAACGTTGGCAACACCGATTCGATATGGAGACAACAATGAAGAACCGACTCGTTGCAGCAAGCCTTACGTTATTGTTTTCTGCTGCTGCAAATGCGCAGCCAGCATCTGGTATCTCCGATGATGCGGTCCGCATCGGACTACTCCTCGACATGTCCAGCCTGTACGCTGACATTACCGGTACCGGAAGCGTGACGGCGGCGCAAATGGCGATCGACGACTTCGGCGGCAAGGTACTTGGAAAACCTATCCAGCTGGTCTATACCGATCACCAGAACAAGGCCGATATTGCCGCGAACAAGGCGCGCGAATGGTTCGATCGCGACAAGGTCGACGCGATTCTCGATGTGGCTGCATCCGGCCCTGCCCTCGCGGTCGCTCCGATTGCAAAAGAGAAAAACAAAATCGCCGTATTCAGCGGTCCTGGCTCGGTACGGCTGACCAACGACGCATGTAGCGCGGTAACGGTGCACTATGCCTACGATACGTATGCGCTGGCCAATTCCACCGCGCGCGCAGTTGTCGCCAAGGGTGGCGACAGCTGGTTTTTCCTGACGGCTGACTATACCTTCGGCTCGACGCTGGAAAAGGATGCGACCGACGTCATTACATCAACCGGTGGCAAGGTAATCGGCGCGGTCCGCCATCCTCTCAATGCATCGGATTTCTCATCGTTCTTATTGCGGGCGCAATCATCCGGCGCCAAAGTAGTCGGACTGGCTAATGCCGGAGGCGACACCATCAATGCCGTCAAGGGCGCGCAGGAATTCAAGCTCACCGCAGATGGCAAGCAACGCCTTGCCGGTCTGCTGGTGTACATCAACGATGTTAATACGCTAGGCCTGGAGGCGGCACAAGGCATGTTGCTGACTACCGGTTTCTACTGGGACCGTGACGACGATACGCGCAAATGGGCGCGCCGCTTCTTTGAAAAAACCAAGAAGATGCCCAACATGAGCCAGGCTGGTCTGTATTCGTCCGTCATGCACTACCTCAAGGCAGTTCAGGCAAGCGGAACGGATGAAACCGTGGCCGTTATGACTAAAATGAAGCAGACACCGATCAACGATTTCTTTGCAAAGAACGGCCGCATCCGTGAAGATGGCCGTATGGTCCATGATATGTATCTATTCGAAGTCAAGAAGCCTTCCGAATCACGCTATCCCTGGGACTATTACAAGGAAGTATCGGTCGTGCCAGCCGACAAGGCATTCCAGCCGCTGTCAGCTTCCACGTGCCCGCTAGTCAAGAAATAAATTTACCGAGTTATTTTTTTGAGGATGAGTTAACTATGAACACCCGCATATTGCGTCGCCTCTGCGCGGCAGTTTTTACTACGCTGGCCTTTGCCGCCGGTAGCGTTTCTGCACAAAACTATCCAACCAAGCCGATTACGATCGTTGTACCGTTTGCACCGGGCGGCACCACTGACATTCTTGCCCGTGCGGTGGGTGCAGAGCTGACCAAAGCATTAGGTCAGCAAGTAATCATTGATAACCGCCCGGGCGCAGGCGGAAATATCGGCACTCAACTGGTTGCACATGCGGCACCGGACGGCTACACCTTGCTAATGGGAACAGTCGGCACTCATGGCATCAATCAGTCACTGTATCCGAAGCTTCCCTACGACCCGATCAAGGACTTTGCACCCGTCACCCTGGTGGCGGCGGTGCCGAATGTTCTTGTCTTGAATAAAGCCTTCGCTGAAAAGAATCAGATCACCGACGTTAAAAGCTTTGTAAGCTATGCCAAAGCGCATCCGGGAAAACTCAATATGGCGTCGTCCGGCAATGGCACATCGATTCACCTGGCCGGTGAATTATTCAAGACGCAGACCAAGACTTTCATGGTGCACATTCCCTACCGTGGATCATCGCCTGCGATTGCCGACCTCATCGGCGGCCAGGCTGACCTGATGTTCGACAACCTCCCATCGGCCATTGGACATATCAAGTCCGGCCGCCTCGTAGCCCTTGGCGTTACGAGCAGCAAGCCATCTGCGGCACTGCCGAACGTACCGCCCATTGCGCAGACCGGTGGTGATCTTACTGGCTACGAAGCCAGTTCTTGGTTCGGCATTCTAGCGCCGGCAGCCACGCCTAAAGAAATCGTCACCAAGTTACAGCAGGAAATCAGCAAGTCTCTCGCGTCACCGGCAGTAAAGGAGAAAATGGTGGCGCAAGGCGCAGAGCCCGTCGGCAATACACCGGAGCAATTTGCCGCTCATATCCAGGCCGAAACCAAGAAGTGGGCGAAAGTCGTGAAGGACTCAGGCGCCAAGGTTGACTAAGCCGTTTTGCCAGCTGGTCGGCGGTGTCTGCAACTAACACAAATGGGCACCGCTATCCGCACGACCTGACGTAATCCCCATGCTTACTTGTCTGGGCCTGGGCTATTCGATTTGTTGGTGGTCGAGCCGGTATGTCCGCCTGTCGCCGCGGGTCCACCTGTCTCCCCAGCAGCGCTACCTGCGTCTGGTGTGGCCGGCCGGGCTTTGTCCATCGTTGTCTTGTCATTTTTGTTGGGATGCGGCGCCTTGGATTTTGCATCCGCATTCCCCGACTGCTTCGACGTCTTCGCCTTACCGGCAGCGCCCGATTCATCAGGCGCAGCCGTGTGACTTGCCGCCATGGCACCGCCTGAAAGAGTAAGTGCGCAAAGAAAAATAAATAGGCTTTTCATTGGTATCCTTTCCTGGTCGACGCGCGTGCACAGCGCATGCCACAGCTTGTTCAACACGACTATACGCTTACTGTGTGACGACGCCTTTATCGAGTTGTTCCGGCACGCGAAGGAAATCATTGATGGCGGTGCTGAAGAATGCACCGATATAGATGGCAGAACCAGCCGTACAATACGGCCCCAAGAATTCACAAGTAGAATGAAGCCAGCGCAACGTAATCTGTGTCGAAATGCATCAGCTCCAGGATTCGCGATGAAACTACACTTCTTTCCCCTTCATTCTCATCATTCCCAGCATGTCGCAACCCTCATGTCGCGGCACTGTCATATCGTGAGTGATCTTTAGGACATACCAAGGCACCAACCTCGGTCACGGTGCAGTCTAAATAAGGGCGATTCAATGAAAAACCCCAGCAATAAAGCAGCGGCAATCCTTTTGCTGCTTCTAGTGCACTTCGTTAGCGGCTGCGGCGGCTATGCGCGTACGGGAAATAGCGGTTCCGGCGTACAGGTATATGGCACCATCGATGCTGGTGTACAACATCAACGTTCGCATTGAAGCAAGACTTTTGCATGCCGTCATGCACGTCTGGAGAGTCTACGGTAAATTAACGCTCGGCTCCGTCTCAAGACGGGCAATCACTAACTACTTTCAGGAGACGCTAATGAAATCCTTTCTGCTGCCCGGCATGCTTATTTCCGCCGTGCTGATCGCTGGATGTGCCAGCACGGGTAATAGCGCGACATCTGCATCGCCTGCACAGGCTGCAGCTTCCGCGACGAACACGGACGCGACGATCACGCAAAAGGTGAAAGACAGTTTGCAGGGAGACCCCGATACGGCGGGACAGAAATACAATGTGGATACCGCCCAAGGTAAAGTCACCCTCAAAGGCGAGGTAAAGTCCGTCGCCGCATACCGCAAGGCTCCGGTCGTCGCCAAGGCGGTTCCAGGTGTCGTTGCAGTGGACAACCAACTCGTCGTCTGCCTGACCTGCAAGTAAGGCTTTTTAGGCGTTTCGCCTGACATCCCGAGGGAAACCAGTCGGCGCCGCTCCGGCGGCGACTGGGAGGCATTGCGTTGTCATTCTTTTATTATTTATCCCGAATGCTTTAGTTTTGGACGGCAACGCCCGCATGCCTCTATAATTGCGCCGCAGAAGGTTTTTCTCATGGGCATGAAGCTTGCACATGATGAACGCCTTCTGGCCACTAACAACTTATAACTGACGTAGATTACGTTTCCCATACCATCCCCGGTGCATTGGCTTGACTGTAGCTCTTGTGCCCGAACCGCGCTTTAAAAGCATGCGTGACGAACTTGAGCGAAGACTGATCACAAGAACGCCGCTGCGGCTGCCGGCCAGATTACTGGTATCCCGTGATCACCCGTTCGACGTGGAAACGATAGACGTGTCGGTGGGCGGCGCTTGTGTGCTGACCAACCAGGCCCTGCCGCTAGGCACTGGTTGTGCAATTGCTTTTGAAGTTCAGATGCCGGAAGGTACGCGACGCATTAACGCTTGGGGGGCGGTCGTCTACGACTATGCCGGTTCCGATACTGGGCAACATCGTATCGGCATCGCTTTTGTCGATATGGATGCGTATAGCCGTCATTTGCTCCAACGCCTCGGCAACAATAACTGACGGCGTCGGGGGTATTACGTCCTTACCTGGATTGGCAAGCAGTGCTTTCACGGTCTCTCCCGGTTTTCATCACGAGATGATGCTAAAATCTCCGGCTTTCCCTTAAAGCCGTTCACATGTTGTTGATCTTATTATGGGCAGCGCTGGCAGTGCTTGCTCTCACTGGCGCCGGTTACTCGCATTACCGATATCGTGTGATCCATAACCGCTATTACGCCCGCCTGTTTAGACGCGATAATGAAACGCGCGTGTCTGACACACCTTCCTCTTCCGAAAGTCAGGCTCCAGGACGTTCCGTCTTCCTGCCGCTTGCTACGCTGGCACTGCTATGCCTACTCGTGCCCATGGCATTAATCATCTGATCAGTATCAACCGCATGCTGAGGCTTGTAACCCATTTATGCGATGATCAAAAAACTGTCGGATCACCGACCAAGGAGCCAAACATGGCAAAAAAGGAAACCCTCGACCCGGAAACGCTGGCATTAATACAGTGGTGTACCGAGGTCGAGAAATATCTCGTTGCCGGCGGGGCTACGCTGGCTGAGGCACAAGAACATATTGAAGAACAGGTCGAATGGTTCACCGACCAGTTTTATGACGGCCTGACACCGGAAGAAGCAGCAAAGGCTGCACTGAACGATTAATCCTGAAACGTAGTCGGCTCAGTTTGCTGCATAACATCAATATCATCGGTTTGCAGAATACCGCAAATGATCATGCCAGACACCATAAGTAGCCGTTATACCAATCCCAAGCCATAACGCAACATAACATCGCGTCTTTTTCTGTCTGGCGGCGTTGAATTCGTCGTCAATAGCCGGACTACTGACTCCTCTTGCGCCTTGGCAGTCAAAAATCCATCGATCTTATTCGTTACGTTAAAGCTTGGTATTTGTAGTAGACCGTCTGCGCATGGGACAGCTGAGGAGTATAGTGACAGCGAATCCATTCCATCGAGGTCATCATGCAGGAAGTCAATGCGCAAATGGCGCTGAGGTTGCACCAGATTACCGGAGAGCCGCTGGCCCATTGTAGTTATCTGCTTGACCAGACTAAGGGCGATTACGAAACCGCGCTCAAGATACTCGAACGCATCCTGGAGCAACGCAAGACTGGATCGAGTAGTTCCGACGCCTCGAGCGTAAAAACGGAATCCGAGCTGACGGCAGCGACAGACTCGGATCTTGAACTACGGGTACAACGCCTGGAATGCCAGTTGGGACTTCTTGCCCAGACACTGGACGCGGTGAGCAGCAAGTTAACACTGCTTCTCGACAAGTTATCCGACGGTCCGGACCAGAAGGCAGACTAAGACCTCCCAAAGCCGACAAGACCGTCGTTGCACGGAAATCCCGCTAACTGCCGACATGCGCAGCTTGGCCGCCATAGTCTTCTTCGGCCGCTTCTTCCTGCAAGCGAAGGTAACGTGACAATGCATCGTCGAGAGGCGGCAAGGCAATGCCCTTCTCGCTTTGCAACGCACTATATCTCGGCCTCGGCGCTGCGTAATTCATCTGTGTGGACGCTATCGGTTCCAGTCGACTCGTATCGATACCTGCCATCGTGCCGGCCTTGTACGCCAGATCGGCCCAGGTAATCGGCTCCGCGTTGGTCAGGTGCCAGATACCCTTTTCTTTATCGATCAGCAGGTCCAGGCAAGCATGCACGAGATCCGGGACATAGGTCGGTGAGACCGTCATGTCATTCGCCGCGACGAACGGCAATCCGGCACGCAAGGCTTTCAAAGCCTGCGCAACAAAATTGTGACTGTCCCACGGACCGAAAAATGCGCTGGTGCGTATCACCAGGGCTTCCGGCAGCATGTCCAGCACCTTACGTTCCGCTTCGACCTTGCTACGACCATAAATGTTAAGCGGTGCCACATTGTCGCCTTCGATATAGGGCGATTGCTGGCGACCGTCGAAGACGAGGTCGCTCGAAAATGTCATCAGTTGAACCTGATGCCGCACGCAGGCGATAGCCAGCACAGATGGCCCAAGCGTGTTTTCTCGAAAGCAGCGCTCACTATCCATTTCGGCCTCATCGACGCGCACATAGCCACCCGCATTGATGATTGCCCAAGGGCGGTAACGCGCGATGGCACTTTCGACAGAGGCTGGGTCGGCAATATCCATCTCCTGCCGGCTCACAATTCGATAGGCGAGGCTGCGCGCGTCGCAAATGCGCGCAAATGCACTACCCAGCGTTCCTGAGGCACCCGTGATCAGTATTGGTTGTGCATCCCCCGAGCGACCATGCAGACGTTCCGAAGAAAACGAGGCAACCGCTGCACTGGTAGCTACAGGGGGACACAAGAATCGCCCGGGCCGATGCCACCAACCCAGACCCTGCAATACCGGATGCGATAGCGGACGACCGGCGGATAGTTCGCGCATCAGGGACGCAACTGCAGTAGGACGCGGATGCCCCGAACGGACGTCAAACGGGCCAGGTTCGTAGTAGCCGCGGCACTCGGTTACGAGGCAATTCCAGTCATACGATCCAAGCAAAGCCCAAACGGTGACTGCGCGCATGTCGACGCCGCTGCGCCGCACCTGCTGGGCGGCTTCCCAGATTTCCAGTAGCCAACGCAGTTGGTCTTCACGGTTGGCATCAATGTGCGCCTCCGTGATCGCGATTGGCAAGCCGTAGCGACCCCAGGCCTCCTGCAGCAAAGGACTAATGCCCGGCGTCGGTGTGGCCAGTGCACGCGGCGTTTCGATATCGGCATGATGAAAATCGCGGTAAGTCCCGGCATAACGCTCGGGGTAACGGTCCACTCGATGGTCGAGCCATCGTTCGCTCGTAATGTAATAATTTACGCCGATAATATCTGGAGGGCATGGATTATCTTTAAACCAGAGCAACTCGGCAGTCTCAACACCTGTGCTGCCAAGGTATTCCCATAGCGCATGGTTTTCATCGACCTTGCCGCACAACAGGTCCCAGGAAAGCCAGCGACGTTCGTTATAAAAGGTCGCCAGTTCCGCCACCTCCGGAGTGCTGTAGGTTTTTCCCAGATCATCTGTCTGCACAAGTTTGGCATTGGGATTGACTTCGCGTATTGCACGCATGGACAACACCACCGCCCGGCATTGATTGACAAGCGCCTGTATGAAGCTGCGTTCATCCCTGCCGTGCGGATACCACACGCCGTAGAGTCCGCTGAAGCGTGCCGTGGTTAGCGGCTCGTTGACTGGTGTGTAGTATTCAATCCATGGATAACGTCTTGCCACTGCCCCGGCAAATTCGGCGAGTCCCTCCGCGAAACCAGGATCGACCAGGCTGGTGTGTCGCGGACCGCTGCCATGGTGGACAAGGCCGACAATGGGCGTCACACCGAGTTTTTGCAGCGCAGGCAGCCTTTCATCGGGCCAAGACCAGTCAGCAGTATCCAACCCGTCCGGTGCGGTACGCTCCCACAGTACCGGATAACGAATCGCGCGAATTCCCAGCGACGCAAATCGTTCAAGATCGTCACTGCGCGCCGCATGGCCGTTCCGTTCCATCTGGCTGAAATACTGGTCTACTACCCGGTTGACGGTGCATTCAAGCCCGCCCCATAACTCGATTTCTGAATTCATATTTTGTGTGCTTGTTTGAATCATGCGTCTTTATTTGCTTGTTCTTAAACCGGAAATGCGCTGCCCTGCGGATCATCCCGCCAGACTTCACATAGAAGATAAAGAGATAAAAGATAAAAATCGATGAAGCAAACAGGGAGAACGGCGTACGCCCATTCCTCAGGCTATCCGCGGCGGGCTGCAATGCCGCTACGCCGTATCTCCTGGTTCACTTACTTGCGCACGCTCTTTGCGCGTGTCGCGTCGGATGCTTTCGCAGCGACAGCAAACCGCGCGGCATTCTCTGCCACGTCCTGTTCGTCAAGCTGCTCCAGCAGTGTGTACATGGACTCCGCCGTGACAGTCCAGGAGGTCCGGGACAACTTGTCACGCATCATGCGGATCATCTTCAGCTTTTCATCAGCAGCCATGGTCAACGCTCTTTCACACGCTGAGATGAACTCGGCCGGCGTAGAGGCAATAGTCACCACATCGCTGTGCAGGTCTACTACATCCTTAACCGGCGTACTGACAATCGGCAGTTCCGCCGCCATGTATTCAAGCGACTTGGTTGGGCTGATGAATTTTGTCGATTCATTCATCGCGAATGGCATCAGGCATACATCCCAAGCCGCCAGGAACTGCGGTAGCACGGTATACGACTGCTGCCCCATGTAGCTGATATTTGTGCGTTGTGGCAATGTCTCGGGATCAATTTTAACGACAGGCCCCACCAGCACAATCTCCCATTCAGGATGGACGTCCGCCATCTGCCGCACGATCTCCGGATCGAAACGTTCATCAATGACGCCATAAAAGCCGAGGCGAGGCTGGCCAAGCTCCTTCTGCGAAGGCAATGCGATGTTCCGGTCGAGCGCCTGGCGGAAATGGATGATGTCGACGCTGCTTGGGAAACAATGGACATTCGGATTGCGGTGCTTCTTGGCCTGATACAGGCTTGGCCCGCCCGTAAATACGATGTCGGCGCGTTTGAGCAAAGCGTCTTCCCGCTCGAGCAAATGCGTAGGCGGATTTTTGAAGGCGCTCAGTTCGTCCATGCAGTCATAGATGACGCGTCGCGGTTGCAGTTCTTCCAGTAAAGGAAGAGCCATCGGCGTGTAGAACCAGACATAAGGATCTTCATGGTCTTCACTCAATTCCCTGACCATTTGCCGCAGGTAGGGAAGCTGATCATCGTGAAACCCAGGTTTGTCAACGGGTGTAACGGGACGGCAGACTGTCAGATTGGGCAAAGGTTTTGATGTCTTGATCGTGGCAGGACCTTCACGGAATTCCGGCTCTTCGAAGAACACGATCCGGTATTTATCGGCTAATCTGGAAAGTAGATGCTGAGGCCGCTGGTAAACAAAGTCCCAACGCAAGTGTGAAAATACGAATATTGAATTCATGCAAGCTCCGCCTTCATATCTGACTCCTGGTAAATAGTTCTTTCATTGCAAGCCCGGCTTACGGGATTGATGCGCTAGACGCGTTCACATAAAGGATGGACTATGGAAAGTCGATCCGCGCACCATATAAAACAGACAACGCTACGGCGATAAAATTCGTTACACTTTTTAAGCTCTTGCGGCATCGCAACGTGATTCTTTTCAAGAATCTCGTAAGCAGACATCGGAACGGCATGGGTAACCCGTCTTGTCCAGCATCGTCTTGAAAATCTTGGTGCATATTCCATCCCGAGATAAAACGCGATGCTCCTGCTTCTAGTGGCGATAGGGATGCCGTAAAGCCTTGGGCGGATGGTGCGCCGATAGGCCTAAAATGGCCGTGGTGTCGAAATTTGTGCAGGCGAGGATTTGTCATTGCTGAAATCCTCACCTACTTTTACTCCCTGTACCGTCTGCTAACAGACATACCAAGGAGCGGAGACAATGGGAATTAACAGTTCATGCTTAATATCAAGCAAAGACTGATTAGCAGGAACTAAATGTAAAGCGGTGTAATCGCTACACTGCAATACAGCACCGGCTGAATTCTGCCGGCACTGTCATTCACACATAACGTAGCTTTGTCACCATCCGAAGTGGAAAGGCTTACTGCCCAAATTTCTTAATGCCTCACCTCCCACTGACGTGCAGGCATGGCAATGATTTCGCTTGCTCCGGGTTGCCCTGCCGCGACGTTGAATGCGCTGATGCGCGCGTTCAACACACCTGCCGGCAGGATGGAGGTCTCTACCTCGATCCATGCAAACTTCCGGTCGAAGGAAATCTCAAAAACGCCAAGCCGGGGCGTATAGCCACTGGCCGGTAAAAGCTCCACATTTTGCAGGCCGCTCCCACGCACTTCAAGTCGAATACGACCGTTAATTATCGCCCCGTGAGGCGGAGCCATCGTCACCGTTGCGGTAAACGGCGCATCTGACGGTTGGGCCCCGCCATTCTGGATATTCCAGCGCCGCGCCGGCATGACGACAATTTCGCTTGCGCCCGGCTGACCCTGTGTCACGTTATAGGCACTGATCCTTAAATCCTTGACACCGTCCGGCAATGATCGGCTGTCAAAATCCAGCCATGCCATGGTCCGGTCAGCCGATACATTAAACGTACCGTAAGTCGGCGCATAACCGCTCGCAGGCAGCAACTCGGCGTTCGCAATGCCGCTGCCCCGCAATTCCAGCCGGGTGACGCCACTGATAGTTGCACCGTCAGCGGGCGCGGAAGTTAGTGTCGCTGAAAACATGCCTGATGGCGGCACGGGATTATTGATATTCCAGGTACGCGCCGACATGGCGACGATCTCAAGTGCGCCTGGCTGGCCTGCCGGAACGTTGAATGCGCTTGCACGGACATTGAAGGGGCCGTTTGGCAATGAGGTTGTATCAAGATCGAGCCACGCACGTGTCTTGTCTCCAGTGATGTTGAAAATTCCGAAGCGTGGCATATATCCTGAAGCCGGCAGCAGCTCGGCATTGGCTATTTCATTGCCATTGATTTCTATTCGCACAATTCCACTTACGGTCGCACCGTTTGCCGGCGCTGCATTGGCGCCTGCAAAGAATGGCGCATAGGGATTGCCGGAACAAGCCGGACTCAGGCTGCAGCTATTAAAGATTCTGCCTTCAGACGTATAGACCGTGGGTCGGAGTTGCGTCGACGATCCGCCAGTGCCATTAGCACCATTGGACGAAGTTATGTCATTGACGTCGCCGCCGCCACATGCGGCCAGCATCAGCACAATTCCTAATGCTGAAAGATACTTCACACTTCCAACCATGATTTCTATTCTCCAAAACGAAAGGTCAACACGTCCTTGAGGAGAGCTGAGGTCTACATGCGGCAAGGTGCGTGAAGCGAATGAACAGCTCCCTGAATTTCTCTCCAGATTACTGTGACGCCGAGATTCGCGAACAGATGTTTAGTGTTGTCTACGCCTGATGCGCAATGCTTGATGTGTCTCAAGCGCGAGAGGTTGAGCGCCGGCGAAATGCACGCAAGCCGATTTGGCGTTGTAGCCGAACCACGACGATGAAATGGCTATTCAGCTTTTGCGACGACATCAAGCACGCAGGGGACCTTACATTCGGCATAAGGCATGAGGCAGAAGACATCAGCTTGGTTTAACCCTAACGCATCCTCGAATCGGCAGGCGGCATAAATCACAAGCGGGAAACCGTCACAGGAAGACACACGCGCAGAAAGCCGATAGGTTTCAATCTAATGCATTGATATAACGCTATCGACGGCGAAAACTTAGACGAGTGCCTGTGATGTTAGGACCACACTGTGCGGCCATCTCAGGATTGCAACGGAGGTTGAGATGTTAGAGCGCTTTCACCCTGATCGTACCGACGATGCCGGATGCTTTGCCCGCGGCACGGCGTTGTCGCGGGGCCGCCGAGGCCTCCTTGCCATGGCTCGCCATGTTGCGTCGGCGCGCCTTGTTCCGCAGCCAAATCACCTCAGCCTCGCCTGGCCCGATCAGGGTGAAAGCGCTCTAGAAGCACCGGACAACCCCGATGCCTCACTCCGTCAGCGCTTGCTATGTATCCCGGGTTGATTGATGGAACAAACAAAATATTGAACGGGTTCAATTGAAAAACGGCATGGACTGCGGGGAGCAGTCCATGCCGTTTATGGTCAGGAAAAGACTCCGCCAGCCGGGCGGGTCAGGTTACTTATTTATTCGCCGACAGGCTGCGCAGATTCAAAGCCTTGACCTTACCGCCTTCAATCGTACCGACGTAGGTATTAGCCAGTGACCCGCCAACCTCATTCACGCCGTCGATGTCGTTCGGATTGTATTCGGCCGGCAGCGTGTTGAAAGCCTTGTCCATCTGGGCGCGAATCGCTACCGGATCGGTCACTGAATTCGCCAGTTTCATGGCATTGGCGGTGGCATGGACTGCCGTGTAGTTCAGCGACACTTCAGAACTTGGATCACGGCCCGGATTCAACTTGCGGTAACGATCGACAAAACCCTTGGCATCCGTTCGTGTGTCTTCTACCAGCGGTAACACGCCGATCGAACCCTCCAGCGGTCCGTATCCACCGATGACCTTTGCCATTTCATCCATCTTCGCCTGGTCGATGATGATGAAGCCGCCCTTGAAGCCAAGTTCCCGTGCCTGTTTTGCGACCAGTGCGGTCGGCTCGGACGCGCCGCCAATGAAGAGCACGTCCGGTTTGGCCTGCAATACACGCGACACTCCACTGTAGAAGTCGGTGGCCTTGTTATAGGACATCGGATTTTCCGCAACGATCTTGCCGCCAGCGGCTTCCCAGGCGGGCTTGAAGGCGGCAGTCCATGCCTTGGCATAATCGTGGTCCGCATTGGCGATGGCCGCGTTCTTGCCATACTTTGCCATGGTGGTCTTGACGAAGGGGTCGACGTAGCCAGTGAATTCCGGTGGGATACGAATCGTCAGTTTGTTCCCACGCGCGGTGACCTGCGGCAGGCTGGTATAAGCGAGTAGCAGGACGTTCGATTTTTCATTGAATGCCTGTACCGCAAAGATACCGCCCGAGTGCGGGACGAGCACAGCAGGCGTCTTGTGTTGCTGGATCAGGCGCTGCACGTTGATGCCGGTCTGGCTAGGGTTGTACTGATCGTCCAGAGACACAATTTCAAGCTTGTATTTTTTGCCGCCGACTTCGAACCCCTTGGCATTGATCTCGTTGACAGCCATTTCCATGCCGGACAGAACATTCTTGCCGTAGAGTGCGGCACCTCCGCTCAATGGGCCGGAATAACCGATCTTGACGACTTCCTGCGCGAAAGCGCCGGCACTCATTGCAAAGCCCATGGCGATGGACGCAAATAGCCGAGTAAGCTTTCCTGGTTGCTTGATCATTGCTTGTCTCCTGTTCTGTAAAGGAATTGGTCTGCTCTCTATGTTGCTGTGTTGCTGTGTTTCCTGTATTTCTGTTTTATCGCACTGCCTTGGTTTCGGTTCTGTTTCGGTACTTCTTTTCGTGGTAGCGATAAACGCACCATGAGCACAATGGAAAATCTATTTATGCTCCGATGTATGCCTTGCGCACCTGTTCATTGTTGAGTAATTCGTCACGGTCACCTTCCATCACAATGCGTCCGCTTTCGATAACATAGGCTCGGCTGGCAATCTTGAGGGCGGCATACGCGTTTTGTTCCGCCAGCAGAACGGTGGTGCCTGCCTGATTGATCTTCTGGATCACCTCGAATACCTGCTTGACCACCAACGGTGCGAGTCCCAGCGAGGGCTCGTCGAGCAACAGTGCTTTAGGCCGCCCCATCAACGCACGTCCGATGGCGACCATTTGCTGCTGCCCTCCTGAGAGCGAACCGGCATTCACATCGCGTTTCTCATGCAGAATGGGAAATAGCGAGAACACGTCTTCCAGTGACCGATTGACGCCTGCCTTGTCGGCACGATGTACATAAGCGCCCAGAAGCAGGTTTTTGAGGACCGACATGCCGGGGAAAAGCTTGCGTCCTTCAGGGCAGTGCACGACGCCATCATGCACGATGCTCGACGGTTTCATACCGACCAGTTCCTTTCCGCCGAAGCGAATGCTCCCGGTGGAGGCCTTGTTCAATCCACTGATGGTCAGGAAGATAGAGCTTTTGCCGGCACCATTAGCGCCAAGCAGCACCACTAACTCGCCCTCTTTCGCATGTATGCTGACGTTGTCAAGCGCGCGGAACCCGCCGTAGTTTACGGAGATATTATCAAGCTGCAGCATGTTCGCTCCCAAGATAAGCTTCGATGACGACCGGATTGGAACGGATTTCATCCGGCGTGCCTTCGGCAATCTTTTCGCCGTAGCTAAGGACCATGATCTTGTCTGCAATGCTCATGATCATGTTCATCTTGTGTTCGATGAGGCAGACCGTCAGGCCGCTTTTCACCATCTTGCGGATCAGATCCGACAGGCCGACGGTTTCTTCCGGATTGACGCCACCGGCGGGCTCGTCGAGCAGAACCAGCGTCGGATCGGTGGACAACGCGAGTGCAAACGCGACGCGCTTGCGCTCTTCTTGAGAAATATCGCCGGCGATGCGATGCGCCACATGCGACAAGCCGACGAAATCAAGCGCGTCACGGGCTTTTTCGCGGCATCGAGCCTCTTCCTCCTTTAAGCGGCGCGTACCGAGCAAGACATCGGCCAACGTGGATCGGGTACGCAGTCGATGACCAACGATCAGATTGTCCAACACAGTGGCGCGATCAAACAGGCTGGTGCTCTGGAATGTCCGGGCAATGCCGAGGCGTGCCATTTCATCCGCACGCAACCGGGTAACGTCTTCGCCATTAAAGATTATGCGCCCCGAGGTCGGCGGCATTGCACCGCTGACGAGGTTGAAGAATGTCGTCTTGCCCGCGCCGTTCGGACCGATGATCGCGTTGATCTTGCCTTTCTCGACGGTCGTGGAGACATCATGTACTGCGGTTAGGCCGCCGAAACGCTTGGTCAGGGACTCAATCTTAAGCATGGGACGTGCCCTCCCGCTTTGTTGTCGCACCGGCCGCTGTTTGCCGCGTCAACTTGGCAATTGCGTCCGCCTTGCGCGATGCGTTGCGCGTTTTCCAGGCCACATAGGAGCCAACGATGCCGTTAGGCAGGAAGATCACCAGCAATACCAAGATCGGGCCGAAAACGATGAAACGGTAATCCTGCAGGAACTGCAGGTACTGGGTGAGCCATGGCATGGAAATCGATCCGAGCAATGGGCCGAACAGCGTGCCAATGCCGCCGATCAGCATGAACATGGTCATATCGAAAGTATGTTCAACACCCGCGAGGCCGGGACCGAGAAAGCGCACCGAACCGGCATACAGGCCGCCTGCAAGGCCTGCATAGAACACCGAAAGCATGAAGGCCAGCAGTTTATTGCGCATCAGGTTAATGCCGAGCGCTTCGGCCAGATCATCACTGTTGCGTACCGCCATGAAAGTGCGCCCAAGCAAGGAGGTAACGATACGGTGCATTACCCAGACGCTCAACACGAGAAAGAACAACACCAGATAGTACTGCGCACGCGGCGTCTCGAAATCAATGCCGGCGATCGACTCAGGAGCAGGAATGCCGATGATGCCGACGGTTCCATGGGTCAGGCTCTCCCATTTTTCGATCAGCAGATACATGATGTACCCGACGCACAGCGTAAAGATGGAAAAGAAGTGCCCTTTCAGCCTGAGCGAAACGAGTCCGACGAAAAAGCCGAGCGCGGTCGCCACGAAACCCGACAGCGCAAAAGCGATCCAGAATGGAACCTGGTGGTCCACGGTCAGGATGCCGACGGTATACGCGCCTACCGCCATGAAACCGGCGTGGGCCAGATTGAACTGGCCGGTATAGCCGGTAATCAGGTTCAAGCCAATCGTGGCGATGGCGTAGATGTAGGCGAGCGACATCACGGTGAGCAGGTAATCATTGCCTGCGAACACAGGGAATAGCAGAGCGAAGACAAGTAGCAGTGTCCAGCCGATTTTTCCTTCAATGAATTTCATATTTATCGCACTCCTTTAGTGAATAGGCCTTCCGGTCGTACCGAGAGAATGACCACCAACAGCACGAAGGCGATAATGTCCTTGTAGTCGGTCGAAATGTAGAAGGCGCCGAAGGCCTCCGCAAAACCGATGATGAGACCACCGACGATGGCGCCGGGAACACTCCCCATGCCCCCAAGTACGATGATCACGAAAGCCTTGGTAATCACCAGGTTGCCCATTGCCGGATACACCAGGTTGATCGGTGCATAAAGGGTTGCGGCGACTGCGGCGAGAATGCCGGAAATCGCAAACGTCAGCATCGCTACCCGATTTGGATCGATACCGACCAGGGCGGCACCATCGCGGTTCTGCGCCATCGCAATGATGGTTGAGCCGGTAATGGTTTTTTTCAGGAACAGATGCAACGCCACCATCAATCCGAATGCTGCAACGACGATCAGCATGCGCTGGACCGGCATGATCAGGCCAGAGAACTCCATGATGCCGGTATAAGGTGTTTGCATGCGCTGAAAGTCAGCCCCGAAAAGCGCTTGTGCACCGGACTCCAGGAATAGCAGGATGCCGATCGCCGCGATCATGTGGTGCAGACCGGGAGAGTGTCGCAGCGGGTGAAATACCAGGCGTTCCGCGATCACGGCCAGAATTGCTACAACCCCCGCGGCGCCCAGCATGGCAAGCCAGTAGTTGAGTCCCAGCTTGCCCATCAGAATGAATGCCGCGTAGGCACCAACCATGTAGAAGGCGCCATGTGCAAAGTTAGGTACGTGAAGAATGCCGTAGACCAGTGTCAGTCCCAGCGCAACCAGGCTATAAACGCCGCCAAGCGTCAGTCCGTTAAGGACCTGTTGAAAAAGCAAATCCAAAACCTTGTCTCCTTTGTAGTTGACTGTCGCTGGTGGCGACAATGCAAGATTCACAGTCTGTGCCGTGTTAGTTGTTGCAACGCTAATCAAAACGGCTGGCGCTGTCAACGATTTTGGAACATTGTTCCGCTGTGCGAAACTTGAATCACCTTGCCTTGTCCTATCACAACGCTTGCGGCGGCGTGGTTTCACTGGCAGGATGCGATTGGAACCGTGGGCTAAACCATGGAACGCTAGTGCAGAATACTGTTTCACTATGAAAAACAGAATGCGCCCGCTTGCCGAAAAGACATAGAGAAGTGCATCGCAAGTTGTATATAAGCAAGTTGTGTGTAAATCACTCACTTAGGAGACAACATGATTACCCGTTTCTTTTCTCGTCTGGCTCCCGTTGCTGCCGCCACACTGCTCGCGTTCGCTTCGAACGCAGCAAGCGCGCAGTCGCCGGCCCAGACTTATCCAAACAAGCCGATCCACATCATCGTGACCTTTACGCCGGGTGGCGCCCCGGACATCCTCGGGCGCATGCTGGCAGACCGGCTCTCCGCTGCGTGGGGCCAACCGGTAGTCGTAGACAATAAGCCGGGTGCCGGTGGCAATATCGGTGCCGATGTCGTGGCAAAGGCGCCGCCCGATGGCTACAACCTGGTGGTCGGCACAGTCGGTACGCATGCGATCAACGGCGCGCTATACCAGAAGATGCCCTACGATATGATCAAGGACTTTACGCCGGTCAGCCTGCTCGCAACGACGCCGAACATGCTGGTAGTGCACAACAACGTGCCTGTCAAAAATCTGAAGGAATTCATTGAACTTGGGAAGAAAGAAGGCAAGATGACATTTGCCTCTTCCGGTTCGGGTACGTCCATCCATGTCTCAGGAGAGTTGTTCAAGACGCAGACCGGAATCGACATGCAGCATGTGCCCTACAAGGGCCGTGCCAGTGCAATTCCTGACCTCCTCGGCGGGCGGGTCACCATGATGTTCGACAACATGCCCTCCAGCCTGCCCCTGGTCCGCGAAGGCAAGCTGAAAGCGCTTGGCGTGACCAGTGCAAAGCGTTCACCGGCGGCGCCGGATATTCCAACCATTGCCGAAGGCGGCCTGCCGGGGTTTGAGGCAGTGTCGTGGTTTGCGCTGTTTGCTGCGCCGGGTGTCCCCAAGCCCATCGTCGACAAGCTGCAGGCAGAGGTCAGCAAGATTTTGAAGTCGCCGGACGCATCGAAACGCCTGCTCGATATTGGTCTGGAACCGATCGGTTCGACGTCGGAAGAATTGGCGGCCTACCAGCGCAGCGAAATCGCCAAGTGGAGCAAGGTGGTAAAGGATTCCGGGGCAAAGGCCGAGTAATCTGAATACATTTAAATTAATGCGTAGGTCCCGGCGTTTTGCTGTGCGCCGGCACTTACTGTAACGTTTCGCTCCTTGATCAGGGCTTTGCTGCCCTGCCCGCGCACCTGCGCACGACGCGTATTTTCGATATCCCATGACTGCTTCCGACGGCCACGCACTGCCCGCTCCCGATGAAGGAAAATCTGCGGAAGATCGCTATTTCATTACCGCGCTGGCACGTGGGCTCGACGTGCTTGCCTGCTTCCGCTCGGGCGATACCTCCCTCAGTAATCAGCAAATCTCCGAGCGCTGCGGCCTGCCGAAATCGACTGTCACGCGAATTGCCTACACCTTGTTGAAGCGGGGTTATCTGACACAAGTCGAGCCGGGCGGTCGCTACGCTTTAGGCACCGCCACACTGGCACTGGGCAGTTCCATGCTGGCGCGGATGGACATTCGGCAATATGCGCGACCCCTGATGCAGGAACTGGCCGATCAGGCCGGGGCCACGCTGGCGCTGGGTGTACGCGATCGGTTATCGATTATTTATACGGAAGTCGCACGCAGCACCGCTACGCTTGCCCTGACGCTGCAGGTCGGTTCACGCATACCACTGGCAACTTCGGCGATCGGACGCGCCTATCTGGCAAGTGCTTCGGAGCAGGAACGCAATGCGGTTCTCAAGATGGCCCACGAACTTGATGATTCCGCCGCCGACGCGATACGTCAGGGTATCGCGCGCGGCGTCGAAGATTTCATGCAATACGGCTGTACCACCTCGTTTGGCGAATGGCAGAAGGACGTCAATGGCATTGCCGTTGCGTTCCGTACAGCGGGCACGATTCCGACCATGGTGATGAACTGTGGCGGTCCGTCCTTTAGTCTCACGAAAGAATATCTGCTCATGGAAGTCCGGCCCAAGCTCCTGGCGATGGCCAGGAAGCTGGAGTCTTCGTCTTTCTCGTGAGCGGGGGCCGGTCAGGGAGAACCAGGACCGTTTCACTGAGATTTACCGCCTGTTCCAAGCCGCCGACCAAGCGCGCGGGCCCGCGCGGCTGGCCCGGTTTGCATACTCGTTCACTACACGTTTGGCAGCCAACTGAGCCTGAGGAAGCTGATTGAAGGAGCTGCTCAAGACGTGGAGCGATGCTGTGCCAGTTGCAGATACATTCCGCTGGCAATCATGCCGAACAACAGGTGCCCCATCACGGCAGCCCAGCCTCGCATCTCAGCGAACCACGGGAACACACCTACCATCACAAAGAAGTTGAACAGATAAAGTACCAATCCAAATACACCACCCGCAAACAATACTGTTCCCGGACTCGTATCCCAACCGAACGATTCAATGAGGGCCGCCATGATAATTGCAAAGACGACTCCGAGGATGTAATGGGTAATCAATGCGACAGTTACGATGCCAGCATCAAATTCGGACGATTGCAATACGCCGCTGCCCATACTGATGGCAGCGATCTTATGAGACATCGCCCAAGGCGAAGAACCGAGCGAAGTCATTGACCAGAACAGCTCGAGCACCATCAGGGCAGCACCGGCAACCAGGCCGGATGCGATCGCTGCGCGCCAGTCAGGCGCATGTGCATGCCATCTATGCAGTGGAAGATGCAATTGCATGATTACCTCCTTAAGTGACCACGACCAACCGCGGTTCATACCTGATTAAATCTGACCTATCTCTGACTTATCACCGATCAATTCGCGATCAAACTTCATTCACTATCGGACGATGCCGAATTAATCTCGCCCTAAGGAAACAAACGGTTCATGGGAAGATCGGCGCGCCAGGTGCCTCGCCCGCGAAGCGCATTTCGGGATAATCCTCCATCATCAGTCTCTCGATGCGCGCAACCTGCCGCGCAGGCACATCGGCGATCATCAATGTCATCAAGCGCGCGGCGTGCGCTGTCGATATCCGGAAGCAGATAATAAAGACGATGTCGCATGGTGTGCTCCTTCACGCGGACGATCTCTTAACTCAGTATAGGCACTATCGAATGGCTTGCAATCATCCTCTTGTGCCGCCTTGCGTAGCCGCGATGTATAAACTTTTCCGTACAGTCGTTTCGTAGCGGGTAAATATTGCAATACCCGCTCCTATCTGCCGTGAAAGCCTCTGGCGCAAATCTTGCGTGAAATATAACGGCATGCTTTGCCGGAGTGCCTTACTCCAACAATTTACCCCCTTAACGTTCCAAGGAGACATGACATGCAAAAGAAACTACTTCCCCTCGCGGTATCCGCATTCCTTCTCGCCATGGGTACTGCATCCGTCCAGGCACAGACTTCAAGCTCCAGCGGCGCAGCGGATGCGACCACCAAGAGCGCAAGCGGAAAGACGGATGCCAATCGCGCTGGGCAGATGAGTCCGACAGGTGAAAATGAGACTACCAGCGCCACCAAGAAACCGTCGGCCAGCGGTTCTTCCGGAAGCGACTCCACTTCTGGTAAATCAATGTCCGGTAAATCTCATTCAAGCAAGTCGCATTCAAGCAAATCCTCAGACAGCGGTATGTCCTCGGGTAGCAGCGATTCATCGAGCAGCAACATGTCCTCTGGTTCGAGCGGTGGCGGTGAGGCCAACACCAAGAGTGCCAGTGGTAAAACCAGTTCCAACCGCAGCGGAAAAATGAGTCCGACAGGTGAAAACGAAACCACCAGCGCTACACCCAAGGCAGGAAACAAGAGCCAATAATCAGTATCTCAGCAGAGGAACCGTCAACAGAACAAGCGAAGAAGTAAGCCAGAGACGTTGCGTGGCCAGCTTATTTCTGTTGACGGGTAGTCCCGCTTCCACGGACGCCGGTATCCAATTTTCGGCGCATGCCTGCCAAAAATTCACCCAAGAAATCCGTATACTACAGTGAACGTTTTGTCGTTCCTGAAGGTCAGTGCATCTGATCCAAAAACTTGATAAACGATGCACGACCGGAGCGTTAATGAGTGACCAGAGCAACAGTAACGGGAAGCAGAATGATCAGCGGAAACACAGTCCTGAAAGTAAGCCCACGGCAACGACCTACGATCCAAACCGCCTACTGGACTCGCTGATCGACAGACTGCAGTTGAAGAACGATGCCGCCCTGTCGCGGACGCTGGAGGTCGCACCTCCTGTCATCAGCAAGATCCGGCATAAACGCGTGCCGGTACGCGCATCCTTACTGATTCGCATGCACGAGGTAACGAATTTGAGTATTCGCGAATTACGCGACTTGATGGGTGATCGGCGTCAGAAATATCGGATCAGCGACTCATTCATTCATGTGCGGCCCTTATGAATGAATGATCGCAATGGCCTGGCAGAACAGGTCCTGATACCCGTCAGGATGAGCAGTGCCAACGCACGCCGTCGATGTAACTAACCAACAGCGTGGAAAGGCTGGACGCGAGATTATGCCTGATGCTTTCCGAGTGTTTCCCTGAGTTCTTCGATGCATTTCTGCATTGTGAAGGCACGTACGGATTCACGCGCATCGTCGCCGGCAATATCCGCGACATCGATACTGGATTCCCAACGCTGGAGAAGATCTTCCAGTTCATCGACAGGTACGGCTTGCGCGGTATAGGACATTCAGTTTCCTTATGGATGCAGTAAGAGTAGTGATTGAATTCGTTTGCGGAGACGCGAACTGACAGCGGATGCTGCAGTAGTGTGACAAACGCGGTCAGACAAAGTTTGTAAAGGGCCGCACATTTTTTCCGGCGGGCGCATATTACCTGTACTGTCGGCGTACCGGCGAAGCCGTGTCGACAATCCAGCGGAGCCAGCATGAAACATTCGACCTCGATGCCAGACGGCCCGAAGGGGTTGCGCACGGTCTTGCAGCACGAATGGCTCCGTACTAGCTACGCCGCCCTTGCCTTCTTTCTCCTGTTAAGTAGCTACACCATGCTGCGTCCGGTGCGCGATGACATGGCCGTACGCTTCGGCGCCGACCGCCTGCATTGGCTTTTTACCGGAACTTTTCTGTGTACGCTCGCGGTGATACCTTTGTTTGGCGCCGTCGTCCATCATGTACGCCGTAACGCGATACTGCCAGTATGTTACGGCTTTCTTATAATGAACTTGCTCGGGTTCTGCGCGGCATTCAGAGCCGAAGGCAATGCATGGACGGCCGCCGCTTTTTTCATTTGGCTCAGTGTCTTTAATCTTTTTGTCGTCTCCCTTTTCTGGAGCAACGTAAGCGATGCGTTTAATGCGCAGGAAGCGCAGCGTCGCTATGGCATGATCGCCGCGGGCGGCACAGTGGGAGCGATGGCCGGGCCGGCGATGACCGCGCTCGTTGCCCGCTACGTGAGTACCTCGACTTTGCTGGCAACTTCTGCTGGGCTGCTCTTTCTGGCCACGCTATGCATGATCGCGTTACGAAAAGCATCCCCGGGAGATAACGTGACAAGCTTGCGGCCAGTGGGCGGGTCCATCGTTGCAGGCGTGCCGCTAACGCTGAAAATGCCGGAGTTGCGCGGAATTGCGCTGCTTGTGATTTGCCTGACCACCGTCTCAACCGTCCTTTACGTTGAAATTATTAGTCTGGCCGGCCAACACTACGCCAGTTCCGGTGAACGCAAAACCTTCTTCGCCTCGGTAGACCTTGTCGTGAATCTCCTTGCCTTTGGCCTGCAACTCGCGGGAACGCGCTTTGTCGTCAGACATGCGGGACTTGTATTGGCCCTGAGCATTGCGCCGGTGCTGATGCTGGCGGGACTTGTTGTGCTCGGCGTCTGGCCGACCCTGATCGGATTTGCAGCAGTACAGGTACTGCACAGAGCAAGTGAGTACGCGTTTGGAAAACCCGGGCGCGAAATGATTTACACGACTATCGGACCCGAAGGCCGCTTCAAAGCCAAGAATTTTATCGATACCACCGTTTACCGGGCAAACGACGCGGCCAGTGCGTGGCTAATCAATCTTGTTCGCGGTGTCGGATGGAGCGCTGTCCTGCTGGTTGGACTGCCCGCCGTGCTGGTATGGCTTGTTGCCGCGTTCCGCACCGGCATAAGCTTCGATCGCCGAACTGACAAATAGACAACTCTGTACCGGCGACATCGGTTGATTTTGCTAAAACACGTCAAGTGTTGACGGGTATCAATTACGACCAAGGTCAAGCGACTATATTTCCCGCTGGAAATCAGGAGTTGCCCAGTGTCCTTTATCGCTTTCGAACATCGCAGTCATATCAGAAAACCTGCCCTTTTTAGCGCAAGACTACTGCTCGACCACACCTCGTCGCTCTACATGACCATTGATTTGTCCATGGGAGGCATGGCCATCCTTGGCGCACAAGCGCTCCCTGTGCTGAAAAACCATGCACTGGCAGTCGATGTGCCGCATAGTCGCCGCCGTATCAATGCCTGGGGTACGGTCGTGTACAGTGTACCGACTGACCGGGGTCTGTTCCGCAGCGGCATACAGTTTATAGACATGGATGCCTACAGCGAAGCTTGTATCGCTGAATTTCTTAGCATGCCCGAACCGGCGCTGACGCAACACCGCTGATCAGGCAGTGTCGCGATCGAGGCTGATGGATAATTCCAGCAGGTCGCCATCGTCACCTGCCTGACCCGCTTTACCAACTTTCGGCCACGCTTTTCGACGAAGCGCAGCAGTAAACAGCATGGCATTTTCCGCAGCTTTCAATCGTCCGAGGTCAAATCTTTGCAGCTGCTGCATCACAATCTGGTTAATCGCCATGGTGGCCTGCATCATCAGCAGGTCCGCGCTTGATCCGGCAGCATCCACTTGCGGCGGCGGAATGAATGGCAAAATGCTGTCATCATCGCCCCGAGTGAGACACTGATAAATATCCGCCAGTGAAATCGAATGAGGCGGGTGCGGACATATCCATGTATCGGAACGGGACGGATGCGGCTGGAGCAGCCCGCCCGCACTCAGGGTCCGCATCAGTTTACGTAGATGACGCGAAGATAATTCCATTGATTCGGACATCTGCTGCGCGCTGGGCGGGCGTGAAACGTTACAAATCAGATGGGTCATCACGGCAAGCGCGGTCGATAGTTGCAAGTGCAGGCTTGAATTTCCAAGCAAGTATTCATCACTCTTGAGTTGAGACATACTGACCCCGTTAGCGAAAAGGCAATTCCGCAGCGTAGGCGAACGCAGTGCAGCAAATCCAATGCCTTATCCGCATGAAACTATACGAATAAGGCATAACATCAACATTGCCGCTGTCTTCTTTTATTTGAGAACATTGTTTTCGACGCCATTTTAATGGCCTTAAGTACGTACTGTATGAATCTCATCTAATCAAATACTTACAGACGTATCTTCATGCACTGCGCGTTTGTTCGGCAGCATGGCGTGCTTTATCAGGCTAATCCCAAGTCGTGCCAGCCCGGAGCTTTGGAATAAACCTGTTACTAAAACTCCAAACCCGGCTGTTTATACATGGAATAGCAGAAAGCGGTCTATATCGTCTCCCATCGATATATGGAATATGTCATGTATATAGCTATACCGGCCGGCTGGTTTACGATGTAATTGTCAAAGTAAAATATTCTTATTACGGTCTGGCCCAAACATGTATCCCGCAGGCTAAGCGGCCGTTAAACTTAAAAAGGAAGAATTATTTTGTGGTTCATGATTGAGTTGTCCGATGAAGCAATCCTGTGCAATGAGCATGTACGGCTGCAGGAGAATTTTGAGCGGCTGTGGGATTTGTCCGACTCGCCCGAAGAAGGGGCAATGTTTAGCGGCCTCGGCGTCGGCAATGCCAGCAAACTTTACTTTTCCCCAGGCACTGAGAGTTTTTTCAGACACGTGCTGGATGCCTGTGGAGCGAAACCTTGCGATCCGCCTACGGCTGATGAGGCCGGGCTGCTTGTAGGCCATGATTCTGCCCGTTTCGCCTTGTCTGGCTCAAAGGCTGAGAGTTGAGACAGTGACTGACAGTCTATGCCACCTTGGGCACCAATCCGGCCGCATATGACTGACGTGCGGGGACCGGAATGGATTGAGGTCGTAACAGGGTAAATCGTTTCGGACGAATTTTGGACTGAAACTATACGATCTGAATTTGGCGCGGCTGTATGGCACGGTGCAGATGCGGACAACGCATAATTAGCTATCGTTTAGACGGATTCGGCAAAACGCTTTGAGCATTTTGGCGTAAAAGCATTGACAACACACGGCATATCGCCTTTAATTTCTGTAACGACAGAAATTAAAGAAAAAAGAGAAAACCCTTATGCACCTCAGCCCGACCATGCAAAAGTACGTCCTTCATTGGGGCGAAATGGGCACCCGATGGGGAGTCAACCGCACCGTCGCACAGATCCATGCTTTACTTTTCCTTGCCAACGCACCGTTGCCGGCTGAAGACATTGCGGAAACCCTCGGCGTGGCCCGATCGAATGTCAGCACCAGCCTCAAGGAATTACAGAGCTGGGGACTGGTACGCATTAGTCACCTTGCTGGAGACCGGCGCGATCACTTTGTAGCGCTCCAGGACGTTTGGGAAATCTTCCGGGTCATCATGGAAGGACGTAAGCGCCGAGAAATCGACCCGACGCTGACCGTCCTGCGTGATTGCGCGATGAATGCCAACAACGATGTCGATCTCGAAGCAGCCACCCGCGCAAAGATGGAACAGGTGCTCGCCTTCATGGAGATGCTCTCGGCTACTTATGAAGACTACAAACGGCTACCTCCTGCAACGCTCAAGCGCATGCTGAAGATGGGCGGAACAGTAGCCAAGTTTCTTGGTACCGATGACAAGGACGGAAATTAACAAGATTTCATCTATTCAATCGCCATCATCCCAGAACAGACAGGAAAACTTGTAACCGGCCCGATAGGGAAATGGCGCATTCGATTACCTCAAACAGATTTTCCCACGGGAGAAAGTTATGTCAGTCATTCATTTCGGCGATCGTCCTGAAACAGTTCTGGTCACCGGTGCCACCGGGTTTATCGGCCACTTGCTGGTGCCTGCACTGCTCGCGGACGGTCACCACGTATTTATCCTGAGCCGCGATACGAAAAAAGCGGCTCGGATGTTCAATAACCAGGTGAAATGCATTACCACCATGGACGAAGTACCGATTACACAGACCATCGATGTGATGATCAATCTGGCCGGCGCGCGTATCCTTGGCCGTCGCTGGACCGCGGAGCGCAAGAAGGTGCTGCGCCGCAGTCGCATCGGACTGACTCAGTCGCTGGTGAAATGGATCGCCGGGGCGCAACGGAAACCACGCTTGCTGCTGTCCGCCTCGGCCATCGGCTACTACGGCATCCAACGCCGCGACGATCATTCCGCATTGACGGAAACCAGCCCAGCACAGCCGATTTTCATGTCAGATCTTTGTCGCGAGTGGGAAGCCGCTGCTGGAGAAGCCAGCCGTTACGGCGTGTCCGTAGCCTGCATGCGCTTTGGCCTCGTACTTGGACACCAAGGTGCCCTGCCCATGATGATGCTACCGATCAGACTTGGCATGGGCGGGCCACTGGGCGGAGGACGCCAGTGCATATCATGGATCCATGTGCACGACCTGCTGCGCGCCATGGCACATATCTGGAAGAACAGCCATGAAGGTGTCATGGCGTATAACTTCACGGCACCGGAAACGGTGACTCAGGCAGAATTCAGCCGGATTGCAGCAGGCATTGTGCGGCGTCCCTCTTTCATGCCAACACCAGGGCTGCCGATGCGGCTGGTGCTGGGCGAACAGGCAGACCTGCTACTGGAAGGACAGCGTGTTGTACCGGAACGGCTAACTGCGGAAGGCTTCAGCTTTATTTACCCGGACCTCCACAAGGCATTGACCAGCCTTTATGGCGCTAATCAGTCACCTTCAAGTGTCGAAGCATAAGGTTAACTAGCGCGGTCCGGTAGCGGGAGAACGGAATAACCGTCGCGGAGTTGCAGCCCCTGAAGGAGGTCGCACCTTGCCGCACTGTCGCCTCGGTCTGCTTTTCCGTCCGCAAATCCCGATTCCGCTCTATTTTTTCGAAAATTTCGCGGCCAGCTGCTGCAGCTTCTCTTCACGGCGGCGTTCCGCTTCTTCGGCCTCGCGTTGCGCCTTGCGCTGTTCCGCAATCTTCTTGTAGCGCTCACGCAGCATGGTCTTGGCACGTTCGCGGTGCTCTTCGGTGACATCGCCGGAGGCATTTCCTTGCAGGTCAAAACGGGCAGTGGCACGCTCCATCGTCTTCAGGTAAGGCGTTGAATTGGTATGGATACCCAGCGCAATACGCAGCGCCTTGCGACCGATGTCCGGGTGCGCGGCGATGATCTGCTTGTCGATTCCAATGGAAAGCGCCCGGTGTTCGCGGAACACGGCGTACTGCTCCTGTAGTGTCTTCAGAAGCTGGCGCGGCGAAGGCGCGGAATTTTCGGGGGTGGTGGTAACGTTCATTCAGACTAAAAGGGAAAACGACGGTTCGAAGCTTAACATACCGCAGCACGTGCAATTGCTGTTCCTGCAGCTTTGTGTCGTGCCGGCGTCAAAACGAGTTCTTTTTTGCGTTTGTCACGCTATTACACTCCGGTCCGGCATCACTCGAAAGCGGCGGCGCCACTTCTTCCAGCGGCTTGCGCTCGGCATCGATGGCGAAGCGCAAGGCCAGCAATCCTGCAAGGATGACTAACGCTGCGCCTATCCCATAACCGACAGTCACCGCACCGCGGCTGCCGGTCTCGATCAGCATCCCGAACAGCACCGGCGCGGCAAAACCACCGGCACCAGTGCCGACCGCGTAAAACACCGCAATGGCGACAGCGCGCATTTCAAGCGGGAAGACTTCGCTCACCGTCAGGTAAGCCGAGCTGGCGGCAGCCGACGCCAGGAAGAACACCGCGGACCAGCATAACGCTTGGCTGCGCGCATCAAGCCAGCCTTCCATGAAGGCCCACCCAGTCAATCCCAAACCAATGCCTGAAAGGATGTAGGTTAATGCGATCATCCTGCGGCGCCCTACCCGGTCGAACAGCGGCCCCAGGATCAGCGGCCCAAGCACGTTGCCCAGTGCGAACGGAAAAATATACAGTGCCACCCGACCTTCGGGCACGCCATGGAAGCGCGTCAACACCAGCGCATACGTGAAAAAGATCGCGTTATAAAAGAATGCCTGCGAAATCATCAGCGCAATGGCGACGATGCTGCGCCGCCTGTAGCGGTGAACCAGGGTATGCGTCACCTTTGCGAAGGATGGAAGTACTCTCGAACCCAGTACGATTTCGGAGGTCACCGGCGCAAGCTTGCCGTGCTCCGCTTCCACCTCGGCTTCAATGCGGGCGATGATGTCACGCGCCTCGGCCTCCCGTCCATGGGCCAGCAGCCAGCGCGGACTCTCGGGCACATTGCGCCTTACCAGCAAAATGGCAACCGCCAGCAGGCCGCCGACGACAAAGCCGGCACGCCATCCAAGTTGCGGCCCCAGCACACGCGGGTCGAGCAGCACCAGGCTGAGCCCCGCTCCCAGCGCGGCCCCGATCCAGAAGCTTCCATTGATGGCGAGATTGACGCGCCCTCGTACCCGTGCCGGGATCAGTTCGTCGATGGCAGAGTTGATCGCCGCGTATTCACCGCCAATACCCAAACCCGTCACGAAGCGGCACAGGGCAAAGAATGCAAAGTTGGGCGAAAACGCGGTAGCCAGCGTGGCTGCCATGTACACGGCCAGGGTCACCAGGAAAAGCTTTTTTCGTCCCCATTGATCGGTTAGCCGGCCGAATACCATTGCCCCGATGACGGCACCGCCGACGTATAGCGAGCCCGTCCAGCCAACCTGGGATGCCGTCAGCGCCAGCGTGTCCGGTCTCTCAAGCACACTACCGATCGACCCGACCAGCGTAACTTCCAGACCGTCAAGTATCCACGCGATCCCCAGGGCCGTCACCACGCGCCAATGCCAGCGCGACCAGGGAAGTCGATCAAGACGAGGAGGAATATCACTGCGTATTTCTGTCACGTGGCGCGTCTGGCGTGGTGGTAGTTGTCGGATAGCTATGTGTAGCGTCGCCGATCAGGTAAAAACCCGATCAGCCAAGCATATACGTGAGCTGCGACTGAAACTTTGCCTTATCTTCAAATCTGGACAAATTGCTACCGAAATGCCGTGCGGCACTTATAACTTTCGTTCTTTCTCTTTGGAGCGACACGACGTGACATCGTGTCTCTGCAGCGTTTCGGGCAACGAACCGGTGGGCGGTGAGATCATTCCGACGCCAGGATTGGTCGTGAATCAGAATCGCCTCCGTGGTGCCGGGCCAGCGCGAATTGATTAATCCCGGCAATGAGTGGCGCATGGTGTGCGCCAGTGAAAACTAATTCGAATTAACGTGTTGTAAATTATCAATCTCCCGAAAACGCACTACCCGCCAACCTCCCGGAAAGGATCGAGCGCCAGATCGATCAGCCGCCGTTCACGCACGACTACCTCCGCAGTCGCAGTCATTCCATACCGCAAGGGATATCTGGACTCGCCGACCATGTAATGATCCTGTGTCAGCCGGACACGCCCTTCATAGACTGGCTGTTTGTTCGCCGAAGAGGGTTTTGTGGCGGGGGAAATATATTCCATGGTGCCGTTGATGATGCCGTAGCGTTGATAGGGAAAGGCATTGAATTTCAGTTTGACCCCAAGGCCTTCGCGCAAAAAAGCACGGTCATGTTCGGCAATTTCAACCTTTAACACCGGACGTGCGTTTTTGGGTGCGATCCCGCCGAGCGGCGCATTGGCCTGAATCTTGTCGCCGGACTGCGTGGAAGTGACATCGGTGATAACGCCGTCGACCGGGGCGACAATCAACAGGAAATTGTCCTTGTCGATGTTTTCAAAACGGATACGCGCCGCGGCATCTGCAACTAGCCGCGCAGTCTGCACCTGCAGGCGTGTCTTGTCTTCGGCGCTGGCAATTTCGCGTAATGCGGCGTCGTATTGCAGTTGCAGTTTGGCGAGTTGGGTACTGCTGCCTTCGATCTGTGCACTGGCTTCGCCAAATTCCTGGCTGAGGCGGAAATTGAGCTCCCCTATTTTCGCCTGTGCAACCCGCAGCGCATTTTCTGCCGCCATGAGAGTACTTTTCTTTTGTTCTACCTGTAACTGTGACACGCCGCCACCTCCGGGCATGGCGAATAGCCGGGCATATTTGTCGGCTTCTTCTTTTGCAATGTCACGCGCGCGGCGTGCATTGTCGAGATTGCTGCGTGCCTCCTGCAACTGCGAACGCTGGCCTTCGGCAAGCTTGCTGGTGCCTTCGGCCATGCGCTTTTCATGCAGGCGCTCTTCAACCTCAATTTGCTGCTTGAGCGTGGCTGCGCGCCTTTCCATCAAGACCTTGCGTTCGGGGAATTGTCTCCATTCACGTTCGGCATCTTCAAGTTTTAGCTGTGCTTCCAGTGCGCTAGTCGCTGCCTCGATGGCGCCGCGTGCGTTGAGTCGTGCTAATACATCCCCTTTCGAAACCGGCTGGCCTTCAGCGATATACAAATTTGCGAGTTCTCCATCGACCGGCGCATAAATCCGCCGCACTTCGGAGTCGGGCATCAATGAACCCTGCGCCGTCACGATCACGTCCGCATGGCCGACAAAGGACCATACCAGGGCTGTTACCACGAGCGCCAGCATGGTGATCACCGCGGCGCGGGCGAGACGCGAGGGTTCGGAACTCAGGATGGCAATGCCTTCGGCGCTGTGGTCTTCCAGCGCTTCGGATAGAGATTTCAACTGCAGATCGTTTTTCATTTTTCCGCACCTCCCAGCAAGGCCAGTTTGGCCTTCAGCACGCCGGGTTCGATGACGCGCTGCAGTTCCAGCATCGAGCGCCGCTGCAACTCTGCTTCGGCCTGTATCTCGGACTGGAGTTTTGCCCATTGAGACGGATAGCCGGCCTTGAGGTCCTGATAGATGCGCGCACCGCGGTTGGCTTCGCCCGCAGCATCGGCGAGCAATCGCGCCTGCGCACGGAATTCATTGGACACGCCGGCTTCCAGGCGCTGGGCGCCGCCTATCGCGCCATTGTCGCGATAGCGCCGCCACGCTGATTGCGCACGCGCCATCATTTCCTCTGCGCGTTTGATGGCCTTGTCTCTGACCGTACGGATGTCGCCATCAATGCTGCGGATAAAATACGTATCCTCGTCGGCATCCAGCATTGCATAGAATCCGAGCAACCTGTCTTCATAACCCTTGCTGCCCCGTGCCTTTTGCAAGGCATCGAATTGTGCAGCAACTTCTTTCTTATGCTGCAACTGCCTGGCCGCGACATCCGACCATGGACCTTCCGGCAATTTCTCCAGCGCCGCGAAAGCCTGCGCCGAATTGCCGCCACTCCATGCCTGCGAAGCCCGAAGATACTGGCCGATCAATGTGGCCGGAGGTAGGCGGCCATCAACCGACATCGCCTTTACACGCTCGATGAATGGCGGTGTCGAAAGACGCGTATCGGACAACATACTCGCAAGCGGACCAAGACGCTGCGCACCCGCCAAGTTCCGGATTTCGATATAGCGCCGCAAATCTTCGCGCAGCGTATCCATACCCGCCAATCGCGGATACTTTTCAGCATATTCGTTAAATATCTCGTTGAGCGATTGTGGCCGGTCCTGGTTCAGCTCTTCGACGATCGTCGACTGCAGGCGATCGATCGCGGCCAGATATACCGCCTTGTCACTCTGGACCTTGCGCAGATGGCTCAATGCCACGGCATACGGCTCACGAAATTCAGGCACCATCTGCGCGACCCTGTCCAGCGCGCGCTGGTGCTCGACCGCATCCTCGTCCCACCATTTCAGCAAGAAACGAATCTTGTTGTCATCGACGTACAGGCGAATCGGTGCTTCCAACCCACCTCTGCCGACGACGAAGCGCTCCAGATTGCCGATCCATTGCAATTCGCCCAGCAGCATCTGGACATCGCTGTTGCGGCGCGAACGATCTTTGGCGGCAGCGATTATCGCGTCGGCCTGATCGTAGTTGCGCGTTTGCAGGGCTGCCAGCCAGCCGGGCACCATGGAACGCAGCAGTGCTTCGGTACCATAGGCCTTGATCGCGACACTTTCCGGCCGACGTGCAAGGTGCTCTTCCGATAAGCTTGCTGCGCGGGCGTATTCGCCCTCGGCAAGCAACTCTTTTATCTCACGTTCAGTCGCGCCGCTAAGATGGATGGCAAGTACAACCACGGCCAGCATCGCGATGCCGGCAGCGCTCAGCCAGAGAGTACGCCTGAGTCGGCCAGGCCGATCCGACGCAAACACATCCTTCACTGCCGATGCCAGTGCGGCATGCTTGCCCTTGGCACGCGGCTTGGCGCCGTCGCCGGCTGCTTCCGGCTTTTGCACCTGCGCGTCCTGGTTGATCTCGTCAGGCTGCGGCGCTGGATCGACGCAAAAGATATTGAGGAAGGAGTCTGCCGCGGCGATGAAGGTCGTCTTGTCAGCATTGCTTCCGGCGCTTGCATTTGCGGCCGGGTGTGCGCCCGCAGCCGCACCTGCACTCGCATCGGCATGGTGGCCGGCATTCGCCTCTGCAATATCCCCCCCACGCGCAGTGGCAACCTGGGGGAGCTTCGCAAACTTGGTCACCGTGGGGTCAGCCTCGGGTTGCTCCTCCTCGAATCCGACCTTATACACAAAGTGATGCCCGCCGAACGCGAGCGTATCGCCGCGCTGCAGACGTGCTGCATGTTCGTCGAGCCGGATCCCATTGACAAAGGTACCGTTGGTGCTACCGAGATCCTCGACGTAGGGTTCACCACCCTTCTGGAAAATATGCGCGTGGCGACGTGACAAGTAATTCACCTGTTGCGGCTGTTCCGTCTTATAGCGCGCGAACGCCACGTCGGCTTTGCTGATCAGGAAGGGAAAGTGGGTAACGACAATCGGCTGCAAGCCGGCGTCGGCACGTTCCGGTTCCAGCGTCAGGCTTGCCAGCCGCCTGCCGCGATTCCCCGAATGGGCCCGCTCACCCAGCTCCACGCGAAACGGCAGCGCGCCGCCAAAGCAGACGGTATCGCCATCCTGCAGCCTGCGCGTCTTTTGCCGGATATCCTCGCCATTCACCGTGGTGCCGTTCTTGCTGCCAAGGTCGGCGATATACACCGCGCCGTACTCACAAAAGATGCGCGCATGGCGGCGTGACAAGTCGACGGTCAACTCCTGAGGATAGGTGTCGAATGGTGGCTCCGTCCGTCCTATCGGAAACAGGCTGTCGGTGATATGGATTGCGGCCAGTTCAGGGTGGGAAGCAGGCTTGAGAGATATAACCACCTCTTCCCCACCGGGGGAACTCACGTTAACACCGGGTGAGTCTTCATGAAACGTTTGTCGAGACAGCATGTAGTTCTCGTTTCCTTGGTAGAAAAGCTTGGAAGCAAAACTTATATCGGTAATGACTTTCTCCCATCTGCGTAATCTGCGCCGAATATGCCTCCTGTACCTACTGGCGCGCGTTGCGCACTTCCACCGGGGGCCACCCTCCACCCAATGCCTTATACAAGGTCACCGTGTCCGATAAAATCAGCTGATGATTGGCAAGTAAAGCGAGCTGTGCTCCCAGCAGTGAACGCTGGGTCTCGAAGACCTCCAGCTGCGATACGACACCTTCCCGCAGTTGCCCTTCGATCTGCGTGGCAACGATAGACAGGTTGTCCGCCTGCTGCTGCAGTTCATCATGTTGCTTCTTGTGCGAATCCAGATTAACCAAGGCGTTTTCGACTTCTTCATACGCGTTGATCACCGACCTTCTGTACTCTTCTTCCGCCACCTTGATTTCCGCTTCGCTGGTCCTTACACGCGCCTTCACGCCAGGATCGAGCAACGGGATGTTAATGCTCGGTAAAAAGCTGAAGGTAAATGCCTTCAGCAGGTCACCGATACCCAGGGCGGAGGATCCGGCTCGCCCGGTCATGCTCACTGATGGCAGCTGCGCCAGCTTTGCCTGGCCAATCAGGTTGTGCGCAGCCAGCACACGATACTCGGCAGCCACGATATCGGGCCGCCGCTTGAGCAGTTCCAACGGCAAGCCATTGGGCACCTCAGGCAAACTGATCCGTTGCTGCAGTTCGCCGGTCGGTACGCGGAAATCGCCGGCGGGGATGCCAAGCAGCGTCGACAACGCATTGCCTGCAAGGTCACGAGAGCGGTTAAGGTCCAGCAGATCCCTGCTGAGCCGGTTGACTTCCGCGCGCTGCTGCAAGACTCTAGTGTTGGGCAGCAAACCATTCTTGTGCATTGACTCGTAGATACCGAGTATCTGCCGATTTTTGTCCAGCGCCGTCCGCTGACGCGCAATCTGTTCATCGAACTGCAGAATCTGGAAATACGATGTTGACACCCCGGCAAGCAGATTGAGGTACCCGGCACGCCAGTCCGCTTCGGTTGCCTGGAATTCAGCCTCCTGTGCTTGCGCGCCTTTCTCGACCTTGCCCCAGATGTCGAGCTCCCAGTTCACTTGGGTACCCAGGTTGAACGACTTGCTCAGTTTCTGCCCCGTACTCTTCTCGAAGCTGGCGCCAGCTCCCGCATCGAGGCTTGGCAATGCACCGGCGCGCGCTTCCCCGATCTGCGCGTTGGCGACACGGGTGCGTGCGGCCAGGATTTTGATATCGATATTGCCTTCGACGGCACGCTTCACCAGATCATCCAGATAAGGGTCGCGAAATTCTCTCCACCAGTCGGGACGTACGGTTTCCGTGGCGGAAACCGGCGTCTTTTGTGACCATGCCTGCTTGATGGGGGCGTCAGGCTGCTTGTAATCGGTCAGTTTGACATCGGCACAGCCGCCCAGAAACACCGTGCATGCACCAAGCATGAGCGCCGAGCGCACACATGATGCGCGTTGGGCGAAATGCGAAAGTGCACACACCGGGATTATGGCGGCGGAGGGGTTGGTCGCTACGCGTCGGGAAAAAGTACGATTCATTTTCAAGGCTAAACGTTATTGAAATTGCATGCTGACATGGCTGATGTCGATTTACTGCTCATGGAGACAGCCACACCTTTGATTCGACGAACACGTTGAATACCCGTGCATCCAGCTTTCCTGCGCGGCATTCCTTGTCGATGAGGTCCAGCGCATGCTCCGCAGGCAAGGCTTTCTTGTATGGCCGGTCACCGGCGGTCAACGCATCATAGATATCGCAAATGGTCAGGATGCGTGTCTGGAAACTGATCTCGTTGCCGTGCAAACCCATCGGGTACCCGGAACCGTCAAGCTTTTCGTGATGTCCATGCGCAATCGTCGGCACGCTCGCCAGATCCCGGGTCCACGGAATCAACACCAGGAAGGAATACGAATCTGCCACATGCGATTCGATCTGCCTGCGCTCGTCCGGAGTCAGGCAGCCACGTGAGACGCTCAATGCGGACAACTCCAGGTCTTCCAGCAAGGGCATCTCGGCGTCGTCGGCATCACGATACAAATATTGAGTGATTTCCTGCAGTCCGCTCATGCCATCGGCATGCGATATGGCCGGCTCGTTTGCCTGTTTGATCGCCTCCATGAATTGCTTCAGGCGAGTGCATTCTTCGCACAGGGTCGCCTCAATTTTCTGCTTTTCTAACCGGAACGCGGCCATGCTTAGTTCATGCTGCGCATGTGTCTCGGCGAGCTTGCGGTAAGCCTGTCGTTCAAGGCAGACCTGTGCATGCTTGAAACGATGTTCCAGCATGCGCATTTCGGCATGATGAAGTTTCTTTTCCTTGCGCAAGACATGTTCACGAACACCCACCTTACCGAAATCGTGCAACAAGGCGGCGTACCGGATTTCACGCAACTGGTCCTTGCTGAATTTCACGCGGCGCAGATCGGCTCGCTCGGCATGATCCACTGCCATAGCCAGTCCTTCCGCGTAATTGGCAACGCGGAAAGAGTGTCCGGCGGTTGCAGGATCGCGTTCTTCAATCGCTTGCACGGAAGCGCGCACGAAACCGTCGAGCAGACGTTCAATGTCCGAATACAACTGAAAATTCTTCAACGCAACCGCAGTCTCGGCACAGACACCGGTAAGCACTTCGAGGTCGGCTTCCTTGAATGCATAAGGGTTCGACGAGGCGTCGACCTGAATCAGCCCGAGGCATTCGCCTTCCATCAGCAATGGGACGCACATCACACTGCGAATCGCCTGGTCGACAATCGACTCCTGCACGCCAAAGTGACGATCCGACAAGGTGTCCACCGACAGGATCGACTGCTTGTTGTTGACCACTTCGTCGATGATCGTTTGCGACATGCGCACATGCGCAAGATCTTCGACGGTGCCGTCACGATGGCGGGCGGCGACCGGCGTTGGCGCTTCGCCTGGACTCTTCTTGAGCAGGACGAATGCGCGATCGGCAAGTGGAAACAACTCGAATATGAAGTTCATGATCTTTTCAGTCAGCGTGGCGCGATCGGTCACCGCGCCCAACGCAATGCCGACTTGCGCCATCGCGTGCAGTTTTCGTACCGTCTGTTGCATGTCACTGCTATCAAGGTCCGTGCCAGCTTCAAAACCCGCTGCATAGATGGTCGCGTCAACCGACTTGGTGATGATCGTCGGCTGACTGTCGGCCGCCGGTTCCATCATTGAATGAAAGACGATTTGTGCGGATGACACCGTGAGCTCATCGCCATCACGCAACGGGTGCCAGTCGCCGGGCTCAAGTCGCGTGCCGAGTACGAAGGTGCCATTGAAGGAGTGCAGATCTTCGACAAAGAAGGTACTTCCCTTGCGTCGGATGCGCGCATGCCTGCGGCTGATGGTGTGCTCGGGAATGCAGAGAAAACGGTCGGTACCCAATGAATCCTGCGGCTCACGGCCGATGACGACCTCATCGTGCAACGGGAAAAGTGTCGGATTGGCGGCGCCGTCGTTGATCACTTCAAGGTAGGCCATCACGGTTCCGCCCGCCTGGTTTGCCTTGCCTGCATGTTCCATTGCTGTACCCCTTCCCGGCGCATTGTGCCGAGTTGCGTCGTCGTGATTACAGTATGGTCACCGTTGGCAAAATTACCAGTTCGCCGAGCGAAGGACTGCAGGATCGCTGTAGACACGGGCGGCGCGCTCCGCCCTGCAAGCTTGCGTCAACCCGTTTTTTTACTTTTTCTACTTGACGGTTATCGTGATTTTTTTCGACACGACTGGTGGGTTATGTACGACATGTTTGTCGTCACCCATCACTAGCTGCAGCGTGTGACGTCCGGGCGGAAGCTCAACCATGGTTTCAGTCTCGCCAGCACCGAAGTGCAGGTGATTGCGATCGGATGGAATTTCCTGGCCGGCCGGCGGCGGGTCGGTGTCGATCAGCAAATGATGATGACCGGTATTCGGGAAGTTGACCCCTTTGGGTGCGACGCCCATATTACGCAGTCCGAACCACACGCGAAACGGTTTGCCAGCGGAGACTACTTCGCCGTTGTTCGGCCAGCCTATATATAAGTATGGCTTGCCTGGGCCGCTACCATCCGCCGCGAAGGCCATGCCTGAGAGCAAGCTGAAGACAATGGCGAACGCACTCAACAGCCTATCCATATCGTTGCTCCTTAGTGCATGGTTATCGGCATACGCGCGACTCACCCGCACGTAATCGCTGGCGTGCAGGGCTTGCAAAAATCATCATCGCACGATGACTGTGATTTTTTTGGACACTACCTGCGGTTCGTGGGGAACATGATCCTTGTCGCCCAGCACAAGCTGAAGTGTGTGTTTGCCTGGCGGCAGTTCAACACGCGCTTCGGTTTCACCAGCACCAAAGTGGAGATGATTTCGGTCCGAGGGGATAGGCTCGCCGGCCGGCAGTGGTCCGCCGTCGACGATCAGGTGATGATGACCGACGTTGGGCAGATCGACGCCTTTTGGCGCGACGCCCATGTTACGTAAGCCCATTCGCACCCAGAATTTGCCGCCATGGATCACCGTCCCATCGGTCGGCCAGATGAAATATACCTGAGCATTATCCGGCGCGGTATTTGGGGCTGCGGCGAGCGGTACGTTAAGCAACCAGGAGATAGCAACGAAGGCAACAATGGCGAACTTTTGCATGCTGGACCTCACCCCGAAAAATGTCTCGCGCGCAAACGTACGCGAGTCTGCATGAAAGCACTCTCACGAATCCAACCACATCCGGGTTGCACCAGCGCCTGTTGTTTTCCACCAGCGCTTTATTGAATGTCACGTACAGGGTAGAACAGAAATTCACGAAAACATTGCAGAAAGCGTCGTCCGTTTGATATTAGACAGAATTGGACTTGCCGGACAGTTCAAAGATAAACACGCAGCCCGTTCGATCCGCGCGGACATGTATCGATCGCGCTTGATTGTGCCGTTGCCTGATCTAAGCTTCGATCATCAGATACCGTCCTTCGACGGTGATCTGATGGATTCCGAACTCCCTCAGCCCTAGGAACGATCGTGTGGCGAAAACTCTTCATCGTTTCCGTATTGGTGGCCATGGTCTGCGGCAGCGCAGTCGGCGCACAATTGCCACGCCACATTGAGTCAGACAACGGTCGTCTGCCGGACAACGTGGCCCTGGTGATTGGCAATGGCGCATACCGTCCACATTCGCTCCCCAACGCCGGCAATGACGCGCGCGCCGTAGCGGCACAACTCAGGACGCTGGGTTACGACGTCATCCTGTATGAAGATCTGGACCGAACGGGCCTGCAGCGGGCACTCGATCAGTTCAAGGAACGTCTGACACATGCGGATGTCGGGCTGTTTTACTTTTCCGGACATGGCGTACGCGTGGGTCCGACGAACTATCTTTTGCCTCTGGATGCCGACAGCAATTCCTTGCACGGCATGCAGTCGCGCGCACTCAATCTGGACGCCATTCTCGCCAACATGCGCTCGGCGCGTCCGGACAAGCCTAATCTTGTCCTGCTGGACACCTGTTCGAACGATCCCTTTAAAGGCCTAGGGTTTGTTCGATCTGACGATCCGATATCCACTGTTGTTAAGCAAGAAAGCAGTCAAACCCTGGTTGCCCATGCAACTTCGCCAGGGGCGTTCGCGGCGGATGGGATTAGCCATGGCGTCTTCACCTCGCAACTGCTACGCGCCATGCATCAACCAGACGCGGACGTACAGACGGTGTTACAGCAAGTGCAAGCGTCAGTCGCGAAACTAACTGCGCAGCGGCAAGTACCGGCTATCGAAGCAAATCTTGCACAACCGATCACCATACGCGGGACCAAGCCGTCCGCAGAGGTGGCCAGGCAAACTATGCCCACGGATAACGAGCAGATAGTCGCATGGCAAAGCCGGGGAGTACTGCCTAAGGACAGCGCCGAACAGTACGAATTGACCTTTTGGGAATCGATCAAGGACAGCACGCATGCCAGCGACTATGAAGCCTATTTGCAAAGCTATCCAAATGGGCGCTTCGCGTCGCTTGCACGTGCACGCATGGAGCGGCTGCGCGCTGCTGCTCCGAAAGCCGATGCGCCCGCGGACAAGCCGCCGCCAGCAATCAGGTCGGCGCCTGAACGGCCGCGCGCACCGGCCAGGGCACAGGAACAACCACGGCCCGAGCCACCAAAAAAGGCAGAGCCGGAAACCGCTGCGACGCCAAAACCACCTGAACCACGTCCGCCCGAAAAGCCGGCTGCACCTGTTCAGGCGGGAAGTGAAATCCGCGACTGCCCAACCTGTCCGGTCCTCGTTTCGGTGCGTGCCGGCGGCTTCACCATGGGCAGTGCGGCGGACGACCCCTCAGAACGTCCGCCGCACCGCGTGACGATCAATACACCGTTTGCCATTGGAAAGTATGAAGTGACGGTGGAAGAATGGGATGCCTGTGTCGCCGCAGGTGCCTGCCCGCGCATTACCGCGGGAGAAGGCCGCCAGAAAAAATCACCAGCGCGCGACATCAGCTGGGACGATGCGCAACTTTATGTGAAATGGTTGAGCAGCGTGAGTGGCAAGACTTATCGACTGCCGAGCGAGGCGGAATGGGAATATGCGGTCCGCGGTGGTACCAGCACACGATTCTGGTGGGGCGACCAGATGCGACCCGGCAATGCCAACTGCAAGGACTGCGGAGATCCCTGGCAAAAAGACGCACCGTCCGATGTCGGATCCTTCTCCCCCAATCCTTATGGCCTGCACGACATGAACGGCAGCGTGTGGGAATGGGTCAGCGATTGCTGGCATAACACCTACAAGGGCGCACCCGCTGACGCGCGCCCTTGGGATGAGCCCAATTGCCGTGTACGCGTCATCCGTGGCGGTTCATGGCGGGAAGGTGCTACTTACATGCCTTCATCTACCCGCTTTAAGTATGATGCGAGCGTACGCCATTCGCAGAATGGTTTCCGCGTAGTGCGTGAACTAAACTGAGTTCTGATCTGCTTAGGGCTTACGGGCCTTGGTCGTGATCTGCACGAAGTCCACCGCGACTTTTTCTTTTCCATGTTTGGCGGCGATCTGCTTGAGTTGCTTTTCCAAGGCCTTCAGATAGTCCGCGCGTGTTTTGTACTCCGGTGGCTTGCCATCAAACAGCGGCACCGGTGTTACCAGCAACACAATAAATTCCTTACCGAAGGGTTTCGACACGATCCAATTTTCAATGCTGCCGATCGACGCCCTGTAATTCGGCGGTGCCTGATTGGCCTTGGAACGTCTGCTTGGTAACAAATGGGCGACGCTGCCGTCGAGCGCATAGTAGTCGACATAGACATATGAGTCGAACGCCGGCGTCTTGATATCAATGACGAGCGGATCGCCTTCAGTCAACTCGGCATTGCGTGCGCGCGTCTGCACCATGGCCGCACGGCCTGCTTCCTGATTCTTTTGCCAATATGGCGCCAACGCCTCGATCACTGCGCATTTCTCTTCACTGACTTGCACCGCCGTCAGGTTGAGCGTGGTAACGCCGGGTACCGCGGCAAGTTTATTCTTGAGCCGCGTAAGCGCAGCACCGTCTGCGATATAACCCTGCACTTCCAGCGTATGGTCGCGTGCGGCCGAGACCATTGCTGCACACGATTCGGCTGCGATAAGGGGCGCAACCGCAGCAAGCTTGATCGGTGGCAGCGGCTGCGGCTTTTCAGGCGCTTTCGTTTGCGCGGTCGGCGGTACGGGTGCCGGCACGACGGGCGTCGCAGATGAGGTGGGTGGTGAGGCAGGCGCCTCGGCGCGCCGAGGGCTATCGACTTTGTGCGAACGCCAGTAGTAGCCGACCCCCGTCGCTGTCAGTGCTGCGACCAAAAAGGTCGACGTCACCAGCGCGATGTAGGTCGTGGCTCCGCGATGCTCGCCAATGGCGTCCAGAAATTCCGCGACGCTGGCGGTACGCGTCTCGCGCCGGAAGGACAAGGCGGCCTTCAACGCCTGCCATTGTCTAAAACCGATACCTTTCGGTCGCATCGGCTTCATGCCGGCATTTCTTGCCTGCGTCGCAGCGACGCGGTCAAACGGATGTTTTCCTGTCAGCAGTTCATAGGCGATACAGGCTAGCGCATAGATATCGTCGCGCGGGTCGGGCTCCTTGCGTTCAAGCATTTCAGCACTCGCATAAGCCGGAGTCAGCCCGCCAAGGCTGCCCGGGTCGAAGACCGTCACGTCGGCATCGTCTTCCGGTTTATGGAAAACCCTTGAAATGCCGAAGTCGATGACTTTCACCTCGCCTTTTTCGGTCAAAAAGACGTTCGCCGGTTTCAGGTCGCAATGCACGAAGCCGCGCTCATGGGCATATGCGAGTGCTTTGCCCATGCCATTGGCGATGCGCCAGACTTCAGCCGCAGGCAAGCCTTTGAAATCCGGCGCACGCAGGATCCGACTGAGCGGCTTGCCCGACAGCAGTTCCATCGTGAGATACACCGTGGATCCGTCGCGATCAAAATCGTAGACGGTAACGATATTGGGGTGCGCAAGCGCTTGCGCCTTCTTGGCCTCACGCTGCAGGGTGATAAGCGATTTGGGATGCCCGCGGAACTGGACGTTCAAGACCTTGATCGCGATATAAGGCTTACGGTCCGACGCTTCAAGTTTGCGCAGGTCGAGCGCCTTGTAGACGGTGCCCATACCGCCGAAACCAATGCATTCTTCCAGGACAAATCGCCCGTTCAGCGTGTCGCCCGCGCCTTTCATGCGATTGGAATCCTGGGACGGCTTGTCCTTTTCTTTTTCATTTGTCCCGCCCTGCCGCATAGGCGGCATGTCTCCCGGGCGGGTCTGCACATGTGTTTCTTCGCCGCCGCGCTGGTTCGACTCCATCAGGTGTTCGACGCGGCGCCGCAATTCCACGTAGACATCGGGCGGTAATTCAATGCGGGTGTTTTCCTCGCTCAGCAAATCGACAAGGCGAGCGGAATTCGCCTTGTCGGCAGCAAGGACGCGGTCGACCTGCGCTAGAAATTCCTTATGCGACAGGCCGCCGCTTTGAAAGGTACGTATTGCGTGCGCAAGAGTGGCCATAGGTGCTCACACTAAGTGCCTTCGGCGATGCCATTCCATGTCCGTAGTGCATGGGCAGGCCTCGTTCTTACAGCGCCTCGATCCCTTGGGACCGACTGTTGTGCAAGCCGGGCTTTCATCCCGACTTTAAACTGCCATGCTGGACGCTGTGCAATCCGTTCTTTATTGGCGGCCGGAAAACATGACGGTGGACGCCTATAACAAAAATGGATATGGACCCGTCCATAAGCAAACATCATGCGCTCCACGATTCGCGCGTTGTTGAGCTTCAGCAGAATCCTTCCGCACTACTTTATTAAAGCATGCCCGCGCCGCTTCGCCATGTCCTGGTTATAGAGAGACATGAGGTACATAGAGTGCACAGTGGTCGGTTCCGCATTGTTCAAGTATTAGACAAGATACACCATCGCTGTCTTCGATTCGAGCGCATTCACACCACGCGGTGTCAACGTGTCTGACGATGTGTCGGAGCCAATCAGACACTAGCTGTTGATGTGTTGGATCGTCTCCATCATGCCACTGTGCCGCCGAAGTCCTCCTCGCGCCACCACTCTCCTTCACCTCTTCACAAATCCCCATACACATCAAGCACTTAGCCCGCCCGCCAGACGCCATCCCACACGCTGGCACACTCCCTGCTGTATGTCCTGCGTGTACGACAAAACGTTCGACACCAACCCAACTACCCAATGCCTGACCACTGACTTACCAACTTCACTCACTTAGGAGCACTACCATGACATCCCTCATCATCTCCGACCTGGCCGTTACCGAACAACTCGACTCCCGCTCCATGTCTGCCGTACGCGGCGGTACCTACGGCGGCTGCTATGTGCCTGCACCATCGTATTGCCTGCCCAGCAGCGGCTATGGCATGAGCCCGATGGGATCGTTCTCCAAGAGCGACTTCTCGTTCGATGCCACACAACTGCTCAACCAGAGCCAGAACACCCAGGTCAACAACGGCAACAACGTCGCCTTTGCGTCCGGCATCACGTCCAACGTGAACCCGACCCAGACCGGCTCCAACAACATCAGCTTCGGTTGATGCACACGGCACTTGCCCTTGCTTACCTTCACTTGCCCTACACCTTACTTTTATTCAGGAGAATCATCATGACATCACTGCTCATCAAAGACCTGGCCGTTACCGAACAACTCGACGCCCATTCCATGTCCGCCGTGCGCGGCGGCACCTACAGCGGCTGCTACGTCCCGTTGCCGTCCTACTGCTGGCCCAGCCCGACCGGCTCGGTAGCGAAGGATGACTTCAAGTTCGATGCCACCCAAATGCTCGCCCAGAGCCAGAACACCCTGGTCAACAATGGCAACAACGTCGCCTTCGCATCCGGCATCACCTCCAATGTGAACCCGACCCAGACTGGCACCAACAACATCAGCTTCGGCGGCCTGGCTGCTTAAGCAAGACCCGGCTCTTTCGTAGCTTACCCAGCTTACTTACTGACTTATACCTTTTAGGAGAATCACCATGAAAGCACTGATCATCAAAGACCTGTCCCAGACCACAGAACTCGACGCCGGCGCCATGGCCGCCGTGCGCGGCGGCACCTACCAAGGTGCGCCGTTCTATCTTGGCCCAATCACCCATGTCTCCAAGAGCGACTTCAAGTTCGATGCCGAGCAACTGATGCAGCAAAGCCAGGATACCCAGGTCAACAACGGCAACAATGCGGCCTTCGTCTGCGGCATCACCTCCAATGTGCATCCGACCCAGACTGGCTCCAACAACATCAGCTTCCTGTAATGCCCGGCAGCACGGTGGAAGGCAGGTGTACCGCCCTCCACCGTGGCCGTCGTGCAGAGCCTGTCGATCTTTGTCCTTCACTTATTCATCAAGGAGCATCACCATGTCATCCATCGCCATTCATGATCTCGCCAACAGCACCGAGCTCGACCAGCACGCGATGTCGTCGGTACGCGGCGGCAATTCCTGGCTTGCCGGTCTGGGCCCGATTGCCAATGTCAACGTCGGCATCACCCAGAACCTGAACCAGTTGCAGAATGTGGACGTCAACACGTTGAACAATGTCGGCGTCATCGGTGCGAGTTTCATTCCACCCAATATCGCCGTCAACCCGTCGCAGTGGGGCAGTATCAGCGCCGCACTCTGATGTTCGCAGCCTGAAGCCGGAAACCCATGTTTCCGGCGTTTTTTCTTGAGAAGAATCGGGCGCATTGCTTATTGCGCCGACTATACTGGGCACAATACCGGTTTATCCGTGATAGACAAGAGCGCATTTCCAGTTACCTGATTTCAAGGAGCCAGCCATGGCTACCATTACCATCAAAGACCTGCCGGAAAGCATCGATCTGGACCGCGAAGCCATGCATGCCGTCATCGGCGGCGCGCGAGGCGGGAATCGCCAGGCTTATCAGTTGCAGAAAGCTTTCGGCAGCACCCGGATTGTCGATTACCCTCCCGGCGTCAAACGTAGCGTGCAGCCTGCGAAGGATCTGCTGTCGCGCAAGTAGTTAGTTTCGCATGCCTGTTTTTCGCCCGGCAACTGACGTTGTCGGGCGTTTGCTCGTGTGTACGCTTGGTCTATCGCAATTAGCTTGTCATTGATCGATGTATATCTGCGTGTGGCATGTAATTGCCGACAGATACGCTGACGAGCGTTCGCGTTGTTGCTGCCAAATCTGTCTGCCGACACCTGGCTTTCCTCATCGCGTCGCCCTCTTCTTACCCTTCTGCTCCCCCACCCAAGAAACATTAAGCTCTCGTCGGGGTACCCCCTTCCTAAGAGTAGCAATCGGCCTTGCTGCCGCCCCTGGCGTTCGCGAGAGAGACTCTGATGCACCACATGGCGCGTCTTCATCGCTGCGTTCTTCCCCCCTGCTAGATCTGTTCAATGCGTCGTTCAGACGATGTTCCTTATCGCATCCGCATGCGTATGTCTCGGCGTGTATGCCGGTGTACTACGTGGTGTCAGGCTTTTGCAGACACTAGCTGCTGATGTGTTGGATCGCCCCCATCATGCCACTGTGCCGCCGAAGTCCTCCTCGCGCCACCACCCTCCTTCACCTCTTCACAAATCCCCATACACATCAAGCACTTAGCCCGCCCGCCAGACGCCATCCCACACGCTGGCACACTCCCTGCTGTATGTCCTGCGTGTACGACAAAACGTTCGACACCAACCCAACTACCCAATGCCTGACCACTGACTTACCAACTTCACTCACTTAGGAGCACTACCATGACATCCCTCATCATCTCCGACCTGGCCGTTACCGAACAACTCGACTCCCGCTCCATGTCTGCCGTACGCGGCGGTACCTACGGCGGCTGCTATGTGCCTGCACCATCGTATTGCCTGCCCAGCAGCGGCTATGGCATGAGCCCGATGGGATCGTTCTCCAAGAGCGACTTCTCGTTCGATGCCACACAACTGCTCAACCAGAGCCAGAACACCCAGGTCAACAACGGCAACAACGTCGCCTTTGCGTCCGGCATCACGTCCAACGTGAACCCGACCCAGACCGGCTCCAACAACATCAGCTTCGGTTGATGCACACGGCACTTGCCCTTGCTTACCTTCACTTGCCCTACACCTTACTTTTATTCAGGAGAATCATCATGACATCACTGCTCATCAAAGACCTGGCCGTTACCGAACAACTCGACGCCCATTCCATGTCCGCCGTGCGCGGCGGCACCTACAGCGGCTGCTACGTCCCGTTGCCGTCCTACTGCTGGCCCAGCCCGACCGGCTCGGTAGCGAAGGATGACTTCAAGTTCGATGCCACCCAAATGCTCGCCCAGAGCCAGAACACCCTGGTCAACAATGGCAACAACGTCGCCTTCGCATCCGGCATCACCTCCAATGTGAACCCGACCCAGACTGGCACCAACAACATCAGCTTCGGCGGCCTGGCTGCTTAAGCAAGACCCGGCTCTTTCGTAGCTTACCCAGCTTACTTACTGACTTATACCTTTTAGGAGAATCACCATGAAAGCACTGATCATCAAAGACCTGTCCCAGACCACAGAACTCGACGCCGGCGCCATGGCCGCCGTGCGCGGCGGCACCTACCAAGGTGCGCCGTTCTATCTTGGCCCAATCACCCATGTCTCCAAGAGCGACTTCAAGTTCGATGCCGAGCAACTGATGCAGCAAAGCCAGGATACCCAGGTCAACAACGGCAACAATGCGGCCTTCGTCTGCGGCATCACCTCCAATGTGCATCCGACCCAGACTGGCTCCAACAACATCAGCTTCCTGTAATGCCCGGCAGCACGGTGGAAGGCAGGTGTACCGCCCTCCACCGTGGCCGTCGTGCAGAGCCTGTCGATCTTTGTCCTTCACTTATTCATCAAGGAGCATCACCATGTCATCCATCGCCATTCATGATCTCGCCAACAGCACCGAGCTCGACCAGCACGCGATGTCGTCGGTACGCGGCGGCAATTCCTGGCTTGCCGGTCTGGGCCCGATTGCCAATGTCAACGTCGGCATCACCCAGAACCTGAACCAGTTGCAGAATGTGGACGTCAACACGTTGAACAATGTCGGCGTCATCGGTGCGAGTTTCATTCCACCCAATATCGCCGTCAACCCATCGCAGTGGGGCAGTATCAGCGCCGCACTATAGTCCGACATTGATCGGGGGATGGCACGCTGATTGCTCCATAGGAGATATAGCTCACTTAGCGCGCACTGTGCCGCATTTCACCCAACACTTCGGAGATTCACCATGACTGTACTCGCTATCAAAGATTTGCCCTTGAACCGTGCTCTCGACCGCAAGGCCATGTCGGTGATTCGGGGTTCGGGTGCACCATGGGTCTTTGGCTGGATCCGTCCCTACGTGGCATCAAATCCGAATTCAGGTCTCGGAACGGTGTTTAACTTCTTCCAGATCAACAACACCTATATCGCCGACCAGATGAATAACCAGATACAGAACGTTGAGATCGATAATTCGGCGGCGAACTCGAATATCAACGTTATCCTTAGTGAACACAGCACAAACCAGAAGCATTAAGCACACAGACGATGTCACTTTGGTTGTACGATACCTGTCCGGGCCGTACGCTCAGCATGACTCGCATAGTGCAGTAATCAATGCGTGATTCGTGGAGGTTGTGATGAATAATCCAACACATTTTCGATGGACGTCTTCGTCCCGCACTCATGTGGGCCTGATCCGTGATCTCAATGAGGATGCTCTTCTTGATCGACCGGAGCGCGGCATGTGGGCCGTAGCCGATGGTATGGGCGGTCATTCCCTGGGCGACTACGCGAGCCGGACTGTGGTAGACCGGCTGCAGGAGGTTCCTCCTCCGGATAGCCTGGAAGCATTTGTCGGCCATGCAAGAAATCAGTTGCAGCTGGCAAACCAGGACCTCCGGCAAGAAGCGATTGTCCGCGACGTCTACATCATCGGCAGCACTGCGGTTGTGCTACTGGCCTGGGACAGCCATTGCGGCTATCTATGGGCCGGCGATAGTCGCATTTATCGTTTCCGGCAAGGCGAACTTCGCTTGCTGACACGCGATCACAGCCAGCTTGAAGAACTCAAGGCCAAAGCCGGCATGAGCGCAGAGGATGCGCTGCTGCACGTACCGAAGAACATGATCACTCGCGCGGTTGGCGCCGCCGACACGCTGGAAATCGACGAAGATCGTGTCGAGGTGGATGACGGCGACATGTTCCTGTTATGCAGCGACGGACTCAGTAATGCCGTGAGTGAAGATGAAATGTGCAATGCCCTTGCACCAGGCGATTGCGAACATGCATCCGAGACACTGATCGGCATGGCGCTGTACCGGGGCGGACGGGATAACATTTCTGCCGTCGTCGTGCGTGCTGACGATTTTCACCGGAATGAAATGACCGCATTGAATCCGGCGCTGTAGAGCGACTGACGCTTTGGAAGCGTTTCAAGCGTGCTTATCGCTGCCCGAGTCCGATTGCCCTGCATGCTTGCGGAAATCTTTCGAATGAATGCCATGCTTCTTCAATAACATTTGCAGGTGCGAGCGGTTCATGTCGCAGCGACGGGCAAGTTCTGCGACCGTTCCGCCAACTTCCCTCAGCCCTTTTTCCAGAAATGCTTTCTCTGCCTCGTCGCTGGCAATCCGCCTGGCATCGCTCAGCGAAGCCGTATTCAGTATCCCGGCCAATGTACCGCCCGAGGATGGACCGGCAGCCGCACTACTATAAGCATTGGCCGCCGCCTGGCCGCCCGGCTTGGGACGAATGTCAACAGGAAGATGAACGATGTCTGCAGTTTCACCAGCCAGGCACGACAATCGATAAATGATGTTGCGCAGCTCACGAATATTTCCCGGATACGCATAATCGAGCAGGAAGCTGCGCAATGCGGGCGACATCTTTACCGGACGACGCTTCAATGCTTCGGCCGCTTCATCGCAGAAATAAGAAAACAATATAGGGATCTCGTCCTTGCGGTCACGCAGGGCTGGCAGGCTGACATGGATCACGCTTAGCCGGTAGAACAAGTCTTCCCTGAACACACCCTGCTCGCTGAGCTTGCGCAAATTCTTGTTGGTCGCCGCAACGATACGCGCATCCACAGAAATAAGCTCATCAGAGCCTACGCGCTGGATCTCGTGCGACTCCAGTACACGCAGCAACTTGACCTGTCCCACCAGCGGCAACTCGCCTATCTCGTCCAGGAAAATGGTCCCTTTGTGCGCACTTTCAAACTTGCCTTTCCTGTCATTCGCGGCACCGGTAAAGGAGCCTTTCTTGTGGCCGAATAACTCGGATTCCAGCAGGTTATCGGGTATTGCACCGCAATTGACCGAGATGAATGGCTTGTCGGCGCGTGGACCATTGGCATGGATAACCTTGGCCATCAACTCCTTGCCGGTCCCGCTCTCGCCATCGATCAGCACAGGCAGGTCGGTTGGCGCCGCCTTTTCCGCGACTTCAAGTGCATCGAGCAAATCCGGGTTGTCGCCAAACGTCCCTTCGAACACGAAACTGCGAGCCAGCAGCGCCTGCTTGCGCTGTCCGGGTAGCTGGTCGAGCTTCTCCGGCTCCTGCGCTGCCGCCTTCACAAAACGTTCCTTGTGCGACAGTTGCATCACCTCTTCGCGCAGGGCGTTCGACTGACGTAACAGTTTCTCGATATCGGGACGTTCGAGTTTAGACGCCCAGCGCAGTGTCGTACGCAGGATCTCTATCTTTTCGATCAGCCCTGCATACGACATCGTGGTGCTGCCCGGTACGCCTTGCTGGAAGAGTTTCATGCGGCGCTCAACTGTTTCTGGACAAGTTGGAAATACATGCCTCGTCGATCGACCAGTTCTTCGTGCTTGCCCTGTTCGACGATCGCTCCTTCATACAGCACGAGAATCTTGTCGGCGCGCATGATGGTGCTGAGCCTGTGGGCGATGATGACAGCGGTCCGCCCTTTCAGGATCTCGTGCATGTTGGTGATGATGTTGCTTTCCGACTGGGTATCGAGCGCCGACGTTGCCTCATCGAAGACCAGCAGGCGCGGATCGTGATACAGCGCCCTGGCGATGCACAAGCGCTGGATCTGGCCGCCCGACAGGCCGACGCCCCGCTCGCCGACGACCTGCTCGTAGCCGAGTGGCATCTTGGCAATGAAGCCGTGCGCATCGGCCATCTTCGCGACTTCCTCGATGCGACGCCTGTCCGGACTGTCGTCGCCACTCGCAATATTTTCGGCAATCGTGCCGGAAAAAACCAGGTTGCTTTGCATGACATAGCCGACCTGGGCGCGGTAATAATCTTTATCCAGCATCGCCATGTCATAGCCGTCGACGATGATTTTCCCTTCGCTTGGCGGATAGAAACCGACCAACAGTTTGGCCAGGGTGGTTTTGCCCGAGCCGCTACGCCCGACCACGGCGACCAGTTCGCCGGGATTTATATCGAAACTGATATTTTCCAGCACATAAGACGTTTCATTGCCGCCATAACGGAAGTACACATTGTCGAAGCGCACGGAACCTTGTAGGTCGGGCAGCACGATGCGTGAAGGCAGGTCGGACGGCTTTTGCTCCGGCTCCATGTCGAGCACGTCACCAAGACGCTCCATCGCCACACCGGCATCATTTAACCGCCCCCAAAGCCCGACGAGACCCATCAGCGGTGCCAGCACGCTGCCCATCAAGGCATTGAAGGCAATCAACTGCCCTACGCTCAGCTCCCGGCTCAGCACCAGGTTTGCGCCGACCCAGAGAATCGCAATCGTGGTCGCGGCGTTCAATACCTGACTGGCGAGAGAGACAAGGATGCTGAACGACTGCATTCGGTATTGCACGTCGAGTGATTTGGCGTACTTCTTTTCCCATTTCAGTCGCACTGGTCTTTCGATACCCATACCCTTGATGGTTTCCACACCGCCCAGCGTTTCCATCAGGTAGGCCTGCGCCTCGGTCGAAGTGGAAAACGCTTCACGTGCATAATTTTTGATCCTCGGCGTAACAACGACGGTCAAAATCATGATCGGTATCACGAAGGCAATCAGGACCAGGGTCATCTTCGCGTTATACAGGAACATGATCGAAAAATAGATGAACACCATCAACAGGTTCAGCATGGTGGTCACTGTCGATTCGGTAAGAAAGCCCCGGATTGTCTGGTTTTCCTGGAAACGGGCGAGGATGTCGCCAGTCTTGCGTTTGGCGAAAAAGGAGTACGGCAACGACATCGTATGCCGGAAGAAATGCGACATCATCGAAAAGTCCATGTTGCGTACCATGAAGTTCGCCAGGTACGCCCGGATAGTCGTCATCAGTTGCGTAAATACATTCGAGATAATCAGTCCTGCGATCAGCAAATGCAGCAGGCCGACGTTGTGATGCACGATCACGCCGTCGAGGACGTTCTGGATGATGAGCGGCGGCACCAGCCCCAGCATCTGGATGATGAACGTCGCGAGAAACAGATGCAGCAGGATCTTTCTGTAAGGTTTCAGGTAAGCGATAAAGCGTATCCACGGAGAACGGGTCGCTGTCAGCTGCGCCAGATCCTGCCCTGGCGTAAATAATAGGCAGGTGCCGCTCCAGCCGCGTTCGAATTCTTCAACCGTCATCTTCCTGAAGCCGAGCGCCGGGTCCGCTATCCAGACATTTCGTTTGGATACGCCATAAATCACAATATAGTGGTACCCCTCCCAGTGTGCGATGAAGGGAAGATCGAAACCAAGCAATGCCTCATAGGTGCATTGCACGCCACGTGTGGTAAACCCCAGGGATTCACCCACCCTGGCAAGGCTGTCCATGGTGGCGCCCTGGGTAGTGACATTGGCAAGCTCACGTAGTTTTCCGAGGGTCATGGAAATGCCATAGTGCCGGCATAACATCGCAAGGCAAGCCGCACCGCAGTCCATCTCTTCGGCCTGCTCCACCAGCGGAAAACGCTTGATGATTTTTTCGCCGAGTTCCGGCTGCGAACGCATGTCCAGTGTGACTGGACGCTTGCGGCGATCGGCAAGTTTTTTTTGGCGGTGCAATTCCCGCTCGATGAACTGAATGCGCTCTTCCAGGGCTTCGCGCAGTTTCGGATTGCGTTCAACGAGCTGATGCACGGTTTTTTCTGGAATGACCAGCAACGTCGTATCTTCGTTCGCGGTGACCGATGCCATCTGTTCCTGACGCAATACGCAGGCTTTCTCGCCGAATATCTCGCCATCGCGCAGCGTCGCCAGAGGATATTCTTCGCCTGCCTCCTTGCGGACAATGCGTACTTCACCGTGTCGAACAACGTAAAGCCGTCGGTCGTCGCGCGAATCCTGCTTGAGGATCTCCTTGCCTGCGGCAATGCGCTTGACGCCAACGCTACGGACGAATTCTTCCAACTCCTTCTTGTCGACCTTCCCTTTCAAATCAAAAAGGCGCGCAACAAAACCTCCGGCAGAGCTGATCGCAACATAGCTGGTGACGAACGCATATGCGGCTGGATTTTTCAGAATAATCGGTTCGATCACACGGCGCGGAATGAAAAGCAGCTCGGTCTTGACCGAAGCGCGTACGGAAGCTTCGTGCCGGTAATCGCGCAGCATGGCAATGTCGGCGAAGACTTCACCAGTCTTGCGTACCCCCATACTCACTTCCTTACCCTGCACTTCGGTAAAGAAACGAACGGTACCGCTCTTGATGACATAAAGCCCATCAGCCGGATCACCGGCATTGCACACCGTATCGCCAAATGCGAAGAAACGCGATTCCACGTGCGGCGCGATGGCTTCCAGTTCATCGCGGGTAAAGGGAGAGAGAATTTCTACCGATGCAAGAAAGTCCGTGACCGGCTGGAGTTGTGACTGTGATGGAGCGTCCATGGGCTTGCCATTCTCGCTTCGATAGGGTGACGGCTGTCGGGAATGGCAACGGGGCTTGTTCAGCCTCAGGTGCGATTCACGACAGATTTAGCACGCTTCGATGATATGTTCCTGCGCCCGGCCGAGAAGCCATTCTTCCTTCAGCAAGCGCCGGATTTCTGCAGTCGACTCTTCGTCCAGTGTCGCCGGATGCTTGGCGTTGACCATGAAAATTTCGAACATGGTGCGATCAGGCGAGGGGAAAGGACCAAGCAGGTCGCCAACCTTGGCGTTAAAGACTTTGGCTTCGATATCGGACTTGAGCGAGCCGCGCATTACCTTGCCAATAAGACCGCCTTTGTCGCGTGTATCGGCGACGGAATGTTCCATCGCCATTTCCGCGAAGCAGTCCGGATCGTCCTGCAATACCGAAATCATTTCCTTCGCCTTGCCTTCGGCGTCGAGGACGATGTGACTGACTTCGATGCTGTCGAATTTGGGTGAATTGAGCTTGAAATATTCGTCTACGGCGCGGTCATTACACACCTTGGCCAGCATCTTTTCCTGATACAGCGCGTCCGTGATGAATTCTTCAAATTCGTCCAGCGAGACCCCAAGGGCGCTCAGGTACTGATTCATGTCGGCCGCGCGATGCAGACCCTGCACCCGGCGAAATTGATCAGCCCGTTCCTGGATTTCTTCGGCCAGCACCGGAATACCCTGCTTCTTCGCCGCGTTGACCGTGAGCCGGTCGCGTACCATCTGTTCGACCAGGCTTTCAAACTGGCCGCTTAGCTTGAGTGTCCTGACGAAGTCGTCGACGCTGATGACCTCATCATCGATTCTTACAATATCCGTCATTGCATCTGCTCCCCGAGGTGAAGATGAACGCCGATGCGACTGTGCGCGTCATAGTGACAGGCACTACGACTGTTGCAATAGTGCAGTGGTGAAATGCCGAAGTGTTGGGTCCGGGATGATTCGCCGGAAAACCACTGACACATTATCTACCGCATTGCGCGCATTAGTAAGAGTGCGGGAGCATCGGAGCCTGTCTTAGCTCAAGGTCTTCGACATCAGGTGATGTGGGTTCTTAATCCCAAGAAAGGAGCGGCTGGACTGAAGTTCGTGTCGACGAATCGACTGTCGTTTCGCTGGTTACCACGATCACCTCGTTTGCGCCGTTTACCGCTATGTGCCGGATGTGGCACCGCTTCACATGAATGAAAAGATGAACACTTACCTTCTGATCAAAACCTTGCACATCATTTCTTCGGTGCTCATCGTGGGCACCGGATTTGGCACTGCCTTCTATCTGTTCTTTGCCAATCGCAGCGGATCTGTAGAGGCAATGTCCGTGGTTTCCAGGCTGGTATGTCGTGCCGACCTGTGGTTCACCGTACCGGCTGCGGTGTTTCAACCGCTATCCGGGTTATGGCTGGCGCATATCGCCGGCTTTACCTGGACAACACCATGGTTGATGGTATCGATTGGCCTGTATGTATTCGCAGGAATATGCTGGCTGCCGGTGTTGGTGCTGCAGGTCAGAATGGCGCGGATCGCTTCGCATGCCGCAGCCTCCGGTGCAATGGCCATGCCGGCTGAATATTGGCAGTATGCAAAGCGTTGGGAATTACTGGGCTACCCGGCGTTCATTGCCATGATCATCATTTACTTTTTAATGGTGACAAAGCCTGCTTTGGGTTGAATTACCTGACAGCTTTTCAAACCCTCTATGCAAAGGCAAGCAGGATGAGCCCGACGCTCACGCAGCAAGAGGCAAGGATGCATGCCGCCGCCTGCGCCTTGGCGACATTGAGATAAGTATAGTAACGGCCTGATGTCGAGAGTTTTAACGACTTTTCCATTTCCTGTCCTCAAGATTTTTCATAGGAAATTTTAGCGACTCAGAACCCAGTTCCGCTGGGAAATTTACATACAGTTGACTTACCGCAAGCATTTCGTGGTCGGAGAGCTGCATTACGGGTTTTCAGTATTGGGAGCGGGTAAAAGATCTATCGCAAGGCCGGCGCTGGAACTGCGCTACAGCATGTCAGTCAACCAACATCCAGCCTTCTCAATCCGCAGAAGCGGCCGAACAAACCATCCGGAGAGCTAATATGTTGCAATCTCTCGGCTACGGCGCCACCGATGCCCATACGCCCTTGCATGAACTTCGCTTTGAACGCCGTAATCCCGGTCCTACCGATGTGCAGATCGACATCCTTTACTGCGGCGTCTGCCATTCGGATCTGCATACGGCCCGCAATGAATGGGGAAACACCGTATATCCGGTGGTCCCAGGGCATGAGATCGTCGGGCGTGTGAGTGCGGTTGGCAACAAGGTAACGCGCTTCAAACCAGGAGATATCGTTGGTGTAGGTTGCATGGTCGATTCCTGCCAGCACTGCAGCAGTTGCGCCGAAGGATTGGAGCAATATTGCGAAAACGGCTTTGTCGGCACCTATAACGGCGAGGAAATGCATTCCGGCGGCATGACGTATGGCGGCTACGCAAGCAATATCGTGGTGACTGAAAAGTTTGTCCTGCGTATTTCCGACAAACTTGATCCGGCTGCCGCGGCGCCTCTGCTCTGTGCAGGCATCACCACCTGGTCCCCGCTGCGGCACTGGAAAGTCGGCAAGGGTCAGAAGGTTGGCATCGTTGGTTTGGGCGGGCTCGGTCACATGGGAATCAAGCTGGCCCACGCACTCGGCGCGCATGTAGTGTTGTTCACTACTTCGCCGGGCAAAAAGGAGGACGCCATGCGTCTGGGTGCAGACGAAGTGGTCGTCTCACGTAATGCGGAGCAGATGCAGGCACACGTAAATTCTTTTGATTTCATTCTGAATACCGTCGCGGCTCCGCACAGTCTCGACGCGTTTCTCGTATTGCTCAAGCGCGAAGGCACGATGACCCTGGTCGGCGCTCCCGCCGAGCCGCATCCGTCGCCGCAGGTATTCAACCTCATCATGAAACGGCGCCATCTGGCCGGCTCACTGATCGGCGGCATCGCGGAAACCCAGGAAATGCTCGATTTTTGCGCGGAGCATGGGATTGTCTCGGACATCGAGATGATTCCCATCCAGAAGATCAATGACGCGTATGAGCGCATGCTGAAAAGCGACGTGAAGTACCGCTTTGTCATCGATATGGCTTCGCTGAAGGGAAATAGCTGAGATGTCGATATTGACGGGCAATACCCCGGTAGAATGGCGGGTTTCCGGATTCCGGATCCATTACACGCCTCTTTCTACATGATCATTGCAACTCACTCAGGAAAATTCCACGCGGACGATGTATGGGCAGCGACCGTCCTCGACATGCTGTTTCCTCACAGCGAACTGATTCGCACCCGCGACCCGGAAAAGATCCGCGCCGCCGACTTTGCTGTCGATGTAGGCGGCATTTGGGATCCGAAAACCGGGCGTTTCGATCACCACCAGAAAGGCTTTGCCGGTGCCCGCGAAACCGGCGTCGTCTATGCCAGCGCAGGATTGGTCTGGAAAACCTATGGCGCGCAATGTGTTGCCCTGGTTGCAAAGTCACGCATGAAGGTACAACTTCCCGACGAGCAGGCGCAGCAGATTGCTTACGCCATCGATGGTGATCTGGTTCAATACCTGGACATGTCGGACACCGGCGCAGCCAAAAACGCACCTGGCGGGTATGGCTTGTCCGCCGTGGTCTCGGGCTTCAATCCGACCTGGCTCGATGAGCAGGAGGCCGGCAGCCCCGCCGCGGCGGATGCCGTGCGCCTGGAGCAGTTCCGGCGCGCGATGAGCTACATGGCGGATATCATCGTGAATGCGGTGAAGTACCGGGTCGGCAGCCAGCTTGCCGTCGAACAGGTACGCAATTCCACCTTGCTCGAAAACGGCACGGTGCTGTTCATTGCCAACAGCGCACTGCCATGGGCCTCGGTGGTCCGCAATGAAATGCCCAAGGTCTTGTTCGTCATCAGCCACAATCTGGCGGAACAGCGGTTCATGCTGCATACCGTTCCAGCGGCGCCCGATACCTTCGAATCACGCAAAGACCTGCCGGCCGCCTGGGCCGGACTGCAAGGACAGGAGCTTTCCGCGGTGACAGGCGTGCCTGATGCCGGCTTTTGCCATAACAACCTGTTCATTGCCGCAGCGGGCTCTTACGAAAGCGCCTTGCATATGGCCAGACTTGCGCTCGCCGAGCCTACCTGAGAAGTTTTCCGGAACGCCATCTTGCCGCCGCACATCATGGCGGAAATGCTATATTCGGCTTCATCCCGGTCATTCACACGGCGTCTTCAAGAAAGGATAGGAATGCGCCTGCTGCACACCTCGGACTGGCATCTCGGCCAGTTTCTCCATAATTATGAACGCACGCATGAACACGAGCAGTTCCTTGCGTGGCTTGTCGACACGGTGGCCAGCGAGTCCGTCGATGTGTTACTGATCGCCGGCGATATCTTTGACAACGCCAATCCCTCGGCTGCCTCCCAGCGCCAGTTTTATCAGTTTCTTCAGCAGGTCAAACAACGAGCACCGCATCTGCAAATCGTCGTCATTGCCGGCAACCATGATTCACCGGGCCGCTTGGAAGCCCCGCGTCCGCTGCTGGAGGGGATGAAGGTCACTGTCGTCGGCCATGCGCGCCGCCTGGACACAGGTGAAATCGACCTGGACCAGTTACTCGTCCCGCTTCACCGCCCGGATGGTTCTGTTGGCGCCTGGTGTCTGGCCGTGCCCTTTCTTCGTCCTGGCGACGTGCCGCGCGTTGAGACCGACGGCGATCCTTACATGGAAGGCATTGCCCTTCTGTACCGGCAGGCGCTTGATCGCGCAGCCGAAAAGCGCGAAGCCCACCAGGCCATCATCGCGCTCGGGCATTGCCACATGACTGGCGGCGAAATCTCCGCCGATTCCGAGCGGCGTATCGTCGTCGGCGGATCCGAGGCGCTGTCCGACCAGATGTTCGATGATTCGGTTGCGTACGTGGCACTCGGCCATCTGCACAAGGCGCAGCGCGTCGGCGGTCGCGAACACATCCGTTATTGCGGCAGTCCTTTGCCGATGTCGTTTACGGAAGTCGATTATGCACACCAGGTACTCTGTATCGATCTCGATGGAGAGAACGTCGCCGACATTCGCGAGATCCGGGTGCCGAGAACGGTGGAACTGTTACGCATTCCGCGCCGTCCGGCGGGGGTCGAGGAAGCGCTCGCGGCATTGCATGCGCTGGAATTGCCGGCGACGGATGCCCACTTGAACGCTTATCTTGAAGTGCGCGTGCGTCTCGACGGGCCAGAGCCTGGTTTGCGGGCCCGTATTGAAGCAGCGATTGAAGGCAAGCCGGTAAGGCTGGCGAAAATTGACACAAGTTACGCCGCCCGCATTCAGGAGCATGCCGCGCCCGTGTCGGTCGATGATCTGGGTGCGCTGCAACCCGACGAAATATTCAAGCGCCTCTACCAGGCCAAATACCAGGCCGAGGCGCCGTCGGAACAACTTGCTGCCTTCGGAGAACTTCTCCTGGCTCCTGATCAACAGTCGTCCTAACCGTCGTCCCGAATCACGCATGAAAATACTCAAGGTCAGCGGCAAGAACCTCGCCTCGCTGGGCGGCGAATTCGCTCTCGATTTCCAGAGCGAGCCTCTGCTTTCAACCGGCCTGTTTGCCATTTGCGGGCCTACCGGCGCCGGCAAAAGTACCTTGCTGGACGCGCTCTGCCTCGCGCTCTACGATGCGACGCCACGTCTGTCCAGAGCTGTCGGCAAAGGCATCGGCCTGCCCGACGTGCGTGACGAAACACTGACACAGCAGGACACCCGTAATCTGCTGCGTCGCGGCTGCGCGGAAGCGTATGCGGAAGTGGAATTCATCGGCAATGACAACCTGACCTACCGGGCGCGCTGGAGTGTGCGCCGGGCGCGTTCCAGAGAAGATGGCGCCTTGCAACCGGTGACCATGGCGTTCTGGCAATTGCCGGAACTGCAGCAAATCGGTGGTACCAAGCTTGAAGTAAAGGCCGAGATTGAACGTCGCATCGGTCTGAGTTTCGAACAATTCACCCGCGCGGTACTGCTGGCGCAGAATGAGTTTTCCGCTTTTCTGAAAGCCGATGATGGCGAACGCGGCGAACTGCTCGAAACGCTTTCCGGAAGTACGATCTACAGCGAAATGTCAAAGCGTGCTTTTGCACGCGCCAAGGCCGAAACCGAGAAGCTGAATCAACTGGGCAGCCGCCTGGCGGACCATGCGCCGCTCGACGCTGAAGCGCGGGCAAACCTCGAGAAAGAGCTGCAGCTTGCTAGCGAGTCTCTCGCATTACTGGACCAGAAAAAGCAAAAACTCGACGAAGAACTGCGTTGGCACTACGCATGGGAAAATCTTAAGCGCGATGAACAGCAGGCCCGAGAGGAAGTGGAACGCCTAGTAGCCGAACAGCTCACACTGGTAACGCGACGTCGATATCTTGCGCGCGTGGAAAGCATTCAGGCGACCCGTCCGCTCATGCATGAATGGAGCCGCGCGCAAGCCGCAACGACTGGCCTGCGCAGTGAGCTACAAGCAGCCGAGCAGAAACTTGACGCCGCAGTGATGGCGCATTCGCAAGCGCGGCTGGCGCTGAAGGAAGCGGAAACCGCTGCCCATAACGCCGATATTGCACGTAATGCCGCAACAATCAATCTGGACAAAGCCAAGACTCTCGACGCACAGATCGAAGCGCTGCAACCCGAATATCAACGATTGATCGATGCACTGGAAGAGGCTCGAAAAAACGAATCGGAAGCAAATCAGAAACTTGCAAACCTGCGGCAAGAGCACGCCGTTATCACGGACCAGCAGAAGAAGGCAGATGCCTGGCTGAGCGACCATGCGTCAACCAAATCTTTGGCGCTGCACTGGGCACGCTGGGACACCTTGTTGGGCCAGGCCGGCGCGTTGCTAGCCGAGCGGAATATGGCGAAACAGTCGTTTGACATGCTTCAGGCCGACTTCCGGAGCAAACGACAAGCTGGTGAAGAAGCGCAGGCGCAGCTTTTACTTGCGATCGAATCGGTAACCAAGGCGGAAGCGCGGCGTGAACTGGCGGTGCGCGCTTTAGCGCAGGTCGACATCGCAGGTATCCGTGAGCGACGCCATGCGCTTGAAACACGACGCGACCTGATTGAAGATGCGGATGCTTGCTGGAAGCTCCTGTTCACCTCTCAGTGCCGGGCGCAAGAACTTGCCGCGCGCATTACACATTTAACGCAGTCGCTCGAAGGAGGAGCAACCAGGCATGCACAACTCTCGCAGTCGTTGACATCTGCCAGGGGCGCTCTTGAGCAGGCACAGCGCATGCAACAGATGGCACACGATGCCTGCAGTACCAGTGTGGAGGAAATGCGGGCATCGCTGGTACAGGATGAACCATGTCCTGTATGCGGTTCGCTTGAGCATCCCTATGCCGGAGAGGACGACCGTCTGCAAACGGTGCTCTCGACCATGGACCGCGAAGTGTCGGCAAAACGCACGGAAGCTGAAGCATTGTTCCAGCAGTATGCAAGGGAAGAAGCTTCCATCACGGAATTGCGGCGACAGCTTGACGAAGCCATGTGCGACCACGAGGCCGTTTTGGCCTCGATTGAGGACAAGCTTGGCGCCTGGCAGGCACATCCGGTCGCGGCAGAAGTGATGAACGTTAGTCCGGCAGACCGCAGCGCATGGTTTGCGGATCTGCGCCAGGCGATCAAAGCCCAATTGCTCGACTTGTCGGTCGCCGAGAGCGCAGCGACGGCCGCGGAGAAAGAGAAGGACAGCGCCCAGCAAGGGCTTGATGCCGCCCTGCTCCGCCGCGCGCAACTGAGCGAAGCCCTTGCAAGCGCGACTGCTCAGGCAAATAAGGCCGAAGCCGAATCAGCGAAATTAAATGAGAAATTCACGGACCTGGAACGTCGACTGACGACAGCAATCGATCAACTCGAGGAAGCCTTCACCCATCCTAAATGGAAAGATAGCTGGCTGAAGTCGCCTGCCGATTTCCGTGAGAAATGCGAACAACGGGTCGCACAGTGGAATGTCAATGTCACCGAGCATGCGCGACTCGGCACCCGCCTTAACGAATTGGACATTACCGTAACAGCACTCGCTGAAAACGCGACCAAACTTGTCGCTGCAGTGCAGTCACGCACTGCGCAATTGGCCGCCAGTCGCGAACGGCTCGACGAGAAGCGCGCGGCACGCGCCATGCTGTTTGGCGGACGTGCGGTCAGAGAGGTCGAGGAAGAACTTGCCGTCAAGCTGGAACAGGCAAGAGGACAATGCGAACGTCAGATGCAGGCGCTGCAGGAGCGGGCCATGAGTGCAACGCGTTGCCGCGAGTCGCGTGACCAGGCCTTGCAACGGCTGTCAAACGCCGAACAGGAAATCGCGTCGGCACATGAGCGTGTCAACGCCTGGATTGCGGATTACAACCAGCATGCCGACCAGCAAACCGGCCCACTTGATGAATCGAGTCTCAAGGATATGCTGGCACATGATGCGGACTGGCATGCCAGAGAGCGATCATATCTCCAGCATGCGGACAATGCCTTGCATACCGCCAAGGCTGTGCTGCAAGAGCGTCAGGACCGCCGGGTCGCCCACGAATTATTGCGGCCATCGGCCCAAGTTCGCGAGGCGCTGCAAAGTGCACTGGCAACACTGTCATCCGACCATGAGTCCGCGAGCGCACGCACCACACAACTGCGGTTGGCGCTTGCCGATGACGAAGCCAGACGCGCGCGTAGTGAAGCCGTACAGGCGGAACTCGAACGGCAACAGGCCACCGCGCGCCTGTGGGGCCAACTCGGTGAACTGATCGGATCGGCAGACGGGAAAAAGTTCCGCAACTACGCACAGCAGTTCACGCTGGATGTCCTGCTGGGCTATGCCAATCGTCATTTGATGGAACTGGCACGCCGTTACCGACTGGAGCGCGTGCCGAACTCGCTGGCGCTCATGGTCGTCGATCGGGATATGGGCGAAGAGATCCGCTCGGTGCATTCGCTGTCGGGAGGCGAGTCTTTTCTGGTGTCCCTCGCCCTCGCGTTAGGACTCGCATCGCTTTCGTCAAACCGCGTACGGGTGGAATCCCTGTTTATTGATGAAGGCTTCGGAAGCCTTGACGCGGACACTCTGGCTGTCGCCATGCAGGCACTCGATGGATTGCAGTCGATGGGGCGCAAGGTCGGCGTCATATCCCATGTACAGGAAATGACGGAGCGCATAGGAACCAAAGTGATTGTGCGTCGGGTTGCAGGCGGCAAGAGTGTTGTTGGTGTTGAAGCCGCGTGAGCTTCATTGCGCAAAGCGTGAATAAAAGCACCTATCATAATGACGATGGCAAGGCACGCCGACGAAGACAGTACAGGCGCACGGCTAGGAGTAGCAACGCGGCAAGCGGCATTTTGATAGGTGCTCTAAGTAACGTGGTTGCGGGCGAGCACTGTTGCAGCCCACGATTACGGTGGGTAGATCGATTTAATTCCCGCATTTGCGTCTGGTTGCATAGCTTACAATTAATAACATAATGGCAAGGAATCTTTCGGAGCAGCGTTGTCTGAATCATTGACACGTTGATGTCACCTTTATTCTCTCTGAAAGGAACCTAATGAATAAATTGATCGCCACTCTCCTCACCGGCTTGTTTGCAACTTCCGTGTTCGCACAGACGTCGTCCACCACCACATCATCAGTCCCTGCAGCCACACCAACCCAGATGACTTCTGGTGCTTCCACCACGGTCGATACACCCGTCACAAAGGCGGACGCAAAGGCACAGGCGAAGGCTGACAAAGCGGATGCCAAGGCTGACGAGAAGGCGGCCAAGGCCGATGCCAAGGCAGAGAAGAAGATTGCCAAAGCCGATGCAAAGGCACGTAAGGACAAGGCGGAAGCCAATAAAGATGCAGCCGAAAAGAAGGCTGACGCCGTCAAGTAACAGAAAAGAGTTAGGCTTAAATAAAATGGCGGGAGCGATCCCGCCTTTTTATTTGAATTGCTTTATTCCACACCATGGTTGGTAGGCATTTCGCGCATGCCAGTCTGCATCGTCCGGCCAAAGCCAGATTTACTGTAGTTCGGGTACCGAAAGAGTTTTCCTGCGTTTAAGTTCTATCTAAGACTGAAGGATTACCATAAATCTCTGGAACCGAGGCATTGCGTCGTGTTCCTGTTCCTTTCAAGAGAGCTTTGCCCGCAGCTTGCCCCAGCTGCGGGGTTTTTTATTTATATGGTGTGCATTGTGGTCGGACATCGGTATTGAGAAAGGTTTTCTCAATATATTCCGGCTCGGACTTGTTAGTAAAAACCGAGATGTCCGAGATGTGTTTTACATTCCGGCGGGATTTCCATCCGGCATGGGTCAGACATCTAAATTGCCAGAATAGCAAAACCTTTTAGATACACTCTCACCGTCATCATACTAAACTGGCATCATTCTAGAATCTTCTTTAAGTTTTATCTATAAGTGCCTAATTCTTCAGTGCATTAAATCATCTTGCCGAGGTACAATATGCTGCACTGGATGATAAGGGTTAAGCATGAAGAAGGTTTCTCTACTGCTTCTGTTCGTTTTTCTTCATTTCTTTTTTGGTGCGGAACAAGCAAGCGCAAGAGCCAAAGTACCCGCCGCATCCAAGGTAAAAAAGGTTTCGATCAGTGCAACAAGAAAGCGCCAGAAAGCGGGTGCACTGAAATCACGCTCCAGTGCAAAAGCCAAAAACAAGGTGCGCACCAAGGCCCGTTTCTCCGCGAAATCATCGCTTGGCCGACACAAACGCCTTGTATCGTTCCATCCCCGCCGGATGCGAGCGACACCATCACCACCGGTACTTAGTGCCGGTGACCTTGCGGGCCTGAATGAAACGGCCAATCCTCTTGGCCTTGAGTCCAACGCCGCGCTGGTTCTCGACGAGACCACCTCGTCGGTTCTCTTTGCGAAAAATTCCGAAGCGGTTCTTCCGATTGCGTCGATCACCAAACTAATGACCGCGCTGGTGGTGCTTGAAGCCAAGCAAGACCTGAATGAAGTATTGACCGTGACAACTGCCGACGTCGACCGGATTAAATACACTTCTTCACGATTACCAATCGGTGCAAAGCTGACACGGAGAGAGATGCTCCACATCGCCCTGATGAGTTCGGAAAACCGTGCGGCATCCGCACTTGGGCGCCACTACCCCGGCGGACTGCCTGCATTTGTCGATGCAATGAATGCGCGCGCCAAGCTTCTAGGCATGACCAATACCCATTACGTCGAGACGACGGGATTGTCGAGCAAGAATGTATCGACCCCGAACGACCTTGCAAGGCTGGTGGTTGCTGCGCGCGAACATCCACTGATCAGGACCTATTCCACGCATGAAGCATTTTCAGTCGAACCGGGAGGACGGGCTCTGCAGTACCGGAACTCGAATCGGCTGGTTAGGAATTCCAACTGGGACATCGTCCTGCAGAAGACCGGGTATATTGCCGAAGCCGGCCGATGCCTCGTCATGAATGCCGTCATTGATGGACGGTCGGTCGTCATGATTTTCCTTGATTCAAAAGGAAAATACTCGCGAGCGGCGGATGCAAACCGCATGCGCACCTGGCTCGAGAATGTGAAGTTACCGACGTTGACGCGCATGGAAGACAAACAAGAAGGATAAGAACAGCTTTAGCAAAGTCATCGCCGATCGAATTAAATTAAGCCGGTAAACTAAGGCATGCGGACACAGCAATTGTTCCTTAACGAAACAATTGCGGGTTTAACAATGTACAACTGCCAGCCTGACTGCACACCGGCGGTGGACCACTCTATAGAAACAAACGAAAGACCAGAAAATGCTGAGCTTTACCCGCACACTACAAACAATCGACGCGCATACTGGCGGCGAACCCTTGCGTATTCTGTTATCAGGCATGCCGCATGTTCCGGGCAGTACCATTCTGGAAAAGCGCTCGTGGCTCAAGTCGAATCGAGACGACTTGCGGATGTTCCTGATGAACGAGCCGCGCGGGCACGCGGACATGTATGGCGCTTACCTATTGCCCCCGGTTAGCCCCAATGCTGATTTCGGCGTGATTTTTATCCATAACGAAGGCTATAGCGACATGTGTGGCCACGGGATTATTGCGCTCGGTAAGGTCCTGGTGGAACTGGGGCATGTCGAGCGGCAAATTCCTGTAACGCGCATCGCCTTCGATTCGCCTGCCGGATTTATCGAAGCCCATGTGGAATGGGACGGGGTACGTGCGGGACGGGTCACTTTTCGTAATGTGCCTTCATTCATTTACCTGCGCGATCTTGAAGTCGATACACCAAGCTTTGGCAAAGTCAGGGGCGATATCGTTTTCGGCGGTGCCTTTTACTACTACATCCATGTCGGCCAAACCGGGCTTGAAATCCGTCCCGATATGGTCCGACCGCTGATTCAGCTTGGCGCTGAAACCAAACAGGCTGTGAAAGCAAAGGTACAGATTCAACATCCTTTGGTGACAGGGCTTGATAGCTTGTATGGGACCATCATTGATGGCGCACCAAACCGTACTGGCATCGACCAATCGAATGTTTGTATCTTTGCTGATCGTGAAGTCGATCGCTCGCCAACAGGCACCGGAACCTCCGGTCGCGCGGCACAATTATTTTTGCGTGGAAAGCTCGGACTGAATCAAGCGTACCGTAATGGCAGTATCGTTGGTAGCGTGTTCGAGGTTCGGGTGGTCGAAGCAACGCAAGTTGGCGCCTTGCCTGCCGCTATTACCGAAGTCACAGGTGAAGCCCATATCATGGGATTCAACCAGTGGCTACTGGAAGACACCGATCCGTTTCCGACTGGTTTTTTTCTGCGATAGGTTCAGGCATCGCATTAAAAACCAAAGATTGAAAATACAAGGGCATAACGTGTCGCTGCGCTTATATCAAGGTTTATGATGTATCGACTATACGGCCGACCAGATTCATCGAAAAATTTTACTTTTTGTCTGTCCCCTGACGAGTACACTTCATACAGACAGAATAAGGACAATCATGAGGGCATCTGGACTGGTTTCGGAATTAGCGAACCTGATCGCCATCCACGGTGACCTGCTGATCATGTATGACTGCGATTCAGTCTTGCGCGACCCTGTTTCCATTATCGTACTCGATGAGCCTTATCTGAGCGAACCGGTTTTTGTCATCTATCTGGTGGATGCAAACAGCGAGAATACGGCGGCATAAAGCTTAAAGGCGCAATGCCGCAATAGCACAAACACTGTCTCGGCAAGCATGAGATGCCTGATTGTGAGATTCAAGCTTAACGTTCGGCTTATGATTTTCTATACCGCGCGACAATTTCATTAAACCGCCCCTTGGCCTTAATCTGGTCAAGGGCGGATTGCAGCATGAAGACGAACTTGTCGTCCGTCTTTTTGCTCAGCGCGAAATAATAACTATGCGTCTCCGCCAACGTGAAGACTTCTTCATACTCGGCAGGATCGTACCCCAATTCCTTTAGGTTCCACATCGCAACCTGGATGTCATAGGCCCACATATCGATCCGGCCGGCCTGCAGCATCTTGGCGACGCTGATGCCCGAATTCAGCAAGACAACTTTGTCACGCACGCGGTCTACTTTGTCGAGCAGCTTCTCCCCGACATCCTCGCGTACGACTCCGATACGATAACCAGCGCGGCCGAGCTCCTCTACGCTGTCGAGTTGGATGCCATTCTTTTTCTTCGCAACCAGTACAATGCGAGATGGCATGATGGGCCCTACCCACTTGAACAGGTTCTCCCGCGGTTCGGTGCGCGTCGTTGAAAACAGCACAATGTCCTTTTCCTTCAGCGCAGTCTCATATCCGCGTGCCCACGGCCATATCCGGATGTCCTCCCTGCTCCTTTTGGAACCGGACAGGTCCAGCATTTCCATTAGAAGATCGACGGCAATGCCTTGCCGGCGGCCGTTCTTTTCGAAATTGAATGGCGGATAATCTTCCGTGATCAGCGTAAGGGAGTCGAGCGTCTGACCCGCAGCTTCCAACGAATAGAAACCGGTTGCCACTGCGGCACCGAGTGTTGTCATACGGAGGCCGAATTCACGGCGATTTATGCTATAACTGCGTTCGCACATGTTATTCCATTTCTCTTTTCGATATCGTTAGCCGATAAGATACTCTCTTGCGCAATCCTGTCATACGAGTCGTCGATCATACGGAAACAGCAACATCCGTGACGGCGAGCGATCGCATGTCAATGGACCGGCCCGCGCGCACCATTGCCAGCAATGACTCCGGCGCAACCGGCGGACTGAAATAATAACCTTGTACATAATCGCAGCCATAAGCGACAAGCTGCCTCAACTGGCTAACTTCTTCCACCCCTTCGGCGACCACGGCCAGTCCAAGGCTATGCGCCATCCCGATGATGGATTGCGTAAGTGCCGCGTCAGCTGCACTGATACCGATATCGGAAATGAATGAACGGTCGAGCTTGAGTCGCCTTACCGGGAAACGCTTCAAATAGGACAGATTGGAATATCCCGTCCCGAAGTCGTCGATAGCGATTCCGACGCCCATTGCGGCCAGCATATTCAGAAGCTGCACAGTACGCTCCGGATTGCGCATGGAGGCGCTCTCGGTAATCTCCAGTTCGAGGCTGTGCGCCGGCAAACCGCTACTCTTCAGCGCCGATGCGACTTCCGCATCGAAATGCGGGCGTGTCAATTGCTGCGTCGACAAGTTAACCGATACAGGCAGATGCGACACGCCGGCATCTATCCATGCCTTCGCCTGCAGGCAGGCGGTCCGCATCACCCACTCGCCGATACCATTGATCAGGCCGGTTTCCTCCGCCAGGGAAATAAACCGGACCGGCGTCAGCAAGCCTAGCTGAGGATGCTGCCAGCGAATCAGGGCTTCGGCACCCGCGATGCGTCCACTCCGCAAATCCAGAAGGGGTTGATACACCAGGCGAAATTCATTTCGTTCAAGCGCGCGGCGCAAATGTGTCTCCATGACCAGGTGCTCGTTCGCGCGTTTGTCCATTTCGACGGTATAGCGCTCGACACCATTGCGCCCTTTTTCCTTAGCGTGATACATGGCGGCATCGGCGTACTTGAGAAGAGTCCCTGCCTCGCGTGCATCATGCGGATAAACACTGATGCCAATACTACAAGTAACAGCCACATCCTGGTCACCCAGCACAACCGGTTCGCAGATGGTGGTCATCAGGCGCTGCACGAGACGATGTACGGTGTCCTCGCAATCGACTCCTTCCAGCATCAGGACAAATTCGTCGCCACCCAGCCGCGCCAGCGTATCGGACTTGCGCGCACAGAGGGACATACGGCGCGTGATTGTTTTTAGCAATTCGTCCCCGGCGCCATGTCCGAGCGTGTCATTGACAAACTTAAAACGGTCCAGATCGAAGAACATCACGTGGACAGTACTGCCGTCCCGTTCCGCCGCAGCGATCGCCTGCTCCATGCGATCGAGCAGAAGCACGCGATTCGGCAAGCCGGTCAATGCATCGTGCAAGGCCTGCCTGCGCAGCTGTTCCTCGTAACTCTTGCGGTGCGTGATGTCGTGAATCACGGTCTGAATGGCCGATGCGCCGTCATACTGGAATATCGCGCGGCGGATTTCGACATTGATCGGTGTCCCATCGAAGCGTCGCATTTTTACCTCAAAGCTGTGCGGTTCGCCGTCGGATGGCAGGATCGCATCCAGCTGCTGGCGCATGATCGCTTGCTCTTCAGGCGGCACCATATCGAACAGGGTGACGGCCTTGACCTGTTCCTCGTTCCGCGCACCAAGCAGATTCAGCGTACCCCGATTGACGAAGATGATACGTCCATCCCTCTCGATCGTGATGGCATCTGGCGACATTTCAACAACCTGCCGATAGCGGTCTTCATGTTCACGTGCGGTCTGCTCCGCGTGTAAACGGTCGGTCATTTCCAGATTCAATCGGCGAATCGCGTCTTCACGTTCCGTCACCTGCTGAGCCAATTCCGCAGTGCGCGCTTCGACCAGTCGCTCCAGTCCCTGGCGATACAGCGCAAGCTCATCCACGTCACGCCGAATGGAAGCCGTCATGTCGTTAAACGCAGTAACGACGATATCGAGCTCATCGGGATGCGATGTGCTTCGACGATTCAGTGTTAAGGTTTCGCCCAATCTGTTCAGGTCCAGGCGCTGAGCATATGTGGCGATCGACGACAGATGGCGGCTGACGAGTCGCCGAAATATAAACAGAGTAAACAGGACGACGATCGCCGTCTTGGTTGTCTGCGTCACCAGGATCAGGAGCACCTTGTCGCGCAGCTCGGCATAGACACCATCAATACTCGCAGTGATCTCCAGGGTAGCGACCTGGAACTTATTGTCCGTGGTGCCACGCTCTGTAAATTTGATCGGGATATGGCGCCGTATTGTATTAGCAGCGGCAACGCTTGATAAAGGGACGCCGGCACGCATCAGAAACTTATCTGCGGGATCGCGCAGTTCGGCTGTCATGACATCCGGCAGGCGCGCAATGCCTTCGATCTGCTTGCGCGTCTGCTGCTCATCCATTGTCCACAGCGAGGTGGCTATGCTTTCCGCGTACGCATGCTCGATTTCGTCGAGCCTCGCGTCAATACCAGAGACGCCCTGATAGTAATCGAACACCAGCTGTACGCCAGTTGCAAGAATAGCCAGACAAGTGCTGCAGATCAGGATTGCCGCGATGACCCGCCGCCCTAGCGGATTGGATTGTGCATGCTTGATCAAGACTGGCCCACTTATGTTTTCCAGGTTGCGGTTGCGCCTTTGGGAGACGCCACTTTACTCCGGCAAAAAGATTACTCCTAGGCAAGGATACCATTTCGACGCACTAAAGGGGAACCTCCCTCCAAGTGGGAACAAAACCGGGCTAAAACTGTTTAAATGGCGCCACGCGGGGCAGGATGTCACCGATATTCCTGGGAGGGACGGCTTAATAATCTACCTGCAAACCAATTCCAAGGACACGCTGGAAGTCGTCATAGTCGATCAGGGTGTAACCGTATCCGGTAAAGTATTGCACATAACCCTTAAGCTTTGATGTCAGTGGAAAGGCCCAGGAAACCTGTGCTGCTCCCTTGTCGGTATGGAAATTATAGCGGGTCAGCAGCGAATACTTATGGCCGTTCCAGCGGTAAGTGCCAACCAGGTCGCCCCTTCCCATGTAATCAATGATGCGTGGATTGTTATCGTCACTGGCCGCCTCATTGAAGCGTTTCCAGATGCGTGCAGAGAGGTCGAAGTTGCCATGCTCGAAGGCCGCTTGCAGATAAGCGCGATTCCAGCTGCGTGAAAGCGTGGAAGCCTGTCCGTTTGACTGATGCAACAGACCCAGATTCAACATGCGCAGCCTGAGGCCAAGAAGGTTGATGTCAACGGGAACGACTGCCATCACTTCTGGCTGGTAATCGGTTTCGCGGAACGGACTGGAGGCCGCTGCATTGCCGGCCTGCCAGAAGCTGCGTTGCGTATAGCCAAACCATACATCGATGGGCTTGTCTGCGACATTCTCTGCGATCTTTAGTTTAAAGCCGAGCTGGAAGGCCAGTTCCGAGTGCGCCAATCCTTTTGCTTCAGGTGTGAAGGCGCGGAACGGTCGATAAGGATCCTGATTCGGTGCAGAATTGTAGGTCGCTACAAGATAGTTTTCGTGATGCGGGCGGAATCTGAAAATTCCGCGCTTGTTCGATTCCCCGAGCTCCCAGTGCTCCGTGAGGTGAGACGATTCGCTTGCTGCGCTGGTCGCCATGCCGCCTTTATTTTCCTCGCCGGATGCAGGCAACGCCATCGCAGCACCGGGGCGGGTAGCCGATGGCTGCGCAGCCGACGTGCCTTGTGTATCCGGCTTGCCTGCGAGACGATCATAACAAAGCAGGCGCGCGGAATCCGATACGATTCCCGCGCAATCCTGAAGTCCTGTAGGCGCACCAGCAGCACGGCCGTCAATCGCGCCAAACATCAGCAAAACGGCCAATGCGTAACTTGCCGACAGGTCTGTCGCACACATTTCCATGGTGTTTTTTCGATGCAAGCAAGCATGCGCCAATAGAGCGTCGATGCCGCTCGGAGGTCGAGTACATTGTTGCGGAGGCCCAACGCTGTTTCGCCTTTAGCAACGCCTGCAATAAGGAGTGCCCGCGTTGGCTTTGGTTCCGGACGCAAAGCGCAGCAAATACTCCATGCCCGCATGCTTTGAAAGAAACCATGCAGGCTAACAATACGGATGGCCTGACGTCGATCCCGCACATTCACGCCCGGTTTTATTCAGTTGCCTGCTTGTATCTTTTTAACTTCAGTCGTGTCTTGCCTTCTTTCTTATTCGGGGACTTGGAGCGATCTAGTGTAGTGTCCCGCAAAAAACTTCAAATAAGTGATCGCACTTTTGCGGCATCCGATAGCCATTTGATTTCCAATATTAAATAAAGATATCTGCAGGACACCACACTAGGAGTTACTTAAAACCGCTGGAGCTTTCAGGCAGCCTTCTTCCTGCTTAGCAAACGTGCCAATTCCTTCGCTGTCTGCTCCACTGTCTTGCCTGATGTATTGATCTTCGCATGGGCCAGGTCATAGAGCTCCCCACGTGCCTCGAGGGCATAGTGAATATTCTCCATTGCTTCCTTTTGCAGCTGCGGACTCGCGATACGTGCATCGTGCTGCGCCATGACGCGGGCAAAATGCTCTTCCGGTTCAGCCTTCAACCAGATGTTATAAAAGGAATGCAGCAGCAGTTCATAGGTGGATGCGGCCGCGACGATACCGCCGCCGGTTGCCAGTACGACTTGCGGATAGGTCGCGATCACGCGCTCCAGGCAGCGGCGCTCGAGCCGGCGATAACCGGCCTGCCCGTACAGCCAGAAAATTTCTTTTATATTGACGCCGGCTTCCGCCTCGATTTCGCGATTAAGTTCGACAAAGGGAACGTCCAGCTGCCTGGCCAGCAAGGGCCCTAGCGTCGACTTTCCGGCGCCCCTCAAACCAATCAAGGCAATCCGCATCGGCGCCATGGAAGGATCGGCACGCTTGCTTGTGTAATCGGCAAGCCATTGTCGAATCTCGCTCAATTGCTCATGCGATTGTCGCTTGAGCAATTCGACGATCAACGCGTAGTCTGCCCCATAGCGTTCATTGTCGGACAACAGATTCTCAAGCGGCAGATTGAGCGCCGTGGCGAGCTTGTGAAGCACGGCGATGGATATATTGCCGTCCCCTTTTTCCACTCGCGACAGATAAGGCAGCGAAATACCTGACTCCATGGCGAGCTGCTTCATCGTCATCGCCCGGGCAGCCCTGGCGGAGCGCACCCGCTGTCCAAGGCGCATGGAAAGCGCACTGCTTACGGCATCGCCAGGATTTGTCATTTCAGCCTGCCCTTGAGTCGTTTTACGTCGGACCCCAGATGCTTTTCCGGTAGCGGATGGCTTTACTGCGGGCCAGTCGGCAGGCTCGTTTTTTTTCCTCGGCATGAAGGAATTCCTTTAACTCTACACATAAACGGCAGCATTATCTCAAAGCGTGCTTCGGCATTTCGTGTTGAGGACCGCAGATTGACCACATGCATCATAGCCATATCTCTAAAGGCAGATTACCTGTGCGTCCGGTGTGATCGCGTATAGCCTTTCGACCAGATGCGCTCGATTCTTCAACACCGCTGCCTGATTGATATAACCCTTGTCGGTAATCTCGCTACCATCGACCGCAGGTGGTTCCGTCATCAGCAAGGCACGCTGCGCAAAGGTCGACGTACCACTGCCCGTCCTGCGCAGTTCGTCCATGGCGAGCTTCACATGATTGCGTACCGCTTCATGGTTCAGTGCGTCGGCGAACGCTCCGTCCGCGGGAAGTCCCGCCAGCTGTTTGCAGGCCGCGGCATTTGGGAATATCAGCAGGGAAACGCTATCGCGGTCATGCCCAGCGACGACGATATCCTGCGCCACCGGCGCAAGCTTCTCGATGGCCTTCATTCGCAAGGTGCCGACGCTGACCCAGGTGCCGGTGCTGAGCTTAAAATCTTCAGCGACCCGGCCATCGAATACCAGCCCAAGATGCGGTTGCTCCGGATCGGCAAAGCGCACTGCGTCGCCGATCAGGTAAAAGCCTTCTTCATCGAATGCCTTGGCGCTGATGTCCGGCTGCTTGTAGTAACCGGGTGTGACGATCGGTCCTTTGACGCGTACCTCCAGCTTGTCTCCGTTCGGCAGCAACTTGAGCGAAACACCGGGAATCGGCAGCCCGATGACACCGGAACGTTCAGCCTGGTAATGACAGTCGGTGGCAAGCGGCGAAGTTTCGGTCGAGCCCCAAGCCGTCACCATGGGCAAGGCGTGGCCGAGCTCCTGTCGGGAGAGTTCGATCAGCGCATCCCACAAATGCTGAGGTAACGCTGCAGCAGCATAGAAAATGACTTGAAGTCTTGAGAAGAATGCCTTTCGCAATGCGGCGTCGCTACGCAGGGCCGGCACCAGCATGTCGAAACCGCGCGGCACATTCAGGTAAAGCGTCGGTGCAACGTCACGCAGATTCTGAATGCTGACGTCGAACATTCCCGGCATGGGCTTTCCACCGTCGATATAGAGTGTGCCACCGTGCATCAGAACAAGATTGAAATTGTGATTGCTGCCAAACGTGTGATTCCATGGCAGCCAGTCCAGCAGCACTGGCGGCGTCTCTTTCAGGAAAGGCCACAGCTGTGTCTTGCCTTGCTGGCTGGCACACAGCATGCGTTGCGTGTTGATGACTCCCTTTGGCTCGCTGGTCGATCCCGAGGTAAACAGGATTTTTGCCACGGTGTCGCCGTCGATCCGCGCAAAAGCCTCGGCGACGCGGTCTGCATCGAGTGACTCCAGCAAAGAACAAAACGATACCCCGCCTTCGGGCGGCGCCGTACTCGCTGATGTGACAAGCGTGGCTTGGTGCAGATCCTTGATCGCTTCAAGCGGTGCGGAAAATTTTTCGCTGTCCGAGATGTAAATCACGCTGGGATCAAGCCGCGCAATCAAGCTTTTCAGCTTTGCGTGATCTCTGGATACAAGCGAATAGGCGGGTGATATTGCCGAATACGGGACGCCGATATGCATGCAGGCAAGCATCAGCAGTCCGTGCTCAACGCTGTTATCCGACAGTACAACGACGGGATGTTCGGCTGTCACTCCATGACCTAACAGCCACGTCCCGATGCGGCGTACTTTTTCCAATGCCTCGGCATACGTCACACCCACCCATCGGCCTTCCCGGTCTCGCTCAAGCAGAAACGGACGACCTGGCTCACGAGCCGCCCACTTCTCCAGGTACATGCCGATACAGCGTTCATGTTTCTCGAGCGGGATTGGCGAAGTCAGGAGAATAGCGCCGTCCTCACGACGCTCGACAAGCATCTGCGGCTCGGCAAAGAGCGCAGTGCCTGCAATGGTTGCATTCATGATTGCCTCGCTGTTATTTGTCGCTGAGCAGTTTCCAGTCGCCCTGCTCTACCCGCACCAGGGCACGCGCGCGGTCATCATGACCGAAATGGTCACTGGCCTTCATGTTGAAGACGCCGTGCGTACCGACCACTTCCTTGCCTGTTTCAAGGGCGTCGCGCAGCGCTTGCCTGAATTCGGGTGTGCCTGGCTTGGCTTTTTTCATCGCGGTCGTCACAGCGGCGGCAAACACCAGATAGGCGTCATACATATGCGCACCGAAGGACGATAACGATCCCGCTCCATATTTTTCCTCGTACTGGCGGCTGTAGTCCATGCCGACCTTTTTCGACGGATGACTGTCCGGCAGTTGAGCTGCGACGACCACTGGACCCGCTGGCAGGATGGTGCCGTCCACCGCTTTGCCGCCGACACGAATGTATTCCTTGGTTGCGGTGCCGTGAGTCTGATAGATCTGGCCTTTGTAACCACGCTCGAGGATGCTGAGTTGGGGCAGCGCGGAAGGTGTGCCGGACGCGGCGACCAGGATGGCATCGGGCTTGGCCGAAGCAAGCTTGACTGCCTGCCCGGTAACGCTGGTGTCGGTCCGGTTGAAGCGTTCGACGGTAGTCACCTTGATGCCGACTGCCTCTGCTGCCTTGGTCATTTCCTTGAGCCAGCTTTCGCCGTAGCCGTCGCTATAACCAATGAAGCCAAGGGTCTTGACCTTGTTGGCCTGCATATGCTCTGCGAGCGCCTTTGCCATCACGGAATTGTGCTGTGGCGTACGGAAAACCCAAGTGTTCTTGTCGCCGGCCAATTCAATCGGCGAAAGGGAGATCTGCGGCGTTTTGGTTTCATTGGCGACTTCGACGATCGCCATGGCTGGCGGCACCGAAGAAGAACCAATGATGATGTCGACATTGTTTTCGCTGACCAGCTTGCGGGCATTCTTGCTGGCCATGGTGGCATCCGTGCCGTCGTCAAGGACAATGTAATTGACCTTCTCGCCAGCGATGGTTGTGGGAAGCAGCGCCACGGTGTTTTTTTCGGGAATGCCCAGCGCTGCGCCTGGACCGGTTGCACAGATAGAAATGCCGACATTGATATCGGCCATTGCCGGGGCGGCGATTCCGACGAATACAAGCGCTGCCGTCACTGCGGTTACCTTGAACTTGTTGCTCATGTCTCCTCCTACGATAGTGGTTGGATGGGCAGCCGCTTGTTTTGGTCGTCGCGTTTTGTGCCGCTGCGAGACAAATATACTATAGCTAATTTATGAGAAAAACCTATTTCATAGTATATTTTTTCGCCTTGGCCGTTCGGGCTCGATTCCTTGTGCCACCGCAAAACTACACCGGTATGTCAGGTGGAAATAGACTCGGGGCTGCATACCAGAATGCAGATCTACGAACATGCAGAGCGACGATTGCTATCGGAAGAGTTAGCACAAAAATCGATGAGCGATGCAGGTATGCGCATAAGGACCAGAAGATGAAAAAAAGGACCCTGAGGGTCCTTTTTACTTACGTTTAATGGTGCGCAAATTCAGTGGCGTACTGCGTATTCGTATTCAATAGGTTTCGACATGGAAGCGTCCTTCCCTGACCATCCTGTCGAGCAGTGCCTTCCAGTCCAGTCCTTCGGCCGTGCACACGTCCTGCAACGCATCCATCACCCCGATCTCCATGCCCTTCAGCCCGCAGATGTAAATGTAGGTGTCGCCCTTCAGCAACTCCGCCACCTTTGCCCCGGCCGCACGGATCTTGTCCTGCACATACGTCTTCGGCTGCCCCTCGACCCGCGAGAACGCAAAGTGCTTGTCGATGAAGTGCTCCGGCAATTTCAGCAGCGGCCCGAAATACGGCAATTCCTGCGCATTGCGCGCACCGAAGAACAGCATCAGCTTGCCGCCCAGCTTGCCGCCCGCCGCTTCCAGCCGCCGCCGGTGCTCGGTCATCGCCCGCATCGGTGCCGACCCTGTGCCGGTGCAGATCATCAGGATGTTCGAGCCCGCATGGTTGGGCATCAGGTAATTGACCCCGAACGGGCCGGTCACCTGCACCGTGGCGCCCTTGGGCAAGTCGCACAGGTAGTTCGAAGCCACCCCCACCGTCGGCCTGCCCGCATGGTCCTCGACCACTCGCTTGACGGTCAGCGACAAGTTGTTGTAGCCCTCGCGCTCACCGCTCCTCGGACTGGCCACCGAGTACATGCGCAGGTAATGCGGCTTGCCGTAGGCATCTGTCCCTGGCGGAATGATGCCGATCGACTGCCCTTCGAGAATCGGGAACACCTGGGTGCCGAAGTCGAGCACGATATGGTGGATATCGCTTTGCACCGCGGGGTCGGTCAGCCGGTAGTTGCCGGCCACGGTGGCGGTGATCGGGTTTTTCAACGTGTACAGGTTGACATACGGATGCGCCGCCGACCACGGCGGTGTCGACGAGGTGGTCGAGGTGGCCGCATTGACCTGCACTTCCTCGCTGGCGGCTTCGGCCGCATTGTCGCTGGCGGCCTGGTCGAGCACACCGGCGTCGAGGTCCTGCGGCGGCGGCAGTTCATCCCAGCTCAACTGCTCTTCGATGGTGTAGGCCGAGGCCTTCGGCACCAGGTGCCAGTGGTCGATGGAGCCGGTCGGGCACGGCGAGATGCAGGCGCCGCAGGCATTGCAGACATCGGCCTTGACCACGTAGTTGCGGCTGTCGTGGGTGATCGCATCGACCGGGCAGGTTTCTTCGCAGGTGTTGCAGCGGATGCAGACCTCGGGGTCGATCAGGTGCTGGCGGATGATGGCGATCGGTTCGGGGGCGTTCATGGTGGTTGACTCAGGTAGGGGATGAGATTACCGCTTCGTTCCGATGGATCGGATGAGTTCACAACGTGCTTCGTCAGGTCCTCTCTTCTCCGTCAGGTTCCCTCCCCCTTCTAGGGGGAGGGTTAGGGTGGGGGTGGACAGGTCGATTGTCCTGCTGCGCTGGCTCGACCGTATCACCCCCATCCCAACCTTCCCCCTAACAGGGGGAAGGAGCCGTCCGGCGATGCATGATGCTTAACAGGCGCATTAGATATGACAGGTGCTATTGCTGGAATTCATCTTCATCTGATGTCTTTCTGAACAGTTACACCACACTTACTCAATTAAACCGCACATACTCAAACTCGATCGGCTGCCGGTTGATCCCCACCGGCGGCGGCGCAATCCAGTTGGCCATCTTGCCCGGCTCGATCACCCGGCCCATCAGCGATGCCACATACGCCCGGTCCTCTTCACTGGGCAGCCAGTTGCGCACATTGGCCGCCCACTCGGCTTCCGAAATCACCCGCCCGTCCGGCGACACCTTGTGTCCGGCAAAGCTGCCGATATGCCGGTTGAACGCCTTGTGCGGCGCCTGCAGCCGGAACGCCAGCCCCGCCTTGTCGATGATGCGGTTCCAGCGCCCAATGCCGGCGATCGAATCGCGGATGTAGTCATCACGCAGTACTTCATTGAGCGCATTGAGCATCGGCACTTCCTTCTCCACCATGCGCTCGCCCTGGATCTCCAGGATGCGGTACTGGTGGCTCTTCAATACATGATCGTCATCGCGCTTGGTTTCTTCATAGCGGCCCTTGAGGCCGGAACTGTAAAAGGTCGCCGCATTCGACGACTGGTCGGCCCCGAACAAATCGACCGTCACGCTGAAATGGAAGTTCAGGTAGCGCTGGATGGTCGGCAAATCGATCACCCCATGCTTGCGCACTTCATTGGGGTCGTCGATCTTGTGCTGCTTCATGATGTCGACGGTACGCTGGATCACCCGTGAAATGCCCGATTCGCCAACAAACATGTGATGCGCTTCTTCGGTGAGCATGAAGCGGCAGGTGCGCGACAAGGGGTCGAATCCCGATTCGGCCAGCGCATTCAACTGGAACTTGCCGTCGCGATCGGTGAAGTAGGTGAACATGTAAAACGCCAGCCAGTCCGGGGTTTCCTCATTGAATGCCTCGAGGATACGCGGATTGTCCTGGTTGCCGGAATTGCGCTGCAGCAGCGCTTCGGCTTCCTCGCGTCCATCGCGCCCGAAATACTTGTGCAGCAAGTACACCATCGCCCACAGGTGGCGGCCCTCTTCGACGTTGATCTGGAACAGGTTGCGCATGTCGTACTGCGATGGGGCGGTCAAGCCGAGATGGCGCTGCTGCTCGACTGACGCCGGTTCGGTGTCGCCCTGGGTGACGATGATGCGGCGCAGGTTGGCACGGTGTTCACCGGGCACATCCTGCCAGGCGGCACTCCCCTTGTTCTCGCCGAAATTGACCTGTCGTCCCTCTTCCTGCTGCGCCAGGAAGATGCCCCAGCGGTAATCGGGCATCTTGACATGGCCGAAATGGGCCCAGCCTTCGGGCGTCACATTGATCGCGGTGCGCAGGTAGACATCGAAGTTGCTCGAGCCGTCGGGCCCCATGTCCTGCCACCATTGCAGGTAGTTGGGCTGCCAGTGCTCGAGCGCACGCTGCAGGGTCTTGTCTTCGGACAGGTTGACGTTGTTGGGAATCTTGTCGCTGTAGTTAATCGTGCTCACGGGGAATCCTTGATGGGGGGCGTATCGATGTCGTTAGACGCGGTTCAGATCAAACTGGGCCTTGCTGCCGGAGCCATAGACTTTTAAGGCGCCCAGTTCACCGACTGCATTGGGGCGGATGAAGATCCAGTTCTGCCAGGCGGTCAGGCGGCCAAAGATGCGCGTTTCCATGGTTTCGCGACCGTTGAAGCGCAGGTTCGCTTCCATCCCGGTCAGCGCATCGGGCGACATGCTGGCACGCTCTTCGAGCGCCAGGCGGGTTTCGTCCGGCCAGTCGAGGTCGTCCGGGTTCATGGTGATCAGGCCCAGCGCCATGGCTGCATCGGCATCGAGCAGCTGGCCCCGGCGCTCGCGCACGGCGGCCATCGCCGCTTCATCGCCATAGAAGCGGCGGGCGAGGCGCGACTCGCCGCTGACCATCGGATAGGTGCCGAAGTTGAGCTGGCTTATTGCGATCTTGGGGGTCTTCACGGGGTCGTCGGGCAAGGCCAGCATGTAGCTGCGGTCGGCCGCCAGCGCCACTTCGAGCAGGGTGCCGGCAAAGCACGAGTCTTCGTCGATGAAGGCAAACAGCGAGCGCGACGTCACGTCCAGCCGCGCCAAGGTGCGGCGCAGGTAACCGACCGTTTCGCGCACCAGCCAGTGGTCCTGGTGGGCCAGCAGGCTGGCATCGACGTCGAGCACGGCTTGCGGGTCCCCGGCCGACTTGAGTATCCAGGTGCCGATCTCGAGTTCATTGGTGCGCAAATGCAAGATCGCATCGTCGAGTTCACGCGCAAACTGCAATGGCCACCAGCGCACCCCGGCTGCTTCCATGCCGGCCACGTCGGCCGGCTGCGCCGCGGTCGGGGCCTTGACCGTGACGGTCGCGGTACGGTTGGCGCGGTCGATGGCCACATCGACAAATTCATAGGCAACACCGTTGTCGGAGAGCTGGCGCTGCAGGGGAGTCAGCTTGACGCCGGTGGCCTGGTCGGGCCGGCTGCTCTTGTCGGCGAGTGCCAGCGCATGCCGGCGCACGGTATCGGCAAACTGCGCCGGTTTGGCCACTTCGTCGACCAGTTTCCAGTCCTTGGCCCGCTGGCCGCGCACGCCTTCGGAGGTGGTGCAAAAGAGGTCGGCATGGTCGTGGCGCACCTTGCGCTTGTCGGTCAGGCGGGTCAGGCCACCGGTGCCGGGCAATACACCGAGCAGCGGCACTTCCGGCAAACTGACCGACGACGAGCGGTCATCGACCAGGATGATTTCGTCGCAGGCGGCCGCCAATTCATAGCCGCCGCCGGCACAGGCGCCGTTGACGGCGGCGACGAACTTCAACCCGCCATGGCGGCTGGAGTCTTCCAGGCCATTGCGGGTTTCATTCGTGAACTTGCAGAAGTTGACTTTCCACGCATGCGACGACTTGCCGAGCATAAAGATATTGGCGCCGGAACAGAAGATGCGGTCGCGGCTGCTTGTGATGACGACGGTCTTGACGGTCGGGTGTTCGAAGCGGATGCGCTGGACGGCGTCGTAGAGTTCGATATCGACGCCAAGGTCATAGGAATTGAGCTTGAGCTTGTAGCCGTCCCGGATGCCGCCGTCCTCGTTGACATTCATGGTGAGGGTGGCAATCGGGCCGTCGACGGCCAGCGTCCAGTGCCGGTACTGGTCGGGCGAGGTGGCGTAGTGGATCGGGGGTGCGGTGCGCATGGGCTCCTCGGTGAAATATGATGCATTCGACTGATATGAAACGCACTATATTGCCGACATACCCCAATGTCAAGATGTAAACTGCATTAATTTTCAAACCTTTGAGCAGAATTTGCGGACAAGAAATGACTACGCGGTTTGGGTTGGCTTTTAACGTCAATACACTTGGCCGTCGCGGTCAAAGGATAGGTATGAAGAATTGGCATGCTGATCCTGAAAACGGTTCAGCAAGTAAAGGCAGTAATAAAGCTCCGTCGTAGGACGGCTTGGATTGCCAAAAGATCGCACCAGAGAATTTTGCCGTCGAGCGATTGGAACGGCTCGCGGAAACAATTTAGCTGTCTGATGCTGACTCTCTAGTGCGGTTGAATCACTTCCCGCAACTGGTCCATGAGGCCAAAGAAAGCAGTCTCCTGCGTCATCTCACTGGTATTGAAAGTCTGATCCGCCTTGGAGTAAAACGCAGCCCGGCTTTCCAGAATGCTTTTCAAGTCTTCCATCGCTTCCCGGTTGCCCGACATCGGGCGAGTATCGCCCTGGGCAAGAACGCGCTCCATATGGTCTTTCGGCGACGCCTGCAACCATACGGTATAGCAATGGGAAAGGAGAAGATTGAAGGTCGCCGGATCGGACACGATACCGCCGGGCGTTGCAATCACGGCGCGTGGAAAGCGCTGGATGATGTCTTCCAGTGCCCGATATTCATAACGGCGATATGCACTGGGGCCGTAGAGGGCATGGATCTCGGCGACACTGCAACCCGCCACGGTTTCCACATGGCGACTCAATTCAATGAAGGGCACCATCCATTGATCGGCAAGCATCCGCCCGAGGCTCGACTTACCGGCGCCTCTCAAGCCAATCAGTGCCACCCTTTGCCTGCGGGCCGTTTCACTGGTGGGTGCATCAAAAATGCCGGCCAGCGTAGAGCGTGCCTTGGCGAGTTCTTCATCAGAACGACCACGCAGGATTTCGCGGATCATCAGCCATTCCGGCGAAGTCGCGGTCTCGTCACCGATCATTTCGGCAAGGGTGCAATTTAAAACTGTGGTGAGTTGTCGCAGAAACTGGATCGTGGCATTGCCGACACCAGACTCGACGTTGGCAAGATGGCGCTCCGACACGTTGGCGAGTCTGGCAAGGGCCTTTCGGGTAAAGCCGCGACGGGAGCGTAATGCGCGCAGGCGTTCGCCTAATGCAACCAGGAAAGGGTCCTTTTCCTCTTCAAGGTTTTCCGCTAATACATTTTGCGCAGTCATGCGAACTCGATTCTCCGGGGTTAAACGCAGTCTATATGCCAGCGCGGATTATCTCAAAAAACTAATGCATGTGGCGCCGAGTCAAATGAAATATAGTTACGGATAGCGCTTGACACATGCAAGATAGTACACCTAAACTCGCCGCAGAAGCATTAAAAATCCAATTCACTACACTAATGCACTGTAGTGCATCGAAGCGAGGTAAGTCATGGACGTCACACGTTTTCAAAGCCTCATCAGTCAACTCACCGAAGAAATCGCTTCGGTTCCCCTGGATTCCTCCCTCGAATCGCATTTAAATGCTCAGCATGGGGCTGGTACGTATCTGTATGATCAACTCTTTGAAGCCTGCAAAGTGGGCGTCCGCGATGGCTGGCTTTGCAATCGCGAAGCAGATGGCATTCGCTACGGGCGCGTATTGAAGGCCACGGAAGCCACCCATGGCTTCAGCGTCGACGTGGTGGAAATGGAAGACATCGCCGGTCCGCACCATTTCCACCCCAATGGTGAAATCGACTTGATCATGCCGCTGACCGCCGGTGCAAGCTTCGATGGGCATCCTGCTGGCTGGTGTGTTTATGAACCAGGCAGCGCACATCGTCCGACAGTCGCCAAAGGCCGTGCACTGGTGCTCTATCTGCTGCCGGAAGGCGCGATCAAGTTCACGGCGGCCGCTGCGTGACCGCGTCGTCTCGCTTACCGATCGTGAATCTGACCTGCAAAATACCGATGCCCTCTTCTCTCGATGAGCCCTGTGGCTTCCCTCATGCCGTCTGGAAGAGCGCATGCACGGCGCCTGCTTCTGCCGCCTGCCGGGAATATCGGGCCTTCATTACAAACTTCAGCGAACGCATTACAGCGTTCTTCCATTCATTCAGGTTCTACCGGATATGGCTGGCGACAGACAATGGACAAGGCTGATAAACAACAAGAAACAGCGCAAACACGACAGAACAAGAGCGACGTACACGTCGCCTGAACAAAGTATTCAATTCAACCGCGAGTCGTAGCACAGCGGGATATGGAGAGACGAAATGAATCAGCCAACGACGGTGCTGCCCCAGCGTTTCAATTTTGCGCGGCACATTCTTGAAATCAATGCCGGACGTGCGGACAAGATTGCGTATATCGATGACAAGGATACGATGACGTATGGCGAACTTGACCAGCGCGTAAAACGCTTCGCCGCTGGCCTGCTCGCCAGCGGCATCCATCCCGAGGAACGCATTCTTCTGGTAATGCAAGACACCAACGACATGCCGGTTGCCTTCCTCGGCGCCCTGTTTGCCGGAATCATCCCAGTGCCGGTCAACACCTTGCTCCCGGCAGACGACTATGCTTACATGATCGAGCATAGCGGAGCCAAAGCCGTACTGGTATCCCAGACTTTACTTTCCTGTGTCAAGGAGGCGCTCGGCAAGACGGACGCACAGCCTGAGATGATTGTTTGCGCACCTGCGCTGACCACAGAACCCGCCAATAACAGCGAAGGTCTGCGCACCATCGCCGATCTGCTGGCATCCGAGCCACTTCCTGCGACCGCCGCGGCCAACACGCATGGTGATGATTTCGCATTCTGGCTTTATTCCTCCGGGTCGACTGGGCGTCCGAAAGGCACCGTGCATTCCCATGCCAACCTGTTCTGGACGGCGGAACTATATGGCAAGCCGATTCTTGGCATCAAGACGGACGACGTCGTCTTTTCGGCTGCCAAGCTGTTCTTCGCCTATGGCCTCGGCAATGGCTTGACCTTCCCGCTGAGCGTGGGCGCCACCGTCATCCTGATGGCGGAGCGGCCGACACCAACAGCGGTGTTCAAGCGCCTGACCGAACATAAGCCGACGATCTTTTATGGGGTGCCGACCCTGTATGTCGCCATGCTCGCATCGGATGAATTGCCCACCAGGGAAGATGTCGCGCTGCGCGTGTGCACCTCCGCAGGCGAAGCCTTGCCACGCGAAGTCGGTGAAAAATTCCGTAACCGTTTTGGCTGCGACATCCTCGACGGCATCGGTTCGACAGAAATGCTGCATATCTTCCTGTCCAATCGCATCGGCAACGTACGTTACGGAACGACGGGTCAGCCAGTTCCGGGGTATGACGTCGAACTGCGCGATGAAAAAGGCCAGGCGGTATCGATCGGCGAGATCGGCGATCTGTACATCCGTGGTCCCAGTGCAGCCCTGCTGTACTGGTGTAACCGTGAGAAGAGCCGCACCACGTTTATCGGCGACTGGCTCAAGAGCGGCGATAAATATGTCGTGGACGCCGACGGTTATTATTCGTACTCCGGTCGCAGTGACGACATGCTGAAAGTCAGCGGACAATACGTTTCCCCCGTCGAAATTGAAAACGTCATGATTGAACATCCTGCCGTCCTTGAATGCGCCGTAGTCGGCAAGACCGGCAGCGATGGGCTCGTCAAGACCGTCGCCTACGTGGTGCTTGGCAAAGGCCAATCCGAAACGCCAGCGCTAGCCGAAGAGCTCAAGAGCTTTGTCAAAGGCAAACTCGCACCCCACAAATATCCACGCGAAGTCATCTTTGTCCAGGAGTTGCCGAAGACTGCAACAGGGAAAATCCAGCGCTTTAAATTGCGTGCGCTGCAGGAGCAGACGGTATGACAGTCATGCTGCATGAACCACGAACCGAGTTTGTCAATTTGGCCTGGCGCGACAAGCCACTGCGCTTGGAGTACCAGTGGGTCGGCGCGGTCAAATCCGCGTATCCGGTGGTGGTTTTCCTGCATGAAGGCTTGGGGTCGATCGCTTTGTGGAAGGACTATCCGCAACGTTTCTGTGAGGCCAACGGCTTTACCGGCCTCGTATTCTCACGCTACGGCTATGGCCATTCGACGCCGCGACCGCATGACGAGCGCTGGCCGGTGAGTTTCATGCATGCGCAGGCGGATGAAGTGCTGCCGATGTTTTTTGCTGCGCTCGGCCTGGATAAGCCATGGCTGTTCGGCCATAGCGACGGTGGCTCGATTTCCTTGCTGCACGCAGCGCATTTTCCCGATTCGGTCAGCGGCATTGCCGTAGTCGCCCCCCATATCTTTGTGGAAGAGGTAAGCATCACCAGCATCGAGCAGGCGCGCGAAACCTACCTGTCCACCGACTTCCAGAGCAAGCTCGGGCGATATCACGCCGATGCCGACTCCGCGTTCTGGGGCTGGAATAATATCTGGCTCGACCCTGCCTTCCGCTCATGGAACATCGAAAACGAGTTGCACAATATTACTTGCCCTGTCATAGCCGTGCAGGGTGAAGATGACGAATATGGTACGCTAGAACAGATCCGTGGCATACAACGAAAGGCACCGCAAACCCGACTCGTCGTCCTGCCCCGATGCGGCCATTCGCCGCATCGCGATCAACCTGAAGCGCTCACCAAAGAAGTCGCAGAATTCATCCAAAGTAATACGTCGGTAATACCTGAACGTCATCATAAACAAGGAGACAAGCCGTGAAGAATTCCATCAAGCCAGCCATTACCCTCAGTCTGGCCGCAGCGGTCGCCGGCATCTTTGCCGCGGCTCCCGTCGCAGCGCAGAGCCAGGCACCGATCAAGGTCGGCTTCATGCTACCGGCCACCGGCACCTACGCCAATCTCGGCAACATGATCGAGAACGGCTTCAAGATGTACGTGAATGAACAAGGAGGAAAACTGGGCGGGCGCGAAATCCAGTACTTCAAGGTCGATGATGAATCCGACCCGGCAAAAGCGACCGACAACGTCAACAAGCTGATCAAGCGTGATCAGGTTGATGTGGTGGTCGGCACAGTCCACTCCGGCGTGGCGCTCGCGATGGCGAAAGTCGCGCGTGAAACCAAGACCTTGCTGATCGTCCCGAACGCCGGCGCCGACGTGATTACCGGCGCGATGTGCGCGCCGAATATTTTCCGTACCTCCTTTACCAACTGGCAGCCGGCATACGCGATGGGCAAGGTTGCGGCTGACCGTGGTCACAAGAAAATCATGACCATTACCTGGAATTACGCGGCAGGTAATGAGTCGGTCAAGGGCTTCCAGGAAGGCTTTGAAAAGGCTGGCGGCAAGGTGACCGAGAGCCTGACGTTGCCATTCCCCAATGTCGAATACCAGGCTTTGCTCACGCAGATTGCATCGCAGAAACCAGATGCCGTGTATGCATTCTTCGCCGGTGGCGGTGCGGTCAAGTTCGTGAAGGACTATGTCGCTGCAGGTCTGAACAAAACCATCCCGCTGTACGGCCCGGGCTTCCTGACCGACGGCACTCTGGAAGCACAGGGTGAGGCTGCGCAAGGAATGATCACCACCCTGCACTATGCGGACAACCTGAACACACCGCGTGACAACGCCTTCCGTCTCAACTTTGCCAAGGCTTACAAGGCGAATGCGGATGTTTATGCGGTACAAGGTTACGACGCGGCGCAGCTGCTGGCCACCGGACTGAAGTCGGTCAACGGTGATTTCAGCAAGCGCGACCAGATGCTGAAGGCAATGGGTAGCGCAACGATCGACAGTCCGCGCGGCAAGTTCACCCTGTCACCCGCGCACAATCCTATCCAGGATATCTACCTGCGCGAGGTCAAGGGCATCAACAACGAAGTCAAGGGCGTGGCCATCAAGGCACTGGCAGATCCGGCCCGCGGTTGCAAGCAGTCCTGAGCTGTGACATCTTAGTACGGCGCCGCCCGCCATAGCGTGGCGGCGCTCTTCCCTTCTTCATGCAAAGATCGTCATGGACATTTCCACCTTCCTGGTGCAGTGCCTCAATTCCATCCAGTACGGATTGCTGCTTTTCCTGGTCGCCAGCGGCCTGACGCTGATCTTCGGCATCATGGGCGTGATCAACCTTGCCCACGGCAGTTTCTATATGATCGGTGCGTATCTGGCGTTTTCGATCGCGCCGTTTTTCGGCGATCAGTTCATTGTCATGCTGCTCGCCGGTGTTGCCTTGTCGGCGCTGTTCGGATTCATCCTTGAATGGGTTTTCTTCAGCTACCTGTACCAGCGCGATCACCTGCAGCAGGTGTTGATGACTTATGCGTTGATCCTGGTATTTGAAGAATTGCGCAGCATGCTGATTGGCAATGATGTGCACGGCGTAAAAGCGCCTGAATGGCTGTCAGGCGGCGTGGCGCTCGGTGACGTGATGACCTATCCCGTTTACAACCTGTTTGCGTCGGCAGCCTGCATCGTCGTGGCTATCGGCCTGTATCTGGTGGTCAACCGCACGCGTCTCGGCATGATGATCCGGGCCGGAGCCAGTAACCGCGATATGGTACGTGGCCTGGGTATCAACATTCGCCTGCTCTATCGCATCGTTTTCGCCGCCGGCGTGGCGCTCGCCGCGCTGGCCGGGATGATTGCGGCGCCGATGACTTCGGTGTATCCCGGCATGGGCGGGCATGTTCTTATCGTTTGCTTCGTGGTCGTCGTGATCGGCGGGATTGGCTCCATTTCCGGCGCGCTGATGGCGTCCCTACTGGTCGGTTTCGTCGACACGTTTGGCAAGGTATTCTTCGCCCAGTTGAGCGGTATCGGCATCTACGTGCTGATGGCCATCATCCTGGTCTGGCGTCCGGAAGGCCTCAGGAGCAAAGGATACTAAGTCATGGGCACTAGCACTACGATTGTCGCAACAAACCGGGTACTGCCGGCCGACACACCGCGTTTCGGATGGCTCGCGCCGTTGGCATTCCTGGTCATCCTGGCGGCCCTGCCGATGTTCCTCTCCTCGTATTTCCAGGACCTGGCGGCCAAGATCATCATCTATGCGATTCTCGCGCTCAGTCTGGAACTACTGGTAGGAACAACAGGCCTGGTGAGCCTTGGCCATGCTGCCTTCTTCGGCATTGCTGCCTATGTGACGGGTCTGGCATCGCCGGAAACCGAAGCAGGGTCCATTCTGATTCTGCTGCCTCTTGCGATGCTGGCGGCCGGCGCCTATGCGCTGGTTGTCGGTGCGCTCAGCCTGCGCACCAAGGGTGTGTATTTCATCATGGTAACCCTGGCCTTTGCACAGATGGCCTATTACGTTTTCCATGACACCGGCATTGGGGGCGGCAGCGACGGCATGTATATCACCTTGCGCCCGGCCCTGACACTTGGCTCGACGACACTGATCGACCTGGACAATTCACGGCATTTGTATTTCATGGCGCTGGGTGCACTGGTATTTACCTTTGCCCTGCTCGCTCTGGTCCAGCGTTCTCGTTTTGGCCATGCCCTTGCCGGGATTCGCATCAACGAGCAGCGCATGCGCGCAGCAGGCTTCCAGACCTATTGGTACAAACTCGCGGCCTTCGTCCTTGCCGGTACGCTGGCCGGGCTGGCCGGTTTCCTGATGGGTACCAAGAACGGCGTGGTCAATCCGGAAATGCTGTCCTGGCATGAATCCGGTGCGGTTTTGCTGATGATTATTCTTGGCGGCCTTGGCTCGTTGCGCGGCGCCGTGATTGGCGCCATCGCGTTCGTACTGTTGAAAGAGTTCTATTCATCGGAAGCGATATTCGGCGAGTTCGCCGCGCGCTGGCAATTGACGCTGGGCCTGACCATGATTTTCTTTGTTGCGCTGCTTCCCAAGGGCTTGATTGGACTCGCTTCCCTTCGCTATGGCAAGCGAGTGGATAAAAGCAGGATGAGCAGCAGCATTCAGGCGGGAGCAGAAAAATGATGGCCCAGGCAAGCGACGCACCATTGCTGGTAGCAAGTGGACTCACCAGGCGATTCGGCGGTCTCAAGGCCGTCAATAATGTCTCGGTTGACCTGCACGTAGGGGAAGTCCATGCGGTGATCGGCACTAACGGTGCGGGCAAGTCAACGCTGATCAACATGCTATCCGGCGAGATTCCGGTGTCGAGCGGGACGATCATGCTCAAGGGCGCGGACGTCACGCATCTGCCGCAGCCGAAGCGTGCGCGGTCAGGCATTGGGCGCAGCTATCAACGCACCACGATTTTTCCTTCTTTTACTGTGCTGGAAAACTGCAGGCTGGCGGCTCAGGCGGCACGGCAGCGCCCCTGGGCACTGTGGGAATCCGCAGCGCAGTGCAAGGACACGGTCGCCGCCGCACGTCGCGCACTGGATGATGCCGGCCTTTCGGATGCTGCACATCTTACGGCAGGCAGCATGAGTCACGGCAAGAAACGGCAATTGGAGATCGCCATGTGCCTGGCAACGGCGCCGCAAGTATTACTGCTCGACGAACCGCTGGCGGGTATGGGTGCCGAAGAAACGGAACGCATGCTCGCGCTGCTGGAAAACCTGAAACGCGGACACGCCGTTCTGCTTGTCGAACATGACATGGATGCGGTGTTCCGTGTCGCGGACCGGATCACGGTGATGGTGAACGGCGAGGTCATCGCTAGTGACGTGCCGGCTGCCATACGCAGCAACGCCGATGTGCAAGTCGCTTATTTGGGCAACCACTAATACCATCTATTCCCCATAACGCAACATGGAATCGCGTCGGGGGTGAGGGTGGGTATAACTTATCGGGACAGCTGTGCTTCAGATTACATCACTCAATACCTACTACGGTGACAGTCACATTCTGCATGGTGTGGACCTGCACATACCTCGCGGCAAAGCGGTCGGCCTGCTCGGACGTAACGGTATGGGGAAGACAACCCTGATCCGTTCGCTGATGGGTTATGTCCCTGCCGCGAGCGGAAAAGTGTCATGGCAAGGCAAGCCGGTCGGCGGACAGCCACCAGAGAAAATGGCACGCCTCGGGATTGGCTATGTACCTGAAGGACGCGGCATTTTTCCCAACCTGTCCGTACGAGAAAACCTGCTCATGAGTGCCCGTGCCGGCCCCGATGGCCGGAACGACTGGACCTATGAACGCGTACTCGAAACCTTCCCGCGCCTCAAGGAGCGTCTTGACCATGGTGGGCAGCAACTTTCCGGCGGCGAGCAGCAGATGTTGTCGATCGGTCGTGCACTGATGACCAACCCGGATCTGATGATTCTTGATGAAGCAACCGAGGGGCTGGCGCCACTGATCGTACAGGAAATATGGAAAGTGATTTCCACCATCCGCGAGACCGGCATCAGCACGTTGATCGTCGATCGCAATTATCGTGCGGTGCTCGAACACACTGATTCGGCAGTCCTGCTGGAAAAGGGCAAGATCGTTTTGCAAGGGGAGTCGAGCGAGCTCATGCAGTCTCCTGAACTGCTAATGAAATATCTTGGCGTATGACGGTGACTTTGGTCGTTCAGTGCCGAACCACCTTGTCAAGCACATGAGCATTCACTGCATGGGCACTAACAGAGGGCCAACATGAAAGCAGCTTATATCACCGGCCACGGCGGCAACGAAGTCGTTGAAATCGGCAACCGCCCCGATCCCGCACGCCAACCTGGCGAAGTGCTGGTAAAGCTCCACGCTGCCACTCTGAATCGGGTCGATCTTTACATGCGTGACAGTGGTGCAGGAATTACACACCGCCTGCCACAGATCATGGGCCTGGACGGCATGGGTGTGGTGGAAGAGATGGATGCGAGCGAAAAAATTCTGTCTGTCGGCCAGCGCGTCCTGGTCCACCCCGCTGTCGTCTGCGGACGCTGTGAATTCTGCCAACGCGGTGATATCGTCCTATGCACCAAGGTGAGCTATCTGGGAGAACATCGCGACGGCACACTGGCGGAGTACGTCTCGGTACCTGCTGCCAATGTATTCCCGATGCCCGACAAGCTTGCTCCGGATGAGGCAGCGTCGCTCGGTGTCACCTATCTGACTGCATGGCGCATGCTGTTCACCCGGGCTCAGCTGAAGCCCTGGGAAACCGTCCTGATCTTCGGTGTCGGCGGCGGCGTATCGCTGGCCGCGTTGCAGTTGGCAAAACTGACCGGTGCAACCGTGATCGTTACATCGCGGGATGACGAGAAGCTGAAAAGTGCCACTACTGTCGGCGCGGATCATGTCATCAACAGCGCGGCACAGGACGTTGCGAAGAGGGTGATGGAAATTACCGCCGGACGCGGTGTCGACGTGGTAATTGAAAACGTAGGTCAAGCCGTCTGGTCGAGCGCGATGAAATCGCTGGTGCGTGGGGGACGCCTTGTGACTTGCGGCGCAACCACCGGCGACCAGCCGCCGGCGGATATCCGTCGCATCTTCATCCGACAGTTGCAGATTATTGGTTCAACGCTTGGCAACTTCAATGAGTTTCGCAACCTGATCAACTTTGCCGACAAGACCTCGCTGCGACCGATCATTTCGGCGCGATATACGCTGGACGATGTGCATGCGGCGCTGGACCATCTGGATTCCGGGCGCCAGTTTGGCAAGGTAGCGATCAACATCGCAGATCACTAAGAAGGCATCGACGTCAATCGGTTGCCGCGCCGTGTTGGCCCGCACCTAATCATTCCGTCCGTCAGGCACCACCGCGGTCACTTCAATCTCCACGCGCGCCTTGTCCTCGACCAATGCCACGACTTGCACCGCCGTCATTGCCGGATAGTGTTTTCCAATGATGTCACGATAGGCATCGCCGATTTCCTTGTAAGCCGATACATACTCCTGCTTGTCGACCACATACCAGGTCATGCGGACAATGTGTTCCGGCAGCGCATTCGCTTCCCGCAATACATCGACCACGTTTTGCAAAGCCTGCCTTACCTGGCCCGCAAAGTCGCTGGTGCGGAACTGGCACTCCTTGTCCCAGCCGATCATCCCGCTGACAAACACCATGGTGCCTTTCGCCGCGATGCCGTTTGAGTAACCTTTGGGGCGCATCCAGTCCGGCGGTTGCAGGATTTCCATACTTATTCCTTTCGTTGTCAATTCGTCGGCTCAGCCGTATCGGTACCGCAGTATGTGTTGGCACGGATCGCAAATTCGCGCGGCATTGGTATCGCCCGCCGCTCCTTCAGATCCATAGCTACCAACACGACCTTTGCGCGTACGCGCTCGGCATTGTCCGGTCCCAGCAGGCGGATTGCAAGATGAAGCGACGCACCGCCCATCTTTTCCACCCGTAACTCAGCCTGCAGGTTTTCGCCTAATTCACTCGGCGCAAGAAAATCCGTTTCCAGATGCACGGTCGGCAAGCCCCAGCCGTCGCGCAGATGCATGTCATGAAAGCTGGTACTTAGCGCTTGCCCGCACCAGTCTTCGACGAGGCCGTTGATCATCTCAAAATAGCGCGGATAAAACACGATTCCAGCCGGGTCGCAATCTCCAAAGCGTACTGGAATACGCGTGGCAAAAACCCGGCCGCTGCCCGGGTTCATGTTTTGGATCCTGCCGCATCGCGCAGCAACTCACGCGCGATAATGAGCTGTTGCACTTCGGTCGCGCCTTCATAAATACGCAGCGACCGGATTTCACGATAAAGGCGTTCCACCGGCTGCTCGCTCACCACCCCAAGTCCGCCAAACAGTTGTACCGCCGCATCGATCACCTGCTGCGCCGTCTCCGTCGCGGTCATCTTTGCCATCGCGGCTTCTCTGGTGACTTTTTGCCCCTGATCGCGCTGCCATGCGGCGCGATAGGTCAGTAAAGCCGATGCATCAATGCCGGTTGCCATCTGGGCGAGTTTGGCTTGTGTCAGCTGAAAATCCGACAAGGACTGACCAAACATTTTTCGTGACCTTGCACGCGCGAGCGCCTCGTCCATGGCACGCCGCGCAAAGCCGAGCGCAGCGGCGGCAACCGACGTGCGGAAAATATCCAGTGTTGCCATCGCGACCTTGAAACCCTGTCCCTGTTGCCCCAGCCTACATGAAGCCGGAACGCGGCAATTGGCAAAGCGCAACCGCGCCAACGGATGGGGCGCAATGACATTGATCCGCTCCGCAATCTCGAAGCCAGGTGTATCGGCATCGACAACAAAGGCTGAAATACCGCGTGCGCCCGGCGCTTCGCCGGTGCGCGCAAACACAACATAAAAATCAGCGATGCCGCCATTGGAAATCCATGTCTTTTCGCCGTTGAGGACGTAACCTTGCCCGTCTTCCACGGCGACACACTGCATGGCGGCGACATCGGACCCGGCTTCCGGTTCCGATAACGCGAACGCCGCAATTGCTTCACCTTCTGCGACACGGGTGAGGTAACGTTCTTTCTGGTCTTCCGACCCGAACAGCGTAATAGCGCCCGAACCCAAGCCTTGCATGGCAAAGGCAAAATCGGCGAGGCCGGAATGGCGAGCGAGCGTTTCGCGGATCAGGCATATAGCCCGGGTATCGATAACATCCAGCGCGCCACCGTAGCGTGTACCACCAATCGCATGTCGCAACCATCCGGCTTCGCCAAGCTGGCGAACCAGATGACGGCAAGCGGCATCGACATCGGTGCCATGCTCCTGGCTGATGCTTTCACTGGCCCAGCGGTCGAGCGCCGCTTCCAGTTCCCTGTGCTGCGCGGCCATGAATGGCCAGTCGAGATAGCTTTTATCCGCCATTGCTGCTCCTTTTTTTAATCGCCTTCAAAGGTCGGCCTTTGTTTGGCAACGAAGGCGTGGTACGCCCGATGGAAGTCATTGGTCATCATGCAGATGGCCTGTGCCTGCGCTTCCGCTTCAATTGCTTCATCGACTCCCATGTTCCATTCCTGCTGCAGCATCTTCTTGGTCATCCCGTGCGCAAAGGTGGGACCGCGGACCAGATCGGCTGCGAACTGCTGGGCGTCGGCGAGTACCGTTTCCGGCGTGCTCAGTCGATTGAAGAATCCCCAGCGTTCTGCTTCTTCGCCATTCATGGCACGACCGGTATATAACAGCTCCGATGCCCTGCCCTGGCCGATGATCCTTGGCAGGATGGCACAGGCGCCCATATCGCACCCGGCAAGACCAACCCGCGTGAAGAGGAAGGCAGTCTTGCTGCGCGCCGTACCAAAACGAATATCGGAAGCTAAGGCGAGAATCGCGCCGGCGCCCGCACAGACGCCATCGATCGCGGCAATGACGGGTTGCGGACAGGCGCGCATGGCCTTGACCACATCACCGGTCATGCGGGTGAATGCCAGCAAGCCGGGCATGTCGAGTTTGGTGAGCGGGCCGATGATTTCATGGACATCACCGCCGGAACAGAAATTGTCACCCGCGCCGGTGACGACCACCGCGTTCACATCGTCCGCATAGGCTAGTGCGCGGAACAGGTCACGCAGTTCGGCATAGGAATCGAAGGTCAGCGGATTCTTGCGCTCCGGCCGGTTCAATGTCAGTGTGGCGACGCAATCCTTGACAGAAAAATGGAAATGCCTGGCTTCGTAGTTTGCAAGACCCTGGCGATTGCCTGGCAACTGCTGTGGTTCTCCCGGTAAATAGCGCATGTTATTCCTCGTTGTCGGTCATCGGACCGTTCAGATGTTGTTTGACTTTGGACAGCAATTCGGTCAGCTTGCTTTTCTCGGCATTGGAAAGTCCGCCCAGCAATTCGTCTATCCATCCTTCATGGACCGATGCCATGCGCTCAAATGCTCGTCTGCCCGCAGCGGTCAGTTTTACGCTGTAGGCACGGCGATCATTGGGGTCTGGTACGCGTACCACAAGCTTTTCCTGTTCAAGCTGATCGGTGATGCCGGTGATATTGCCGCCGGTGACCATCATGCGCTTGGACAGCTCGCCCATACGTAATCCTTCGGGATGGCGTTCCAGCTGCGCCATGAGATCGAAGCGCGGCAAGGTAATGCCGAATTCATTGCGCAGCCGTGACCGGATTTGATCTTCGATCAGCACGGTACAGGACAGCATGCGTAACCAGACGCGCAGGGACTGATGATGGTCCTTGCCGAGACGGCTTTCCATATCGAAAACCTGCGCCGATTCCTGTTCGGGTACTTCATCGGCGGCATTGATGGGCTTGCGTGGCATGTTGTTCCTTACATGACTTCGCCGCCGGCAACGGCGATGGCTTGTCCGTTCATCGCGGCTGACTGTGGCAGACAAAGCCAGGCGACTGTCGCGGCTACCTCTTCCGGGGTAACAAGCCGCTTCTGTGGATTTCCGGCAGTCAGTTCGGCCTGTGCGGCATCCGCGCTGCGGCCGGTCTTGCTGACGATGTTTGCGATCGTCTCCTTGACGATATCGGTATCGGTATAGCCCGGACAGACGGCATTAACGGTGATGCCCTTGGTCGCAAGTTCGAGCGCCAGTGCGCGCGTCAAACCGATCACGCCATGCTTTGCCGCGCAATAGGCGGAGACATACGCGTAGCCGGTCAGTCCGGCCGTGCTCGCGAGGTTAACTACCCTGCCCCAACCCGCACGCAGCATGCCGGGCAAGGCGGCCTGCGTGCAGTGGAAGGTCCCATTCAGGTTGACTGACAGCATCTGGTTCCAGAGTTCACTGTCCGTTTTCAAAAAGGGAGCGGAACTTGCCTGACCCGCATTGTTGACAAGGATACTGACTTCACCATGCTTTAAGGTCGCTCGGCTGAAGGCTTGCGTAATTGATGCCGGATCTGAAACATCCGCCATGAAGTAATGCACATCGCCTGAAGCAGCGAGCGAACGAGCAGTATCGGCAAGTGTCGCCTCACTGCGGCCGAGCAAGGTCAGCTTCGCGCCCTGTTCAAGCAGCGCTTTCGCAATCGCCGCGCCGATGCCTCTGCCTCCGCCGGTCACCAGCGCATGCCGGCCTTCCAGTGGCTGTCTCATCTCGCTCATGATCCCTCCATGAGGCGAGCAGCGATCTGCTGCGGGGAGAGACCGCTATTGGCAGCCGCCATCTGCCTGTCACGTTCAATATTGCGCTCAAGCTGCACCTTGGCCGGGCGGTACTGTTTCGGCCAGGCCATGTCGTGATAGCCGATCTTTGCCGCTTCATTCAGGGTCCAGGCTGGATTGGCCAGATGCGGTCGTGCAATCGCGCACAAGTCGGCACGGCCAGCGGCGATGATACTGTTGGCATGGTCGGCTTCGTAGATCGCACCAACGGCAATAGTGGGAATGCGTGCTTCATTGCGTACCCGGTCGGCAAAGGGCGTCTGGAACATCCGGCCATACACGGGCTGCTCCTTTTTACTGACCTGGCCGGACGAACAGTCGATCATGTCGGTACCGGCCTGCTTGAACAAGCGCGCGATCTCCACAGCATCGTCTGGCGTGATGCCGCCTTCGACCCAGTCATGCGCCGAAATGCGCACACTGATCGGCTTGTCTTGCGGCCATACTTCGCGGATGGCGGCAAATACTTGCAATGGATAACGACAACGGTTTTCTAGCGAGCCTCCATACGCGTCCTCGCGTCGATTGGTCAGTGGTGAAATAAAACTCGACAACAAGTAGCCGTGCGCGCAATGCAGTTCCAGCCAGTCGAAGCCCGCTTCCGCAGCGGCACGGGCCGCCATGACGAAATCAGCCTGGATGCGTTCCATGTCATCGCGTGTCGCCGCGCGGGCGACCTGGGAAACACCATCCAGATATTGCATCTCGGAGGCAGCCACCAATGGCCAGTTACCGGATTCAAGCGGCAGGTCGATACCATCCCATGCGCAGCGCGTCGAACCTTTGGGACCGGCATGCCCTAACTGGATTGCAATTTTTGCATCGGTATTGGTATGGACAAAGTCGACGATACGCTTCCATGCAGTGACATGCTCGGGCGCATACAAGCCCGGACAACCCGGCGTGATACGCGCATCGGCGGATACGCAAGTCATTTCCGCAAACACCATGCCGGCACCGCCCATCCCCCGGCTGCCGAGATGCACGAGATGGTAATCACCGACCGTTCCGTTCACGGCGGAGTATTGCGCCATGGGTGACACAACGATACGGTTCTTCAGTACGGTCCCGCGCAGCCTGAACGGCGTCAGCATTGGAGGAGGCGTTTGCTTACCGTTATACGGCATGGGAAGTCCTGCCTGCGCGAACGAACGCTCGGCAATCAACTGCTCATAACGCTGCACATAGTCCGGATCGCGCAGCCGCAGGTTTTCGTGGGAGATGCGCTGGCTGCGCGTCAGCATGGAATACGCAAGTTGTTCAGGTTCCAGATAAGCATAGCGCTGCACGTTTTCAAACCATTCCATGGAATTGCGCGCCGCACTCTGAATCTTGAGCACCTCAACCGAACGCAGCTCCTGGTACGCATCCAGCACCTTCTCCATGCCATCCTTCCCGTGTGTGTCGAAGCAGCGCGCCAGCTCGATCGCATCTTCGAGGGCAAGCTTGGTTCCTGATCCGATCGAAAAATGTGCGGTATGGGCGGCATCGCCCATCAGTACGACGGGAACTTTCTTTGCACCGATCCGGTTCCAGTGCACCCATGCCTTGCAGATCACGCGCGGGAATTTGATCCAGATAGCCGCACCACGCAAATGCTTGGCGTTGCTAAGCAAAGGATAGCCGTCGAGATAGCGGGCGAATAGCTTTTCGCAATACGCAATGCCTTCCTCCTGGCTCATCTTGTCGATGCCGGCTTTTTGCCAGGTTTCTTCCGGCGCCTCGATGATGAAAGTCGAGGTGTCGCCGTCAAACTGATAAATATGCGCCTGGAACCAACCATGTTCGGTTTCTTCAAATGCAAAGGTGAAGGCATCGAACATCTTTTTGGTGCCTAACCAGACAAAGCGGCAATTGCGCATGTCAATGTCGGGCTGGTAGGTGTCCGCATAACGGGTCCGGATGCGACTGTTCAGTCCGTCACTGGCAATAACAAGGTCGGCATCATATTCTGCCGCGATCTTCTGATCGTCAACGACATCGGTTTCGAATACGAGCTTGACGCCAAGCTGTTCGCAGCGTTCCTGCAAGATATTGAGTAGCCGCTTGCGCCCGATGCCGCAAAAGCCATGACCGCCCGACGTCACGGTCTTGCCCTTGATGTGCACATCGATGTCGTCCCAGTGATTGAAGGACTGCAGGATGGTGCGTGCCGTTTCTTCATCGGCCACGCTCAGGTTACCCAGCGTCTGATCGGAAAAAACGACACCCCAGCCAAAGGTGTCGTAGGGTCGGTTGCGTTCAATGATGGTGATATCGTGCGCGGGATTCCGCTTCTTCATCAGCAGGCCGAAATACAAACCGGCGGGGCCTCCGCCTATACATACTATCTTCATTGCTTGCCTCGTTCCTTGCTGACTTTTTTCTGACTTTTTTGCTGCGTCGTCAAATTTATCTGGCTGCTCTCTTACACCGCTTGCTCACGTAACTTAAACCGCTGCAACTTGCCGGTTTCCGTGCGCGGCAGTGAATCGCGGTATTCAATTGCGCGGGGATATTTGTAAGGAGCGATACTCTGCTTGACGAACGCCTGTAGCTGTGTCGTTGTCGCATCGTCCGGCGCGATACCCGGCTTCAGCACGACAAACGCCTTGACGATCTGTCCGCGTTCGTCGTCCGGCACGCCGATCACCGCGCATTCCGCAACGGCTTCATGTTTAAGCAAGGCGTCCTCGACTTCCGGACCGGCAATGTTATAGCCGGCGGAGATGATCATGTCATCGGTACGGGCGCGGTACCAGAAATAACCATCGGCATCCATCTCGAATGCATCCCCGGTCAGGTTCCAGCCGTCATGCACATAATCGGCCTGCCGCGGGTCCGCAAGATAACGGCAACCGGTCGGCCCCATGACGGCCAGTCGGCCAACGACACCTGGGCCAACGGGATGGTTGTTGTCATCCAGAATACACGCACGATATCCGGGAATGGGCTTGCCGGTCGCACCTGGCCGGACGGCATCGCCGGCGGCGGAAATAAAGATATGCAGCATTTCCGTCGCGCCGATGCCGTCTATCATGGAGATTCCCGTTGCGCGTTTCCAGGCATCCCGCGTGGCCGTGGGCAAGGCTTCGCCGGCGGATACGGTTTTCTTCAGGCTGCAAATATCGTACTTCGACGCGAGCGGCGCCATCTGCCGATAAAAGGTGGGCGCGGTAAAGCATACTGTCGGCCTGAATTCCTGGATCGCCTGCATCAAAGTTTCCGGGGTCAGCTTCTCCAGCATGATGGTTGACGCACCGATACGCAGCGGAAATAACAGAAGACCGCCGAGACCGAACGTGAACGCCAGTGGTGGCGTGCCGATAAAGACATCGTCTGCGCTTGATTGCAACGTAGAACGCGGAAAGCAATCGCAGACTGCGAGGATGTCCCGATGAAAATGCATCGTACCCTTTGGCTTGCCTGTGGTACCCGACGTAAACCCGATCAGGCAAACATCTTCGGCGGAAGTGTCAACGGACCGGAAAACGCCGGACTTGGATCCCATCGCCTGCTCCAGCGCACCCTGCGTGCCGCCGTAGTACATGACCTGACGCAGCACAGGCGACTGCTCTCTCGCAAGCTCCATTTCTTCCTTGAGCTCGGATGCGCATAACGCGGCGCCAACTTGCGCCTTGTCGAGGATGACAGACAGTTCCTTCGCGCGCAGCAGAGGCATGGTGGGTACGGCGATGCAACCAGCCTTCCAGACGCCGAGTATCGCTGCCGCCAGCATGGGATGGTTTGCCCCGCGCAACAGCACGCGATTACCGGGAACCAGCTTCATGTCATCCTGTAATACGGCGGCAATGCGGTTCGCGTTTTCAAGTAGTTCGCGGTAGGTCCAGTCAATATTGCGGTTACGTACTGCGGGCTTATCGGCAAAGCCATTCGCCACCATCTTGTCGAGCAATTCGACAGCGCAATTCAACCTCGGCGGGTACTGCAATTCAGGCAATTCAAAAACCAGCTTCGGCCACTGTTCACGCGGAGGGAGATTGTCTTTGGCAAAGTTGTCCACATGCGCAGTCTCATTCATATCCGCTCCTTTGGTCACCGGCCAGGAAAACGCAAGCGATTGTGTCGCCGCGTCATTGCGAAATTACTTTAAACCTAAACTATTTTAACTTCAAGGATTATTTGCGACCGATTTTTGCGCCAAGTTTTGAGAATGACGGAAGGTATTGAATAAGAGAAAGGAAAGCCGGCGTAGCGTCGTCTGCCGTCTTGCGCATCATGAAGCGCACCGAAGAATTAAACGATGGGTTCTGCGCACTTCGGCGGCCCGCCGATGACGAGCCGCCTCGTTCAATGAATCAGTATCACCGCGCCGCGGCAAGCTCTTCCGCAAGCACCTTAACCAGGTCCGCCGCAGGTAACTCCCGTGCCAGCGCCGCGCCCTGCCCGGCCCACGTCACTGCAAAGCCCTGCACTCCTTTTTGCGCTGCAGCAGCAGTCAAAGCCTTGGCGACATCATAAGCAATCGGATAATCGGGAATTGGCGGATGGCCGTCTGCGCCGATGTCGGTGATAAAGCGGTTCATGAAACCTCGCGCCGATCTGCCTGAAATGGCATCCGTCAGTTCGGTACGATGAACATGCTCGCTTTTGAACAGGCTGCGATAAACCGCATTGGCGGACGATTCGGGACAGAGCACGAAGGCCGTTCCCAGTTGTACCGCACTTGCCCCCAGGGCCATCGCGGCAGCGATGCCCTGACCGTCCATGATGCCGCCTGCCGCGACGATCGGCAATGTCGAAGATTTGGCCAACAGGCGCACCAGTGCAAAGGTGCCGATACCAGCATCGCCTTGCTCAGGATCGAAAACTCCTCGATGCCCGCCGGCTTCTACCCCCTGCGCCACGATGACATCAATGCCGGCCTGCTCAATCAGTCTCGCCTCCGCCGGCGTTGTGGCGCTCGCCATCAGAATAATGCCTGCGGCCTTGAGTGCATCGATATAGCGCTGCGGCGGAAGGCCGAAATGAAAGCTCACAATGGCCGGACGCTGTGTCAAGAAAACCTCCAGCATCGCCTCGTCCTCGACAAAACTCTTGTAAATTTCCTTGAGGCGTTCCGGTGGAGCAACTCCCAGCTGGTCAAAGTGCGGCCTCAAATGCGCGATCCATCGTGCCTCGCGTTCCGCGTCGGATTGTGCCGGACGGTGGCAAAAAACATTCACGTTGAAAGGCTTGTCGGTCAGTTCGCGCATCTCGGCAATCTGGGCCATCGCCTGTTCGGCCGTGTTGGTGCCAAGCGGCACCGAACCAAGCGCACCGGCTTCGCAAACCGCTGCGGCAAGTTTGACGGTCGAGACGCCCGCCATTGGCGCCTGAATGATGGGTATACGAATCCCAAGCTGGGAAAAGAGTGCGCTTGTCATACTTCACCTTTCTGGTTTCCGAGTTTGCTGAATTTAAAGTCAATTTCTTTACTGCCCGCTTGACTATTCTATTCCAAAAGAAGATGATTTCAACCATATCATTCTCTTTTTAAGATTAAAAACCCGATGGATCTCGCTGTCCTCGAAATATTTCGTGCCGTTGCGCAGGAGAAAAGCGTCACGCGCGCCGCGCAGCTTCTCGACCGTGTGCAGTCGAACGTAACGACGCGCATCAAGCAGCTTGAGGAGGAGTTAGGGGCAGTACTTTTCCTGCGCGAGGGCAAGCGTATGCTGCTGACTCCCGAAGGGGAGCGTTTTCTTGGTTATGCGGAAAAACTGCTTTCACTTGCAGATGAGGCAAAGCAGTCGTTGCATCCCGGACAGCCGCAAGGCACTCTCAGGATAGGTGCGATGGAGAGCACCGCCGCGACGCGGCTTCCGAAGCCTCTTGCAGCTTTCCACTCGCGCTGGCCGGGAGTAAGCCTCTCAATAACAACCGGCACCTCGGAAGACCTTATTGATGCGGTTCGCGATCGCCGCCTTGACTGTGCGCTTGTGGCGGACCCGGCGGCCCTGCCGTCCTGCAGCTTTGCCCATACTGTCAAGGAAGAGAGCCTCGACTGGATACGCATGTATACCGAACAGTTGATGCTTGTGCTCCCGGCACACCACGAGCCGGTAAGCGCGCCTGAAAAGATAAAGGTACGGACTCTTGCGGGGTTCGGGCAAGGATGTACCTATCGCGAAATTGCGGAAGACTGGTTCGCCGGCTCCACCGCAACCCCCGATCAAAAACTCAGGGTGCTTCCAGTTAACTCCTATCACGCGATTCTGGCCTGTGTCGTCTCGGGCTCGTGCGTCGGCATCGTACCGCAGTCGGTGCTCGATCTGCGCAGCGAGCCACTGCGATTGCAAGTAGTCCCCTTGATGCAGGTCGACACCTTGCTGGTCACTCGCGCAGGATTTCGCACACCGGCGTTTGAAGAGTTTTTACGTACTTTGCAGGCGTCGTAACTTGGCTGCATCGTTAGGTCGTTGAGGAGAATCCCTTGCATTCGCCGGAACAACCCATGCCTTCGCTACAGTATCCAGTCGTCCTGCGGGAGACACTGGCAGCCGCAGTCATTCTTGCTGTAGGCATGGGCTTTGGCCGCTTTGCCTATACCGGCATGTATCCCTTGATGGTACGAGACGGCTTGCTTAGCGTATCCACGGGCTCGATGGCAGCATCGGCAAATTATGCGGGGTACCTGGTCGGAGCCTTGCTGGTAAGCAGAACGGGCCCCGGCAAATCGGCCTTCCTGTGCAAGGCAGCGCTCGCTGGCACCGTGCTCTGCCTCGCCGCACTTGCGCATGATGGTGGTCCTGCATACATCATTACGATACGACTGATCGCAGGGATAATCAGTGCGCTTGCCATGGTAAGCGCTTCCGCATGGCTGTTTCAGGTCGTAGGTAACACCCAAGGTGCACCATTGCTGTATGCGGGCGTCGGGGTCGGCATCATGATGTCCGCTGAAACGATCGCTATCGGCAATGTCCTCACGCTGCACAGCTCCATGCTCTGGCTCGGCCTAACAGTAGGGAGCGGCATTCTGTGCGCGTTTGCGTGGCGCTTTCTGACAACGCAGCAAAGATCTGCCATGGCATCTGGTTCTTCGACTTTGCCGCGTGGGCAAAGTCTAGGACCATGGTCATTAATTGCGATATACGGCCTTGCGGGATTTGGGTACATCATTACCGCAACCTATCTCCCCCTGTTCGTCCGCAACGCAATCGGTATGTATGATCCCATACATATATGGGCCGCCTTCGGCCTGGGAGCAGCGCCATCGTGTTTTCTTTGGCACCAGCTTCAATTGCGCTTTGGAACACGTCGGGCCCTGGTCTTTAATCTCATTGTCCAGGCGGTTGGTGTAATGCTGCCTATTGTTAGTAAATCGCCGCTGGCTTTTCTTCTAAGCGCGCTTCTCGTTGGCGGTACCTTCATGGGTACCGTGACGATTGCCATGCCCGCTGCGCGACATCTCGCGACCGTAGTGTCGTTTAATATTTTTGCCGTCATGACTGCCGCCTACGGTATCGGGCAGATCATTGGCCCGCTCTTGTCCGACGCGCTGTACCGGCATACGCAGACGTTTGATGCCGCGTTATGGGTGGCCTGCGGCGCGCTCCTGTTGGCTGCGGCGATATCGTTAAAGGCAAGAGCACGTCCGCATTCATAATCTGGGCGCCATACCGTCTTCGGCTTCCTTTATGAAATCTTTCAACGCAGCGTTGTGCAGCTGTATTAAACCAACATAACTTGTTATCTAATAAAGGTAGCAATTTCCAGCTGCTGTTTTAGCTCTACGGCTCGTAGCACATTTGTCACTTGATTCCAGATATCGTCGATAGATTTCGCTCATTGCAAAGATGTTTGATATAGACCAAGCGAAGGGGAATGAAAGCTAATTCGTTGAAACATGTGTCATTCACTTACCGTCGAAACCCTCCTGATTGATTCTATCTCGGAGATTTCGTAATGAAAAAGGTAATACCTATCGTGCTGACCGCATTCCTTGCAGCTTGTGGCGGAGACAATAACGATGATGCAACGGTCGCAAATGCGCAAACTAACACTCCAGCCGCCGGCGCCACCCCCACGGATTCGACGACAACGACCGGGGCACCGCCAAGCACGACAGGGACCACGCCTGCTGCATCTGCAGCACCTGCAACGCCGACTGCTACAACACCAGCCGCTACAACTGATACGAATGCCAGTGCAAATCCAAGCAGTTCTTTCCTCTCTGAAGTATACCAATCGGGGGTTAGCGAATTGCAGCTTGCGAAATTAGCATTACAACGCGCAACGAATCCAGACGTACGCCGCTTTGCGCAGACGCTGATTGACCACCATACACAAATGAATGCCTCACTCTCGCAGCTTGCACAGGTCAATGCCATTGCTTTGCCGTCAGCCGCAAACGCTGAGGATGCAGCTTTGCTGACATCGCTTACTTCGGCACAAGCTACCGATTTTGACCGGCTATATATGCAACATAATCTTGGTGCCCATCGTCAGGATCTGTCGCTGTTCAGGCAGCAGGCAAACCTGAATTCGACTCTCACGATTAGTGGGACAGGTGCTACCGGAACAACCGGCACTACAGGCACGACCGGTGCAGGTACCACAACGGATGCAGCTGGTACAGCTACCGGTACAACCGGAACAGGGACGACCACCGGCACTGGAACGACGACACCGAGCGGCCTGACAGCTACACCGACGGCCGGGGCCGGCGCTGCAACTGGCAACACGACCGGTGCGGCAACGGGGACGGGTACTGCCACTCCGACTCCGACCATCGCTTCGCAGACGCAAACCTTTGCCATGAACGCGTTACCTGCTCTCAATACCCATTTGCTGCTGGCTAAGGAAATCACTGGCTCAATCGATCCCGCTGCCTATATCCTCGCCGCGTATGAAGATGGACTTGCAGAAATCGCGCTGGGCCAACTCGCTGCGCAAAAGGTCAGCAATGCCGAAGTGAAGGCGTTTGCAACGATGATGGTGACCGAACATACCGCGCTGAACAATACGATTAAAACCTTGGCGACTGCAAAAGGCATCACTCTGCCGACGGACAATGCCGCAGCCGCCTTGCCGGCCGAACATCAGATAGTGCAGAACAGCCTTGCGCAGCTGACCGGCAACGACTTCGACAAGGCGTACATGAGCCACAACGTCATCGTCCACCTTGCCAATGTGAATGCAACGACCGTCCAGTCTCAATCGGGGGCCGATGCTGAAGTACGTGCATTGGCAACAGAGTCCTTGCCTCGACTAACAACGCACTTCGACCGTGCACAGCAACTCTACCAAACGCTAAGCGCGTCGTTCCTGGTATCGGCCTATCAAAGTAACGTCACTGAAATCCTGCTGGCAAAACTCGCGACATCGTCGCAGCCGCCTGCACAGACCGGTACCACAGGCACAACAGCACCCGGTACTGGAACACCCACTACTGGCACAGGTGCAGGCACTGGTACAGGCACCGGATCCCCTCAGGGGCAAGCCCAAAATCCAGCAACCACTCCTAGGGCAACTAACGCGGCGGTTCTTTCATTTGCACAGAAAATGATTGCTGATCATACCAATGCCAACGCACAGGTAGCCACGCTGGCCGCGCAAGAAAACATCCGGCTGCCAGAAATCCTTCCCGCAGAAGCAATTCTGGCATTCCGTACTCTCTGGCCCCTGAGCGGCGAAGAGTTCGATCGTGCCTACATGACCACGAATGTCGATACCCACACGGCTGCTGTCAACCTGTTCACAAATCGTGCGCAGAATGAGACCGACCCCGAGCAGAAGCAGTTTGCACAGGCGACTCTGCCAATCCTGCAGGGACACCTTACGGAATCGCAAACCATCAGCGCAAGCGTTGGAGTTAGCACAACCGACCCGGACTCCACTGGTACGCCCGATGTTACCGACACTACTGGTCCCGGCACGACAGAAACTGATACAGGTGCCACACCTGGAGCTGATGCAGGCACCACACCTGGGGCTGATGCGGGCACTACACCTGGGGCTGATGCGGGCGCGACCGGAAGTGCTGATACCGATACTGCCGCCTCCGGTACAGGGGCGGCTGCGGATGCCGCTGCAACGGATGATGCAGCGACTGGCGCCGCTGCAACCGACACTGCAACAACTGGCACTTAAGTCCACCGCAAGCAAAACAGGGACTGGCCGCCCGGCATAAAGTCGGGCGGCTTTTCCCGTACATTGCTCTCAGCAAGCTTGGATCATCAAATTATCACGCCGCCTTGAAGTGCACAGAAAAGCGCGTACCCTTTTCCTCCGGTCCATCTTCAATCCCGATACGGGCATCGTGGATTTTCGCAATGTCATGTACGATCGCAAGCCCCAGTCCTGTACCGCTGGTTTTATCGTCCAGACGTATGAAGCGCTTGAATATCTTTTCCCGATCCGCCACTGGTACGCCGGGACCGGAATCTTCAACCAAGATTGTCACGATGTCGACCTCCTGAAAACACTTCACCGTGATTCTGCCGTTGGCGTCACAATAGCGCACGGCGTTGTCGACAAGGTTATCAACCAGATCGCGCAACAAAAAGCGATCTCCCATGATTTTGGCAGGCTGCAATTCGAAACCGATATCAATATTTTTCTTGTCTGCTTCCTGCACAAAATGTTGAATCGACTCCGCCATCAATTTGTCGAGTTCGACAATCTCGAAACGCTTGTTCTCGACCTGCCCCGGCTCGGCGCGGGCCAGCGATAACAATTGATTGGTTTGCCGGATCATTCTGTCGATCGAGTCCGTCATGAGTTGAGCCGATTGTTCTGCTTCCCGGTTTAACCCATGGCTCGTGCGCAGCAGTTCAAGCTGGGTCTTGAAGCCTGCGAGCGGGGTACGCAACTGATGTGCAATGTCGGCAAGGAAGGCCTGCCGGGCGCGACTGTCGTCCTGCGCGCGCGCCAGCAGACCATTGATCGCGCGCACCAATGGACGTAACTCAGCCGGCATGTCGTGTTCTTCGGTCGGTGTCAGGTCATTGACATGGCGCGTGTCGAGACGAGTACGGATTTTTTGTAGAGGGAAGAGACTTTCAGTGACGGCAAACCATACGATCGCCAGTGATGCGATGAACAATATAGCTTCCAGTCCAATTAAGGCCAACAGGATACGTGACTGGATCTGTCGCCGCGCCGTGAGGGTTTCCGCAACGCCGATCCATAGAGGCTGGCCCGCCATCACAATTTTCATTGCAACGACACGAACATGCAGCTTCCGCAAGTTGGACATGTACGCAATCGGTTCATTATTTTTACCAGCGAAGAAAAGAAACGACGGGAAATCGGTGTCTCCGGCCAAGGTAACGCCGCGAACGTCCCGCACTGCGTAAAACACCGAATCGGCCTGATTGACACGCAACATGCGTTCCGCCTGATCGGAAAGATCCAACGTAATCTTGCCGTCGACAAGCTTGATGTGCGCACGCAGGTCATGCACCGCATCTACCAGATTCTGATCAAGCGCATCTTGCGCCGGCGACCACGCGAGCATATAGATCAGCAAGGCACCGACCAGGTTGATGACGACAAGTGGAGCGATCAACCATTTCAGAAGGTCCGCGCGAATGCTGGCAGTCATTCCTTGCTCGCTTCGAGCATGTAGCCAAAGCCGCGTATGGTCCGGATAACGATTCCTGCTCCTGCAATCTTGATACGGATGCGCGAGACATATACCTCGACCGCATTCAAGGTAAGTTCTTCACCCCATGGAAGAATGGCATCCAGAATCTGTTCCTTGGAGACAACTCGGGTTGCCTGCTGTAGCAGGTATTCAAGCACTGCCCACTCACGCGCCGACAATTCGATCACCTTGTCGTTCACCCTCGCGCGTTTCGCATGCATGTCGAGCGTCAGTCCCATCAATTGCAGTTCGGATGGGCGTGGACTGCTGCGTCGGACCAGGGCGCGAATGCGTGCGGCCAGTTCTGGTGCGGCAAAAGGCTTCACCAGGTAATCGTCGGCGCCGAGTTCAAGCCCCCTTACCCGATCCTCGATGGCGTCGCGCGCGGTAAGCAGTAGCACCGGAACGTTGCTACCCCGCGCCCGGAGGCGGCGGACAACTTCAAAACCATCAATGCCCGGGAGCCCAATGTCGAGCACAACGACCGCCACTTCACTGCGTTTGAGTAGTGCATCTGCCTCCGAACCATTCGACGTCACATCGACCACCATCCCGTAGCCTTTGAGGATACGGGAGATGCCGTCGGCGAGCACCGCGTCGTCTTCTACCAGTAAAACATGCATTGTTGTTAACGTTGGGTTACATCCGTCGTACTGCCGTCGCGCGGTCAAAGCGCGTTCTGGATTGGATGATGTTTTCTCTTGCGTCTAATGGTATTGGAAAATCAGGCACAACGGGCTTTTGAGGAAATATTTTCTGTGATGAAGCCTGCCCGGATGTCAGCTTATTGTCAGGAATTCTTCAGGTTGCTGACAGCCCCGGTATTTATAGTCGCGGCTCCCAGGAGCGCATCGCCGGGTAGTGTGCCAAAAGCTGAACCCCATTGAGATACAGAGAGGTAAAGGCGTTTGGAAATCGATAGGTTTTGCATGTTCGTTAAAACGGTTTAATACGATCGTGTGCAACTGTGCGATGCAATCCTAAAACATATCCGCCTCAACGAAGGCAGGATCAACAACATTGGAGACCGGTGTGCCTAACTTTATAAGGAACCCCCAGGATTTCTGGTCGGGCGTCATTTTTCTTGCCTTCGGCCTTGCCGCAGCGCTGATCGGCCGTGAATATGCAATGGGAACCGCGGGTCGAATGGGCCCCGCTTATTTCCCTACCATTCTCGGCGGATTGCTTGCAGTGATTGGCGCCATTTCGGTTGTCCGGTCGATGTTCCGCTCCGGTGACCCGATTGAACGCATCGCGATCAAGAATCTCCTCATAATTCTATTGGCCGTCGTGCTGTTCGGCCTGCTGGTCCGCGGTGCAGGGCTGGTAATCGCTGTCATCGTCCTGGTGATGCTGAGCGGCTTCGCAAGCCGGAAATTCCGTTTACTGCCGTTTCTCGCTGTGGCAATCGGCCTTGCGGTGTTCAGCGCGCTGGTCTTTGTGGTTGGCCTTGGCTTGCCGATGCCGATCCTCGGCGCCTGGTTTGGATACTAAGGAGCTGCCATGGAAATCCTCAGTCATCTCGCACTCGGTTTCGATACCGCGCTGTCGCTCAACAACCTGCTGTATTGCCTGATCGGCGTGTTTCTCGGTACGGCCATCGGTGTGCTGCCTGGACTTGGCCCGGTGGCAACCATCGCGATGTTATTGCCTGCCACCTTCTCGCTGCCCCCGATCGCTTCCTTGATCATGTTGTCGGGCATTTATTACGGCGCGCAATACGGCGGTTCCACCACCGCGATTCTGGTCAACCTGCCGGGAGAATCCTCGTCGGTAGTCACGGCGATCGACGGTTACCAGATGGCACGTCAGGGGCACGCCGGCAAGGCATTGGCGACGGCTGCTCTCGGTTCCTTCTTCGCCGGGACGGTCGCCACCTTTCTACTGGCCATGTTTGCGCCGCCGCTGGCGGAACTGGCATTGAAGTTTGGCCCTGCCGAATACTTCTCGCTGATGGTACTGGGTCTGGTGGCCTCGGTAGTGCTGGCGCACGGCTCGCTGCTGCGCGCAATTGGCATGATCATTCTCGGCCTCCTGCTGGGTCTGATCGGTACCGACGTCAATTCAGGCACGCCGCGCTATACCTTCGATATGCCGCAACTTGCTGACGGTATTAACTTCGTCGTCGTTGCCATGGGTATGTTCGGCCTTGGGGAAATCATCTCCAATCTGGACAATGAAGAAACACGCTCGATGCTGTCGATGAAAGTCGGCAATCTGATGCCGAACAAGGATGATTTCAAGCGCATCGTTGCCCCAGTCCTGCGCGGCACCGTCCTCGGCTCCGCGCTGGGCATTCTGCCAGGCGGCGGCGCAATGCTGGCATCTTTTTCAGCTTACTCGGTCGAGAAAAAGGTATCGAAGAATTCTGCCCAGTTCGGCAAAGGTGCCATTGAAGGCGTGGCCGCACCAGAAGCTGCCAACAACGCCGGCGCGCAAACTTCCTTTATCCCCATGCTGACCTTGGGGATTCCATCGAACCCGGTGATGGCATTGATGATCGGCGCGATGATCATCCAGGGTATCCAGCCGGGACCGGCGGTGATGACCGAACAGCCGGCGCTCTTCTGGGGCATCATCGCCTCGATGTGGATCGGTAACTTCTTCCTGGTCGTGCTGAACCTGCCGATGATCGGGCTATGGGTACGCATGATCATGGTGCCTTACCACTTCCTGTATCCGGGTATCCTGGTGTTCTGTACGATCGGCGTATTCAGCCTGTCCAACACGGAGTTCGATGTCTTCATGATGGCGGGCTTCGGATTGTTCGGCTACATCTGCGCCAAGCTCGGTGCAGAGCCGGCACCGATGCTGCTGGGCTTTATCATCGGGCCGATGATGGAAGAATATCTGCGTCGCGCCTTGCTGCTGTCACGTAGCGATCCGATGGTCTTCCTGCAGCGTCCCATCAGTGCCACCATGCTGGTGATCTCGGCGATCGCAATGGCGGTGGTGTTGCTACCCTCCTTGCGCAGGAAGCGCGAAGAAGCCTTTGTGGAGTGATGTGACGGCCGGGCTTATCCGTATGGCGGATGGCCGGGCTTATCCGTATGGCGGATGGCCCGGCCCAGCGTTGCGCAAAGACAGACAGATTGCCTATCGCCGAGCACGGCAAGAAATAAAAAAGGGTTGCGACAAGGAAGTCGCAACCCTTTTTTACTGAATAGCTGGTGCCAGCTGAAGGCCTCGAACCCCCTACCTGTTCATTACAGTTGAACCGCTCTACCAGATGAGCTAAGCCGGCATCGTGATTACTATTCTAGTTACATCCTCCTGGCCGTTCTTGATCTTTGCCAAACGGCGAAACAACTTTGACCCGAGGATGGCATTCCGCTGATGCCAAGGTATATTCCTCGAAAGCGGCATACCGTTGCTGAAGGGACAGTTCTTTTTAAGATATATCCTCAATGTCAGCGTAGTGTCAGCTGCTTGTCAGGCTTTCACAATGGAAGCGGCGTAGTATCCTGACTGTCTCCTCTGTTTCCTCTATTGCTTGAAAAAGCTTAGCCCGCGATAACCTTATCCGTGGGCTTTTTTTCGCCATACTGGCAGCAAGTCACATTGCCATCGCGGCACGTTCAGGCAAGCACTTGTTCTCGGCTTTAAACAAATGCCTTCGAGGGGCAAACGACGGATCGCAAGACCATATATCCCGTTTCCGGCAGAATTTTCCATCGGGTCCTATACTTGCAAGCTCTACGCGCCGACAGAGTCGCGGACAATTTAAGGAGACAACATGTTGCATCCACAGGCAAAAGCGCTTCTCGATCTCATTGAACAACGCGGCGTACCAGCAACGCACACGCTAAGCGTCACCGATGCACGTACCTTTTACCGTGAACGGCGCGGCTTCACCCAACCAGACCCCGCCGACGTTGCGGAAGTCCGTCACCTTCAGGCCGAAGGGCCACATGGAGCAATTCCATTACGCCTCTATAAACCGCTTGGCGGCGACATGAATAAAGGCTCGCTGCCGGTGCTGGTGTACTTCCATGGCGGAGGGTGGGTCATCGGTGACCTTGATACGCATGATTCCTTGTGCCGACAGCTTGCGAACGCTTCAAAGTGCGCAGTTGTGTCCGTCGACTACCGGCTCGGCCCCGAGCATCGCTTTCCTGCAGCGGTGGACGACAGCATTGCGGCAACCCGCTGGATTCACAAGGAAGCAGATAAGCTGGGCGTAGATGCATCGCGGCTTGCCGTAGGAGGCGACAGTGCGGGGGGAAATCTCGCCGCTGTCGTTGCGATTGCCTTGCGCGACGCGGGCGATGTCCGGATCGCCTTCCAGCTGCTGATTTATCCTGCCACGGACATGCGCCGCGGCGCTCCGTCACACACGACCAACGGTCAGGGCTACTTGCTGACCAGCGATACGATTACGTATTTCCATGATCATTACATCGACGACGCGGCCCATGACCTTGACTGGCGCGCATCGCCGTTATTGCATCCTGACCTGACTAACCTGCCGCCGGCACTTGTACTGACAGCAGGGTACGACCCGTTGCGTGATGAGGGCTTGATGTACTCGCAACGCCTGAGCGAGTCAGGCAATCGGGCAACGCATATTTGCTTCGAACGCCAGATTCATGGCTTTATTACGATGGGCCGGGTGATTGATGAGGCTAATGCGGCAGTCGAACTATGCGCTTCGCAACTTGCCCGCCATCTGGCCCTCTAAGCAAATAACTTCAGGAAAGTTGCAAAGAAAGAAAATCCGCGGAATGAGCCGAATGATTCCTACGTTTAAGCGGACAATGCAACTTCCTGAGTCGCGCGCGCTCTATCTAGCCAACTTGGAAAGCGACGACAATTATGAGTTTAATCGGCTTTATTCAACAATACGGTTACTTCGCACTGGCACTTGGCAGCTTTCTTGAAGGCGAGGCCATTGTCATGGCAGCAGGGTTGGCGGCTTATCACAATCACCTGACATTGCCAGCGGTTATCGTTATTGCTGCGATCGCCAGCTTTTTAGGCGATCAACCGTATTTCTATGCGGGACGAAAATATGGCGCATCGTTGCTAGGACGTTTTCCGTCCTTACAATCGAGAAAATCCAGAATTGACGAGTTGATACTGCGACATCATATGCTGTTGGTCCCGACGCTGCGTTTTTTATACGGATTGCGTATGGTCGGGCTGATCGCCTTTGGCATGAGCGGTATCGCCACTTTGCCTTTCCAGATGCTGAATCTGCTGAGTGCCGTAGTTTGGGCGCTGGCTTTCGCGCTGATCGGATTCGGTGCCGGCTACGGCTTGCAGTTTCTCGGCGAAACTTCGGGCGTGACGCAGGCAGCTGTTGCGGCGACGGTGCTGTTATGCGTGACAATTGCTTATGCCATGCGTCACCGTAAAAAGAATCCAGGACAGTAAGGGCAGTCGACCCAACGAGATGCCGATGAAGGCACGTCGCACATGTCAAATTTGCCAAACTGCCTGATTGCCCGATGATCCTAAATGCACTTGTGCATTTACTAACTTAACTGCAAGAACCCGGGCGTCCGCGCTCAGATATCGTATTGATCCAGCGCGATCCTCGCCGAGTCGGCGATATCGGTACCGATCAGGCTGATGACCGGCTCCTCACCTGCTGTCGACGCATTGCTGCAGCGTTTGGCCGCAGCAAGCGCGGTCAGCTGTCGCCGAATATGGCGTGCCAGTGAAATGCGCTTGTCGGTGCGCTTGAGGCCGAACTTGCCGCGATAGCGAAAGCCGTCTTCAAATATCACCTGGACATCGCACTGATCATCTTCAGCGATCGGCATGCCATCATCGGCCCAGTTCTTCAGGACCATGTCGGCGGCCTGTATCGACGAGACACGCGCCTTGGAATGAAGACCTTTTGTACGCTGGATCAGGACGCGGGAGACATCCACCTTTTCACATCCGTTGCTTGCCACTTGTTACCCTGTCAGAAAAGTACGTTGGAGCGATCAACCGGACGACAAGTTGCATCAGCCTGAAAGCATATGCACACGAAGTCGCTTATTTTCGCGCCCGGTCCGTCGCAAGAAAAACGCAGGAAACCAATTACGCAGAAAAAAGCCCGCAGACCTTTCGGTTGCGGGCGAATCCAATTCAAGAAGAGTTGGAGGAGACAACCAGATACTACAACCATGGAGCGGCATAGTCTGCTTCCGAATGGTGATAGCAGATATTCAGGGGCCTGATACCAGCAGGATATACCGTCATGCGCGCGCAAATGCGTGCTTGTTCATGTGCATTCCGGCCCGGTGGCCTGTCATGTCACGCTTCATTTCGCCCTTTAGCGAAGTGGCTTCCTTACCCTCCATAGACATTATCTGTCGAATTCGTTCCACGAAGTCGAATTAAAAAATGCCCTTTAAATAGGCATCTCACACCCTTATCACACCCATTTGGGCCGGACATTTAGTCGAGAAGATATTCGCGCGTGAGTTGTCGCGCACGGTGCAGTCGGCTTTTTACGGCGGCCGCTGTCAATCCAAGGCGTTCTGCCATTTCTCCAATGCTCAACGCTTCAAAATCACGTAGCAAAATGACATCACGATAGTGTTCTGGCAGTGCCTCGAGCGCTGCGATCAGCTCAAGTCGAAGGCTCTCATTGTTATGCACTGCCAGCCAGTTTTCTAATTTTTCCTCATCATAAGGATCGAAGTTCAAGGCTTTGCGCCCCAGACGACGACACTCGCGCTGGACCACCCTGAACAACCATCCAGAGAAAGCAGCAAGTGCCCGCAGTGAACTGATCCGGCGTGACAGGGTCAGCAAGGCTTCCTGAACCGCGTCGTCCACATCGCTGATCATGCAGTGCCGTTGTGCATAACGCCGGACATCAGGCTGGCACAGGCGCAGCAGGCGCTCAAGGGCGAATGGATCGCCCGCATGCGCTGCTGCCAGCAGTGGATAGTGTTGTTCTGCCAATGCCATTTATCTTCCTATTTGTTCAGGCGGCGCCCGACCATAGCGCATGCTGGACAGAATCCTAGCAGACTCGACATTGCCAGGCAGGCTGCGCCTGCAACCACGAGCCACTGCAGCGGCCCGGTCGCGACCACCAAGCCATAAGCAATCGCGGCGACTGCACTTAACAGGCGTACGATGCGCTCCCAGGTCGGCACGTTTTTTACATACATCATTGCTGCGTCCTTTCAGTTAACGGGCGACATACCCACCAACTAAGAGGCCGCTTCGGCCCAGACGGATTCGCGCAGTCAAAAATTCTTTTCAGTCGCAGGCAAACGTCTTAGGTACAGGGCGGGTCTGCCCGTTCTCGCATGCAAAACTTTTGCGAATGCTCTTTTGTATATCCGTTTTCTCGTCCGCTCCAAGCCCCAAACGGCGACGAAAGAACAACGAACAATGACATGCCGCAAAGAATATGTTGCGACCGACACACACTCCTGCAGCCCATGTTTACGAGTGGAAATCCGAGTGCTATCGTTCCAACTGCACCGCCACTCTTTATGTTCATCGCCATGCTTATTCGTGACCTCGCCGCCATTATGTTTCGTGCCACTGCAGCCGCAGTCGCCGTGTCGTTTCTCGCCGTTGTACTGGCCAAATACGCCGCCGCCTGATAGCGTGTTTTTGTATGGCCGGTAGAGGTTCCTGTACCGGCCATACCCAGATTCCTACCGGGGCGCATTGTGCGCTAACGGCCGGTACCGGCACGAACCGATGATGGCACACCCTGCCGTCTCAGAATCCCTGCCCTGGCGCTAACAGCCCGCTGGCGGCAATCGTTCCAGATCTCCATTCCCAATTTATTCCACAAGTAATCAGCGGCACTGCGCACACGTGGTGCGCGCGCAAGCGTGCTCGACGCAATGGCATTGCGTCCGCGAGGCGCCGCCCATCAGCAAACAGGACCACGCTCATGCTGGTCAGTCGGATGACAAATCAATAAATGACTTCCGGAATTCAGGTCATTGGCGCATAAAATACGGTTTCCATCACCATATCTAGTAAACAGGAAACCACCCATGGCTTACATGCTTCTGATGATTGAACCCAACGACCAACGCGCCTCCCGCACCGAAACCGAAGGCCGCGCGGTCTACGATCGCATGATGTCGTTTGCCGCAGACTTGCAAGCCCGGGGATTGCTGCTTTCCGCCGAGTCGCTTGCCTCCCACAACCATGCCTCCCGTGTTCGGGTGGAGGGCGGGAAGTCCAAAGTCGTCGATGGACCGTTTGCCGAAGCAAAGGAAATGGTAGGAGGCTTTTTCATGGTGAATTGCCAGACGCGGGAGGAGGCGCTGGCACTTGCCGCTGAATGCCCGGCCGCCGAATGGTGTACGGTCGAAGTCCGCAGTCTTGCGCCCTGTTATGTTGTCTGATTCGCTTGTTACAAGTTAAACAGAAAAAGTAAAAAAATTTCGCCGGCTTTGTCGATTTCGTGTCGGCTCGATCGTCGTGGAGTTAGAAACCAGGAAAAATGGGGGCCCGCCGCTTCCCTTACCTGTGTTTGCTACCCACCATCAAGGAGATCGAAATGCGATACATGATTATTGTAAAAGCGTCCGAACAGTCGGAAGCCGGCGTGATGCCTGACGAAAAACTGATTGCCGCCATGGCCGATTACCATGAGCAGCTGGCCAAGGCTGGCGTGCTCCTCGATGGATCGGGACTACAGGCGAGCGCCAAGGGTTGGCGCATCAATTATTCCGGCGGCAAGCGCACTGTCATCGACGGACCTTTCGCCGAAACCAAGGAGCTGGTTGCCGGTTACACGATCATTCAGGTACGTTCACGCGATGAAGCGCTCGAATGGACCCGCCGTTTTCCCGCTCCGCACGGCGAGGACGCCGATGCGCAAATCGAGGTACGCCAGATGTTCGAACTGGATGATTTTCCGCCGAGTGAAAGCGTCGAACAGATGCGCTCCATTGGAGTCGGCGCACTCACCGCGCAGTAGGCAGGCCACTGTCCACAATCCATCAACCCTCGGCAGATAAGCGACTTTCTCAGGAAAATCCGATGGTGCACAACGTCGTCCTGCCAGTCGCCGCAATGAACCGGGAAACTGAATCTCATTATTCAAAGGAGCATCATGAACAAGCAAATCTTCGTCAATCTTCCTGTCAAGAACCTGGAACGTACCAAAGAATTCTTCGCATCTCTCGGCTATACATTCAATGCCCAGTTCACGAACGAGCAAGCCGCCTGCATGGTCATTTCCGATGACATCTACGTGATGCTGCTGGTCGAAAGCTTCTTCCAGACCTTTACAAAGAAGCCGATCGCGGATGCAAGCAAAGTCACCGAAGTCCTGACCTGCCTGTCTTGCGAAAGCCGCGAACGGGTCGACGAACTGGTTGCGAAAGCAGTCGCTGCCGGGGGCAAGACGCCGAACGCGCCACAGGATTACGGCTTCATGTATAGCCATGGATTCGAGGACCCTGACGGTCATGTCTGGGAGCTGATGTATATGGACCCATCCGCTGCGGGTCAAGGCTGATGCATTCGGCCACTCATCATGCGATTTCGGCCGTCTGGCGCATCGAATCCGCGAAGATCGTGGCCGGTATCGCACGCATGGTGCGTGACATCGGGCTGGCGGAAGAGCTGGCCCAGGATGCGCTTGTGTCGGCGCTTGAACATTGGCCGCTCGATGGTGTGCCGGCCAATCCGGGCGCTTGGCTGATGGCGACGGCGAAGAACCGTGCCCTCGACCGGCTTCGCCGTGACAAGCTGCTGGGCGAAAAGCTGGAGCAGATGGGCCATGACCTCGAAGCGCAGGAGGCTTTGATCGTGCCTGACTTTGTCGACGCGCTCGACGCAGCGAGGAATGACCAGATCGGTGACGATCTGCTGCGCCTGATCTTTACCGCCTGCCATCCGGTGCTGTCATCCGAAGCGAGAGTCGCGCTGACCCTGAAGCTACTGGGTGGACTGACCACGCACGAGATTGCCCGAGCTTTTCTGGTCGCGGAACCGACGATTGCACAACGCATCGTGCGTGCAAAGCGCACACTGAACGAGTCACGCGTGCCGTTCGACCTGCCCCAGGGCGATGCACTCGCGGAGCGTCTTGCCACGGTGCTTGAGGTGGTCTACCTGATCTTTAACGAAGGTTACACCGCAACCGCAGGCGAAGACTGGATGCGTCCGACCCTGATTGAAGAAGCGTTGCGCCTCGGCCGCATGCTGGCCGAACTGGCGCCGCAGGAACCGGAAGTGCACGGCCTGATTGCCCTGATGGAGCTGCAGGCTTCGCGCGCCAAGGCCAGAGTCGGCACCAGCGGGCGACCGGTGTTGCTGCTCGATCAGGATCGCTCACGCTGGGATCATTTACTGATACGTCGTGGCCTGACGGCGTTGCAACGTGCGGAAAACCTGGGAGGTCCGGCCGGTCCCTATGTTTTGCAGGCGGCAATCGCGACCTGCCATGCGCGAGCGCATACCGCTGCGGAAACGGACTGGCATCGCATTGCCGAGATCTACGGCATGCTTGCCATCGTCTCGCCCTCTCCGGTGGTCGAGCTCAATCGCGCCGTCGCCGTCAGCATGGCGGCTGGGCCGGCAGCCGCGCTGGAGATCGTGGATCGCTTATGCAAGGACAAGTGTTTGCAAGGATATCAATGGCTGCCCAGCGTGCGCGGCGACCTGCTTGAAAAGCTTGGCCGCAAGGACGAAGCACGACAGGAATTTGAGCGCGCCGCGAGTCTCGCGGGCAATCTGCAGGAGCGCGAACTCCTGCTTGAACGGTCGAGCAAACTGAAGGACACGTGACGACGAGGTGACGGTTAATTGCCGCTTGCCAACAGATCAAGCAAGGTCAGCGCAACGACCTTCGTTGCCCGTCGCAGGTCTTCCAGCTCGATGAATTCATCCGCCTGTTTGGCATTGGATTCCAGAACGGTACGTGGTCCCGCGCCGTAGAGCACGCAGGGTATTCCCGCCTCCGCATACAGGCGGGCATCGGTGTACAAGGCAGAGCCATTGGTCGTAATCGGTTCTCCAAATACGGTCACCGCATTCTTTTGCAGGCTTTCAACCAGTTTTTCGTGGCCTGGCAGTGGGCGCAGCGCCCCTGCCTGGAGAAGCTTGCGGATCTCGACCCGGATACCTGTCATTCCTGCAACGGATTGCTCGATCATGTTTCGCACGTCGGCCTCGACCGTAACCGGATCCTCTTCAGGGATCATGCGGCGGTCCATTTTGAGCACAACCTTGCCAGGGACGACGTTCGTGTTGGTGCCACCGTCGATACGGCCGACGATCATGGTTGGACTCGTAATGCCCTGCACCTTTGAGCGCACCTGACGCAATTCCGGCACCTTGGCGTAAATCGCCTGCAGTACGCGGGTCGCTGCTTGCAGGGCATCATGTCCGGTATCGGGAATCGATCCGTGTGTCGCCTTGCCATGTACCGTCACCTCGAATTGCAAACAGCCATTATGTGCGGTGACAACGTTATAGCCGAAGCCGGCTCCGATCACGTAATCCGGTCGCGTGAGCTTGTTTTCCAGCAGCCAGCCCGGGCCGAGCAAGCCGCCAAACTCTTCATCGGCGGTGAAGTGCAGTTCAATACCGCCCTGTAACCGTGTGCCAAGCGCTTCGATTGCCTGCGTGGCGAACACATAGGTCGCAAAATCGGATTTGGAGACCGCTGCCGCGCGTCCGTACAAGCGACCATTCTCTACGACACCACCGTAGGGTGGCCTGGTCCAGCCGTCACCCGGGGGTACCACGTCCCCGTGCGCATTCAACGCAATAGTCGGTCCCTGGTCGGCATAGCGCCGGCGCACGATGAGATTGGTAATACTTTCCATGCCGTAGTCATGGACTAGCTGTACCGGCACTGGATGCCGTTCAACTGGCCAGCCTCGGGTTTCGATCATCGCAGCGACGGCTTCACTGAACGGGGCGTTATTACCTGGCGGCGTGTCGGTGGGAATGCGAACCAATGCCTGCAGGAATGCCACCTGCTGTTCAAAATGATCGTCGATCCATTTCAGGAGAGGTTCCTTCTGCATGGTCTGTTGGGCTTGTTGGGTTGTCATTTTTCCTCGGAGTCGTTGAGGGATGAGACATCACGCGACATCACACGTGTCGAGTGACGCAGAGATTTGATGCGATTGTCCTAAGCCGACGCAAGTTCCGTCCGCGTCGTGCCAGAGCGGCCGCATAGATATGCGCCATATACACCACACATACTTCATAGGTCCTTACCCATCCGCAACAGAGGAACCGCAACGCCGCCACGATCGTCCATTAGCTTTTCGATCGGTACATACCCGCACGCCCGGTAAAGCGGCTCGCCGGCCATGGTGGCCATCAGTTCTGCCTTGCCAAAACCTTCCGTGCGTGCCGCTTCTTCGCAGAGGGCAAGGATCAGTCGACCGACTCCCTTGCGCACATGATCGGGATGCGTATACATGGCCCGAACCCGCGCGGCATCCCTTGTCGGATCGAGCAGCGTCCCGCTACGCCCCGGGGACTGGTCCCCGCCATACAGCGTGGCGCGCCTGCTCCATCCCCCGCAACCGGCAAGCTGGCCATCTGCTTCCACGATAAAGTAGGTATGGTCATCAATCAGCTGTGTGTCCAGTCCCATAATGGTCCGGCTCGATGCGATCTGGCTATCGCTCAGGAAGGGTTTTTGCAATTCAGAGATGGCGGCATCGATCAGCGAATTCAGCAAACCGAGATCGTCACGGCAAGCAAATCTGTGGGTCAGGATCGCGGTGGTCATGGCTCATTGCTCAGCATTATCCGAAGATGTCCTCAAGCGGCTCCGCACGCTATCACCTTATCGCTTGGCGACCGCACCTTCGCGTAACCGATGGATCGACTCTCGCAGATTGGCAAACTTCGCCGGCTTGACAAGATGATCATTGAAGCCTGCCGCCCTGGTGCGCTCGATGTCCGAAGAATTTCCATAACCGGTGAGAGCGATAAGGGAAGCATCCTTCATTCCGGAAATGGTGCGGATCTTGCCAGCGACCGTCGTACCATCCATGTCCGGCAAGCCGATATCAAGGATGACAATGTCAGGCTGGTGACGCCGCACCGCGATCAGGGCGTCGGCACCATTGTGCGCTGACGCGACTTCATGCCCGTCCATCCTCAGCAGTTCGGAAATAATATCAGCGGCTTCGCGGTTGTCATCCACTACCAAAATACGGTATTTGCCCGCGGGCGCCAGGTTGCTGCTGTTCTGGCTCGGCGTTTTTTGCGGGTTGGGCGCCAATACTGGCAGCGTGATTTCAAACTCGCTCCCCAGACCCACGCCGCTGCTCAGCGCACGAATCGAGCCGCTATGCAGCTCAACCAATGTCTTGGACAGCGAGAGTCCGATACCCAGGCCGTCCTGCACCCGGTCGGCGGCATGGCCGGCTTGCGTAAATAGCGAGAAAATCGAGTCAAGGCTTTCCGGGGGAATGCCAATGCCATTATCCTTCACCCGGATATGCACCTGGCCGTCATGCAGCTCGGTACTAAGGGCAATTTCCCCATGCGGGCGCGTAAACTTGGCCGCATTGTTTAACAGATTGCAGATGGTCTGCGAAAGACGTACGCTATCCCCATCGACCCAGATTTCGTCGGCAGGCAGCGATGTCGCCAGCGTATGGTGGCGGCTTTCAATCATGGGGCGCGCTGTTTCAATCGCGGAGTCGATGACCGTTCTGAGCTCGACAGGTTGCTTCTGCAATGCGAGTTTACCTTGCGATATCCGCGCCACGTCCAGCAAATCATCGACCAGCCTGACCATATGTTCGGTCTGGCGCAGTATGGTCTGATGCGCACTCTTATGCTTGTCAGACTCATGCGGTCCGGACTGTTGTAGGAGTTCGACTGCATTACGAATCGGTCCGAGCGGATTGCGCAATTCGTGCGCAAGCACGGCAAGGAACTCATCCTTGCGCCGATCGACGTCGCGCAATTCACGCTCTACCCGTCCAAGACGCAACAAGGCCCGGACATTGGCGACGAGTTCTTCCGGTTCGATAGGTTCGAACAGGTAGTTATCGGCGCCGCCATCCAGGGCCCTGATTTTGTCACCGGTGCCAATGTAGGAAGCCGATGTTTGCAGCACCAGAATGTGGCGGGTCTCTTCATCTTCCTTGAGGCGACGGCAGACTTCGAAACCATTGATATCCGGCAGTTTCACATCCAGCAGTACCAGCGCAGGTTTATCGCTCTTTGCCCTGCGCAGCGCTTCCCCACCGGTCGGTGCTTCGATCACCTTGAATCCTGCGCGCGACAGGATGCGCGACTTCGCATAGCGCGCCGCGTCCGTATCGTCAACATTCAATATCAGGTGGTCGTCTTCGGAAAACATGATCTTGCTCTTAATGCGCACGCGGACCGCGTGCAGTGTGGTTCAATGCGTCGCCCTCCGACGAACCCGCTACGTTCCTGCTACCCGTCTTCTCCGGCACCAAGCGCGTAAGCTGCGCAACCAATTCGTCGCCTACCACCGGCTTGACGAAGAAAGCATCCGCTCCCAGCGCAAAAGCCTTCGCGGGATCGTCAACTTCTGTCGCCACAATGATCGGCGTGCGACCGCGCATGCCATCATTCTTCGTATCCATCAGCCACCGCCAGGTATCCTCGCCATTCAGATTGATATCCAGAATGATGGCTACCGGAGAAACCGACGCCCAGATTTCGTCAGCCTCCCACAAGCTACGTGCCGGAATCGCCCTGAAAGCCGTACCGCGCAGGAATTTCTCATACATGATCCTGACCGGCTGCTGGTCTTCGATAACGAGTACCGGCAGGCGCTCGTCAGCGATTCCACTCTCCGAGCCGACTAGAATTTCCGCTTCGCGTTCAGTATCTTCACTAGGAAGAGTAACCGGAATTACTGCAGAGAAGGTAGAACCTTTATCAAGTGTACTGGAAAGTTCAACGCGCCCGCCCAACAAATCGGCAAGCTTGCGACAAAGCGGCAAACCCAGGCCGGTGCCCTTGATTTTATGTTGCAACCGGTTCTCGACCTGTCCGAACTCCTCGAAGATGATCTGCTGGTGCTCCGGTGCAATACCCAAGCCGGTATCGGCAACCGAAAACCGGATCGCCCTCTCTTCAGGCAAATGATTTGCGGACACTCTGACTTCACCCGAATCGGTGAATTTCAGTGCGTTGGAAATAAAGTTGCGCAGAATTTGCGAAACCTTTGCCTCGTCCGTGTACATCGTGGATTGGAAGTTGGGTGCCTCAAAAATCAACTGGACCGACTCGGTGACCAGCAGAGGACGAAGCATGCCGCGCAGCGCGCTGAACAGTTCGGCAACATCGAACTTGGTAGGCCGAACATCCGTTTTGCCGGCCTCGATCTTGGCGAGGTCAAGCAAGTCGTTGACGAGTTCCGACAGCGACTCGGCGCCCTTGAGGATAAAGTTGACCTGCTTCTCCTGCTCTTCCGACAGGTCGCCATCGACACGGTCAAGCAGGAGCTTGGATAGGCCGCGAATCGAACTCAGCGGTGTCCTGAACTCATGACTCATATTGGAAAGGAAGCGTGACTTCATCTCATCAGCACGACGCAGGTGATCTGCCTTTTCGTCGAGTTCGGCATACAGCGCCACCACGCCGCGGTTGGTATCTTCCAGCTCACGGGTAAGCTGGACCAGTTCTTCCTGTCTGGCCTTCAGCTCTTCCAGCGTAATCAGGAGTTCGCGATTTTGCTGCTGCACTTCACCCAGCGTTGCCACCGGCTGTGCCGATGCCAGTTCCGCGCCGATGGCGCCAACGGACTGCGGGGTCAGGGTGGGCGCCGCTGCCGACAGCAACTTTTTGACGGTGATGGTGGTGCCAGTTCCCTTGCCAGTGACGATGTCGAACTGATCCATGAGGCGGCGTGCGCCCATAATGCCGACACCCATGCCTGTCGGCGAATGGTATTTGCCTGACAAAACCTCGTCCAGGTTGCTGATGCCGGGGCCCCTGTCTTCGATCCGGACGACGAGCACTTGTGGCGAAGTCTTGCCTTCGATGGAGAATTCCACCCGGCCACGCGACGCATAGTTGTATACGTTACGGGCAAGTTCCGAGACGGCGGTGGCAATCCGCACCTGGTCCTGTGCCGAGAAGCCGCAGGCTGCCGCAACCTGCCGGGCACGCTGGCGCGCAGCGACCACGTCTTGTTCTGTTTCGATCGCGATGGTGAGTATGCGCATGCTCATATCAGTCCATTACCTGTTTACTGTTCACGGATGACAAGCACTGTCACGTCATCCCTTTGGCGGCAAAAATCACGGTATAGGACGGCGGCGATCAAGGACGGATGTGCTGCTTCCAGGCCAGGATAATGATCGAGACTCCAGCGTGTCCCCAATCCGTCCGAATGCATGATCAGCATCGTGCCGGAAGTCCACGGCAAGACAAACTCCTGCACTTTGCGCATATTGCTGCCGACGATCCCATTGTGAGACATCAGTTGCCGCTTGCCTCCGCCTTGGAAGATCACCGCCGCGATGTTGCCGACGCCGGAAAAGTGCAATTCTTCCGACAGCGTATCCAGCCTCGCTACCGCCACTGCGGCACCTCGGGTAGCGCGCAGCGAAGCATGGCTTTCCCAGATCGCGGCTTCCGGATACAACTCAGGATGGCTGCCAATGAGGTTGATCGCCGCCTCCGATGCACGCGCCGCGTCGGGCCCATGGCCCAGCCCGTCAGCAACCATCACCGTGGCAAGCGTCGGGTTGCTGCAAACAGCCCAGGCGTCACCACAGACTTCTTCGCTGGGAAGCGGCAGGCAGACAACGCCCGTCTGCCAGGCGCCTGAAACGGGTGCCTCGGGGACGTTCCAGAACTTCATGTAGATTGCCGTACCCTTGTCCTCATGCGAATAGATGTCGAATTCGTCCGCAAGACGCACCATGGCCCCAAGTCCAACTCCATAGCTGCCGGCGGTCGATACGCCATCCTTCATGTGCAATGCAACGTTAGCCATGCCGCGTCCGGCGTCCAGCGCAATGACTTCAATACCCGACGCATTGCCCTGCTCCACCGGGCGCAGGATGATCTGGCCTCGTGTAGCGTGCTTGACGATATTGGTCGCCGCTTCCGTCACGGCGATAGCCACCTTGCCGGCGGCGATTTCGTCAAAGGATTGCAGTTTGGCGAGTTCCGCACTGCCTCGCCGTACTCCGGCGATTTCAGCTGCCTCATCGATCGCATAGATTTTCTGGCGACCGGCAGTGCTTAGAATGGTTTCCATTTCGTAATACTTACGGTAGTGCCCTCGCCGGGAGCGGTAATTATTTCAAATTCATCGGAGAGGCGCTTTGCTCCACTCAGTCCGAGTCCAAGACCGCCGCCCGTCGTATAGCCGTCCTTCAGCGCCAGCGCGACATCCGGAATTCCAGGGCCATGATCAATGAACGACAAGCTCAGTCCGCGCCGCCCGCCATTGGTCACTTTCAATATATGCGACTCCCCGCCGCCGCCATAGCGCAGCGTATTGCGCGCGAGTTCACTGGCGGCTGTCACCATTTTGGTCTGGTCGATCAGGCTGAAGCCGATTGAAATCAGCGCCTCGCGTACCGACTGGCGCAAACGGACAACATCTTCATCCGTGCGCAGCGGAAGCACCAGCTTTTCAGCGTTATTTGTACTCAACACATCTGCCTTTACGAGCGTGTTCCGGTTACGGGATCATCAAACAGTTGATGCACCGGCTTATGCCGCGGTGCGCTGCAACAATTTGATTCCCTGCTCGACGTTCAAGGCGGTACTCACGCCTTCCAGTGTCAATCCAAGTTCCACCAGCGTGATGGCGACAGCCGGCTGCATACCGACCACCACCGTACGCGCATCAAGAATCTTGGCCATCGCCGCCGTGTTGCTAATCATGCGGCCGATAAACGAGTCGACAATATCAAGCGCCGAGATGTCGATCAGAACGCCGTTTGCACGGTCCTTGACGATCCTGGCAGTCAGGTCATCCTGAAGCGTCATGGCCAGTCGGTCGTGCATGTCGACCTGGATGGTCACCAGCAAAAGGCGACCCATCCTCAAGATGGGGATACGATCCATTAGCGCCTCACTGCTCTTGGTTTGCGTGGGTGATCGTCGCGCCGGTGCGCTTCAATGCAACAATGAATGCATCGGCCAGGGTCGCCTTGGTGATGACATCTTCCAAATTAACGCCAAGGTGGACGATGGTCTGGGCGATTTGTGGCCGGATGCCGCTGATGATGCAGTCCGCGCCCATCAGGCGTGCCGCTGCCACGGTCTTGAGCAGATGCTGAGCAACCAGTGTATCCACCGTAGGTACACCGGTAATATCGATAATGGCGATGGAGGCGCCGGTATCGACGATCTTTTGCAGCAGGCTTTCCATCACTACCTGCGTGCGTGCACTGTCGAGCGTGCCGATCAGCGGCAGTGCGAGCACGTCTTTCCACAACTGGACGACCGGCGTCGACAGTTCCATCAATTCCTGTTGCTGCTTGAGGATGATCTGTTCGCGCCCTTTTTGAAACTCTTCGATGGTGAACAGGCCGAGACGATCAAACAGCGTGCCTGTCTGTGCGGTTTCGTCGACCAGCGCGTCCGGATCCTTGTCCAGCTCTTTGCGCAGCAAGGCAAACAGCGGTTCTTTCAGGGAAAAAACGAAATTCGCGGTTTCGATCGGGGAAAAGCCCTGGCGTACACGTGCCAGGGAAATTCCTGACAGCAAGCTGCGTACATCGCTCCAGGCTCCTGTATCGATATCGTAGTCTTGTCCTTTCTGCACAGTTGCTTGCAGCATGTCCAGGAATTGCGCGGCTTGCTCAGCCATGTCTTTCTCGGCGGCCTTGTCACGGCGTACGGAGCGGGAAAGCATGCCTTCCAGCCATCCGGCAAGCAGATTGTCGCGATTATTCTGAATTACTTTTGCCAGATGTCCGGTCGCAAATTTTGTCATTGGGGCTCCATTAATACTGAATAGAAATTGAAGTCGGTTTGAATAGCGTAAGCAAGTTCGATCGCCTGCAACAACGACAATCGTTGCATAAATGTTAGCCCGGCAGTGTATCACCGGGCCTATGTGGTAGACGGGAAAGATATTAGTGAAAAGCAATAATTCTTGTGGTCAATTGACCATTCTCAATGCTATTGCCTTAATTGCAAGAATAGTAAATATCAGCTTGCTTGTTGACTGTTCTATTTAAGAATCGTTGCGTATTAACCGGACAGCAAATGAAAATTTTTGCGTATACCAAATCCCTTAAGGTCTTTCCGATATTCCCGATTGCTATGAAAAATAAGAACTGTGCCGGGAAATTGAAAAACTGCCGTCACGGGAGGTGAAGATCATCAATTGCCGTGTGCGGTAAACTAGTACCAAGCAGTGTTATGAAATCTGTCATGCCGTCCGTATAAACCTTATCCATACAATTTCGGACACCTTCATCTTTTCAAAATAATAACTTGGACGTGGAACAAATCCGGGCATACCGTACAGTGGCCGAGCATAGTAGATGTTTGGTGTCCGTAGATATAGTCAGGGCGCTTCGCCAACACCTTTGGGATCGAAAATGAATGTCAAACGAATCGTCGCCAACCTCCGGGCGACCGAGCCATCTGAAGTGGACGATTTCTATCGAAACGTTCTTGGCCTTGAACTTGCCATGGATCATGGATGGATTCGCACGTACACAGGTTCTTCCAAAATGGTGGTGCAAGTCAGCTTCGCGAGTGAAGGTGGCTCCGGCACGCCAGTGCCTGACCTATCTATAGAGGTAGACGACCTTGACGAGGCGCTGCGCCGGGTCCAGAGCGCCAGGATTCCCTTGGAGTACGGCCCTGCCACTGAGCCGTGGGGCGTTCGCCGGTTCTACGTCAAGGATCCGCTTGGCAAGCTCATCAACATTCTTCAGCATCAGTAGACGAGTGTGCGCTAGCAATTCATTCAAGCCGATCGATGGTCGAGCGGTCGCACGAAGCCTGACAAGCCCGAGCGCTTTCACCTTTGCCGCATACCATCATCGACGTTAACCATATCAACTATGCGACTACGCTTGGCCATATCGGGTTTGCTCCTCATGCTCCAGTTTCTTGCTGTTGCATTTCCTCCGGATGCAATTGCACCTGCAGTAGCAATGTCGATCTACGTGCCGCTCACTCTTTTGCGGGGACTTGGTCTTCCGGTTTTTACGGCAGCGGAGTCTGGTGGCTGGGCTACGCCATCGTTATTCGGATGGGCAATTGCTGCCATCTTTTGGACAATATTGTGGTGGAGCGTCGCTTCGTTTGTCGCTTATTTAGTAAGCTATTTCGTAAGACGGCCAATCGATAATGCTTAACATGTCAAATGAATTTTCATCTTCCATTATTGTGCCTGCGTCCAGCCACCACCCAGCGCCTGAATTAACGCCACTGCGGCTGTCTGCCGGTCGGCCTGCGCCTGCGCTAGTGAACGGCGGGCATTGAGTGCAGTGACTTGCGCATTGACGACCTCGGTATAGTTCACCTGCCCCGCCCTGTATCGATTCAGCATTTGTGTTTCAGCCTGGTCAGCCGCAGTCGATGCCTGCTGGCGCAGCTCGACCTGACGTGCGAGTACCTGTCCCGCCGAGAGCTGGTCTTCCACATCCTGGAAGGCAGTCAGCACGGTCTGCCGATAACGTGCGACCGCTTGTTCGTGCGCGGCACGCGTAGCATCGATCCGGGCACCCGTCGCGCCGGCGTCGAATATCGTCTGCACTGCCGACAGGCCCAGCGACCACAGCATGGTGGAGGCGTTAAACAGATTGCCGACCGTGCTGGCAGCGGTTCCATATGACGCGTTAAGACCAACACTGGGGAAATAGCCGGTCCGGGCAATACCGATCTGTTCGTTGGCCGCTGCGACACGACGCTCCGCGCCCGCAATGTCCGGCCGGCGCTGTAGCAGCGTCGATGGCAAGACAGCTGGCACATCCGGCACAAAATTTTTCCAGGTCGTCGGTGCAAGCGCGAAGTCAGATGGCAGTTTACCGATCAGCACCGCGATCGCGTGTTCGAGCTGCGCACGCTGACGGGCCAGGCCCACCTCGTCCGCCTGCGCGTTCGCAAGCTGGGTTTCGGACTGCAGCACATCCGTCTTCGGCGCAATGCCGGCGGCGTAGCGATTGCGCGTAATCTGAAGGACACGCTGGTAGCCGGCAATCGAGTCGCGTAGCAAGCCGGTCTGCAGGTCGGTCAGCCGCAGCGCGAAATAATTGGCAGCCAGTTCGCCTTGTGCCGCGAGGCGTGCCGAGGCGAGATCGGCGGCACTCGCTTCGGCGCTGGCACCCGCGCTGGTCACGGACGCACGCAATCTTCCCCAGACATCCGGTTCCCAACTGCCGCCGATACCGACCTGATAGGAATTGGAGGTCCGCACGCCGGACGCTGCGGTAGTAGCGCTGCTGGTGTTTCCGGTGTTGCTGCGGCTTCCGCCGGAGCGTGAACCACCTCCATCCAGCGACACGATGGGAAACAACGCCGCGCGCTGCTCCCGTACCAGCGCGCGCGCCTGCTCATACGCAGCCGCAGCGGCGGCCACGTTCTGGTTTGATACGTCGACCTCGGACGCAAGTTGATTCAGCACAGGATCATTGAACAGCGACCACCACGCTCCGCGGTCGGCCGCGTCGGCCGGCATCGCGGGCACCCATCCCGGCGCTTCCTTGAATTGCGCCGGCAGCGGCGTCGCCGGCCGCTCATAGACGGGGCCGACAGCGCATCCGGCGAGCTGTAGGGCGATGGCTGTTGCAATGGCAATACGGCTTGCTGAAATCATGGATGCATTCATGTTGAAGAAGGTGTGGCGTTATCAACCCGACGAAGCGCGTATTCGGCCGGACTACGTCGCCGGAGTTTATCAAGCAGGATGTAGACGACCGGTGTGGTCAACAAGGTCAGCACCTGGCTGGCAATCAATCCTCCAATGATCGCAACGCCGAGCGGCCTGCGCAGTTCCGAACCTTCGCCGAAGCCTATGGCAAGCGGCAGCGCACCAAGCGCGGCTGCCAGCGTTGTCATGAGGATGGGACGGAAGCGCAACAGGCATGCTTCGCGTACCGCTTCCACCGCATTGAGGCCGCGCGCACGCTCCGCTTCGAGGGCAAAGTCGATGATCAGAATGGCATTCTTTTTGACGATGCCAATCAAAAGGAACACGCCAATCAACGCAATAATGGAAAATTCCATCTTGAACATCAGCAGAGCCAGCACGGCACCAACACCCGCAGACGGCAAGGTCGACAATACGGTGATCGGATGGACCAGGCTTTCATACAAGATACCCAGCACGATATAAATCACGACCAGTGCGGCGGCGATCAGCAAAGGCTGCTGGTTTTGCGATTCCTGGAAGCTGCGTGCTGCACCGGCAAAACTTCCGCGTACGTTGGTCGGCATGCTGATTGCCGCCTCGGCTGCCTTGACTGCATGCTGAGCTCCACTGAGCGTGGCACCATCGGCCAGGTTAAAGGAAATCGTGGTTTCGAGTTCCGCATCTTCATGGCTGATCGATGCAGGCGCGGGCCTTTCGGTAAAACGCGCAATGCCGGCGAGCGGCACCATGGTGGTGGGTGCCGTGCTCAGCGCCTGTCCGCTCGACTGGTCTCGCAAGCCGGGATTGATGACCGAAGAGTTAGTGCCGGTTGCGGTTACGGTTGCGGCAGTGGGACCAGATGCTGTCGTGCTGGTCGCTAACGTGTTTGTGCTTGTGTTTGTGCCTGTACTTGTGCTGGTACCAGTGCTGTTACGCACCGGCACATAGATATCCTTCAGCGCTTCCGGACTTTTCGCAAACTGTGGAGAGACTTCCATGACAACGTGGTACTGATTCAACTCGCCGTAAACCGTGGCTACCTGGCGTTGACCAAAAGCGTTGTACAGCGCGTTGTCGACATCCCGGGAAGTCACGCCGAGACGCGCGGCCGTGGTGCGATCGACCTCGACGAAGGTTTCCACCGCATTCTCCTGCTGATCGGTGTCGACATCGGTCAATTCCGGTTGTAGTTTCATTGCCTCCGCCAGCTTGATCGCCCAGGTCTTCAGTTCGGCACTACTGTCGCTTTTCAGGCTGTACTGATAGGTGGAATTGGTCTGGCGTCCGCCAATGCGCAAGTCTTGCACGGTGTTCAAAAAAAGGCTGATGCCGGTGACCTGCGCAAGTTGTGGACGCAAACGCGCGATCACGGCCTGTCCGCCATCAGAGCGTTCGGAGCGCGGCTTGAGGTTGATAAACATGAATCCGCCGCCCGCACGCCGCCCGCCAGTAAAGCCCACCACGGTGTCAACTGCGGGATCACGCTGGATGATGTCGACCAGCTGTTGCAGCTTGCCCTGCATGGCCTGGAAAGAAATGCTGCGATCCGCCCGCAGACCTCCGTTGATCTGGCCGGTGTCCTGTTGCGGGAAGAAGCCTTTTGGCGCGGCAATGAAGAGGTAGACGTTCATCCCTACGACAACCACCAGGATGAACATGACCAGCCAGCGGTTATCCAGCGCCCAATCAAGACTGCGCGCATAGTTGCGATGCACCATGTCAAAGCCGCGCTCAAAGAATCGTGCAATCCTGCCCGGCGACTTGGTCTTCGCACCTTCCGGCGTTCGTTTCAGCAGCCACGCGCACATCATCGGAGTCGTCGTCAGCGAGATGACCATCGAGATCATCACCGCCGCTGACAAGGTCACGGCAAATTCGCGGAACAGACGGCCGATCTGGCCACCCATGAACAGCAGGGGAATAAAAACCGCGACCAGTGACACGCTGATCGACAGTACCGTGAAGCCAACTTCACGCGCGCCCAGCAATGCCGCCTTGAAACGGTCCATGCCGGCTTCGATATGCCGGCTGGTGTTTTCCAGCACCACGATGGCATCGTCGACCACGAAGCCGGTGGCCACGGTCAGGGCCATCAGGCTCAGGTTGTTAAGGCTGAACCCCAGCATGTACATGATGCCAAAAGTAGCCAGCAGCGATACCACGGTTGCGACCGCCGGCACAATCGTCGCGCGGAAACTACGCAGGAAGGCGCTGACCACCAGGACGACCAGGACCACGGAAATGATCAGGGTGAATTCAATTTCATGCAGTGAGGAGCGGATCGAGTTGGTGCGGTCCGACGCCACTTGCAAACGCACGTCCTGTGGTAGCTGCTCCTGCAATTCCGGCAGGAGCGCACGCACGCCGTCGACCGTCTTGATGACGTTGGCTCCCGGCTGCTGGGTGACCAGCACGATCACGGCCGGCTGGCCGTTGAAGAGGCCGATGGTGCGACTGTCTTCTACGCCGTCAACGACATTGGCTACATCCTGCAAGCGCACCGCGGCGCCATTGCGCCACGCCACCACCAGCCCGCGATAGTCCGACGCGCTCTTGCCGCCGTTTTCGGTGCCAACCTGTGAATAAATCTGCAGCCGGCGCTCGTCGCCTTCGATTGCGCCTTTGGGCCGGTTGGCCGTGCTGGCCTGGATCGCGGCGCGTACATCTTCCATGCTCACGCCGTAATTGTTCAATGCAAACGGCAGCAGTTCCACGCGCACCGCCGGCAGCGAACCGCCGCCAAGTTCAACGTCACCAACGCCCGGCACCTGTGCAAGTTTCTGTTGCACCAGGTTGGAAACCTCGTCGTAAATCTGACCCGGAGAACGGGTGCGGGATGTCAGTGCAAGAATAATGACCGGCGAAGCGGACGGACTGACCTTGCGATAGGTCGGATTGCTTTTCAGCGTGGCGGGCAGGTCTACGCGTGAGGCGTTGATGGCTGCCTGAACTTCACGGGCCGCCGCATCGATCTTGCGGTTGAGTTCGAATTGCAGGCTGATCCGCGTCGAGCCGGTACTGCTGTTCGACGTCATTTCGTTGACGCCGGCAATCACACCCAATCTTCGCTCCAGCGGCGTGGCAACGCTGGTCGCCATGGTATCGGGGCTCGCGCCGGGCAGCGACGCGCTGACCGTGATCGACGGATATTCCACTTGCGGCAACGGTGAGACCGGCAGTACGAAGAAAGCCGCAATGCCCGCCAGTGCAATGCCGATGGTCAGCAGAATAGTGGCGACCGGTCGCCGGACGAATGGTTCGGACAGGTTCACGCGGCGACCTCATTCGATCCACGCCCGGTCCAGCGCCGACCAAGCCGGTCGAAGGCCAGATAAATGACCGGAGTGGTAAACAAGGTCAGGATCTGGCTGACGATCAGGCCGCCGAAGATCGCAAGGCCCAACGGCCTGCGCAGTTCCGCACCCTCGCCCCAACCCAACATCAGCGGTACCGCAGCGAACAGGGCTGCCAGCGTGGTCATCAGGATCGGACGAAAACGCAGCAAGGCGGCCTGATGGATCGCCTCCTGCGGTGACTTGCCCTGGTTGCGTTCGGCATCGATGGCAAAGTCGATCATCATGATTGCATTCTTCTTCACGATACCGATCAGGAGAATGATGCCGATGATCCCGATCACGCCGAGGTCATTACCGGTCACCATCAATGCCAGCAAGGCACCGACGCCAGCGGACGGCAGGGTCGACAGAATCGTCAACGGATGAATGTAACTCTCGTACAGGACACCCAGCACGATGTAGACACAGACCAGTGCCGCGAGAATCAGCCATAACTGATTGGTCAACGAGGCTTCATAAGCACCAGCTGCGCCGAGAAAGCTCAGAGTCACCGCACCGGGCATGCCGATATCCTTTGCTGCTTGCCGCACCGCATCCACTGCCTTGCCTAGCGACACGCCGGGCGCGGTATCGAAGCCGAGCGTGGTCGCTGGAAACTGCGCGACGTGAGTGATCTGCAGCGGCGCCGGACGTTCAGTGATGCTGGCCACCGCAGCCAGCGGCGTCGGCTTGCCGGAGCCAGTACGCAAAGGAAGCAAGCCTAGGGTTTCGGGGGTTGACAGTAAGCCTGGCTTCGCTTCGAGGATCACGCGGTACTGGTTGGTTTCGGTGAAGATCGTGGAGACAATGCGCTGGCCGAATGCACTGTACAGGGCATCGTCGATCGACGCCGCCGTGACGGATAATCGCGATGCGGTATCGCGGTCGATCTTGACGAAGGCCGATACCCCTGTTGCGCCCGCATCGGACACTACATTGCGTAACTCCGGTGCACTGGCCATGCGCTGTTCCAGCTTGTTCGCCCACTGCACGACTGTTGCGTTGTCGGCACCTTCGAGCGAAACACGGAACTGCGTCGGTCCAGTCTCGGCGTCGATGGTCAAGTCTTGCGTCGGCTGCAAATAGAGGGTGAGCCCGGGAATACGGCTCACGCGCTCGCGCAGCCGATCCATGGTTTCCTGCTGCGACCCGCTACGGCCACGCTTTAGATTGATGAGCATGCTGCCGGTATGCAGCATGGTGTTGTTGGCGGCATCAACGCCGACCACTGAACTGAGCGTTGCCACGTCCGGGTCTTCAAGGATCGCGGCAGCGGCGTCTTGTTGCAACTCGGCCATGCGTTGATAAGACACGGACTGCGTGGCTTCAAGCCGCGCCTGCAACTGCCCGGTATCCTGCACCGGAAACAAACCCTTCGGGATCAGGATATACAACAACACGGTCAGTCCCAGCGTCAGCACGGCGACGACCAGTGTCAGGCCCTGCCGCGCCAGCACCCATTGCAATCCCCTGTCGTAGCGCACAATCACGCCGTCGAACATACGCTGCAACCGGCTTTCCTTACGGTCTTCGTCCGGCCCGTGCAGCCAGCGCGCCGACATCATCGGCACCAGCGTGAGCGAGACCAGGCCGGAAATCAGGATGGTGATCGACAAGGTCACTGCAAATTCACGGAACAGACGCCCCACTACGTCCCCCATGAACAGTAAAGGGATCAGCACCGCGATCAGCGAAACCGTCAGCGAAATGATGGTAAAGCCGATCTGTGTCGCACCCTTCAACGCAGCCGCCATCGGCGTCTCGCCTTCCTCGATATAGCGCGCAATGTTTTCTATCATCACGATCGCGTCATCGACCACGAAGCCGGTCGCAATCGTCAACGCCATCAGGCTGAGGTTGTTCAGGCTATACCCCAGCAGGTACATCGCGCCGCATGTGCCAATCAGGGAAATCGGCACGGCCAGGCTGGCGATAACCGTTGCCCTCAGATCGTGCAGGAATGCAAAGATCACCAGCACGACCAGCACCACCGCGAGGATCAGCTCCATCTCGACATGTTCTACCGATGCACGGATGCCGGTCGTGCGGTCGCTCAGTACGTCGACTCGCAAGGACCCGGGCAGGCCTTCCTGCAATTCAGGCAGCCTGGCTTTGATTGCATCGACGGTCGCGATCACATTGGCGCCTGGCTGGCGTTGTACGTTCAGGATAATGGCCGGCTTCATGCCGGCCCAGGCGCCGAGGCGGATGTTTTCCGCGCTCTCTACCACTTGCGCGACGTTCGACAGGCGCACCGGTGCACCATTGCGATAGGCAACGATCAGGTTCTGATAATCGGCAACCGTCAATAACTGATCGTTCGAATTGATACTGTACGAACGTGTGGGTCCATCGAAGCTGCCTTTGGCACCGTTGGCATTGGCAGCCGCAATCGCGGTACGCAACGTATCGAGTCCGAGACCATACGACGCCAGCGCCTGGGTATCGGCCTGGATGCGCATTGCAGGACGCTGGCCACCATTCAGGGTGACCAGGCCAACGCCTGCCACCTGGCTGATCTTCAGTGCCAGACGGGTGTTGACGATGTTCTGTACATCAGTCAGCGGCAGAGTATCGGAGGTGATCGCCAGCGTCAGCACCGGCGCGTCAGCCGGGTTGATCTTCGCATAGACCGGCGGCGCGGGCAGGTCGGCCGGCAGTAGCGATCCGCCGGCATTGATGGCCGCCTGGACTTCCTGCTCGGCGACATCGAGTGTCTGCCCCAGGCCGAACTGCAGCGTGACGATGGACACGCCTGCAGCGCTGGTCGAACTCATCCGCTGCAGGCCGGACATCTGGCCAAACTGCCGTTCCAGCGGTGCGGTGACAGTCTGGCTCATGACCTCAGGACTGGCGCCCGGATACAGGGTCTGTACCTGGATGGTCGGAAAATCGACCTGCGGCAGCGCAGACAACGGCAGGAAGCGAAATCCGATGATGCCGGCGAGCACAATCGCCAGCATGAACAGCGACGTGGCGACCGGCCGCTGAATGAATGGCCGGGAAGGACTCATTGCGTAATTTCCATTGTCGTTTGTAGAGAGGTGCGGTTAATGCAACTCCCTATGCAGATCATTAGGTACATCATTGCGTTGCCGCGTCTGGCTTGCGTTGGCGACGTTCACCGGGCTGGCCCTGGGCGGCGGCGTCCGCAGACGCCGTACCGCTGGCGCCGTTACCACCTTGCGCAGCTTGTCCACCATGCGCAGCTTGTCCACCCTGAGTAGCCTGTGTTCCCGGTGCCCCCTGCCCAGCTTGGACACCCTGCCCGTTCTGTCGTGCCTGTCCCTGCCCATTGCCGCGACGTTCTCCCGGTACACGATTGCCACCCGGCCGGTCTGTCGGCAAGCTGACCTTCGCGCCATCCTTCAACCGGTCCGCGCCTTCGGTGATAACTTGTTCGCCCGGCTTGAGTCCGGAAATAATTTCAACTTTTTCACCGACCATCTGGCCTGCCTTGACATTACGCAGCGCGACCGTACGCTCGGTTGCATTGAGCACATAGACAAAATCGCCGTTGCCGCCGTGGCGGACTGCAGAAACCGGCACCACCGCAGCACCTTGTATCGTACGTAGCAGCAACCGGACGTTGACAAACTGGCTTGGAAAGAGCGCAGCTTTGGCATTAACGAACCGTGCCTTGGCTTTGACAGTACCGGTTTGGGTATCGACCTGGTTATCCAGCGCCAGGAATTTTCCGGTGTCCAGTACCGTCTGGCGATTGCGGTCGAGGACGGTGACCGGGAGGCTGGCTTCGTCGTTGATACGTGTGCGCACATCGGACACCAGGTCTTGCGGCAAGGAGAATTCGACGTCGACTGGCGACACCTGCGTGATGTCGGCAATGCCATTGGCGTCATTCGAGCCGACCAGATTACCGACGTCAACCGCCCTGAGGCCGACACGGCCACTGATCGGCGCAGTGATCCTGGTGTAGCTGAGATTGAGTTTCGCCGCCGCTTCTGCAGCCTTGTCGATAGCAACCGTGCCTTCCAGCTGCTTGACGAGGGCCGCCTGTGTATCGACCTCCTGGCGTGCGATGGAGTCTTGTTCAAGCAGAGTCTTGAAGCGTTCCAGCATGACCCTGGCATTCTGCAACTGCGCTTCGTCGCGCTGCCGTTGCCCGCTGGCTTGCAGCAAGGCGGTTTCGAACTGTCGCGGGTCGATAACGGCAAGTAGCTGGCCAGCGCGTACCGCCTGGCCCTCGGTGAATAGAACTTCCTTCAACACACCTGATACCTGCGGGCGAACCACCGCAACCGCGGATGCAGTGACCGTGCCGAGTGCTTCCACGGTGACAGGTATGTCGGCGCGCTCGACACTTGCAACGCCGACCGTTGTAGTCGGCGGTCCACGCCTTGCCCCCGAGCCTCCGGGTCCTGCCTGAGCCGCCGGCCCGCCGGCACTTTCAGTAGCCGGGTGGGTGAGGTACCAGGCAAGCGCAACCAGGAGAGCCAGCGCAATCAGAGCAATGATGCTGCCCAGCAGCGACTTCCGCTTGCGTACTTTTGTTTCAACTTGCGGGAGGGGCGGTTCGGCTCTTTGATCCATCAAGATTTCTTTCTATTCCGGCATCGCCGTTCACCGGCGTTTTACACAATCCGTGTCTGCACTGCACGTGGCAGATGCTGCCACCGGAACCGGCTTCCGGGGCGCAACCGCTGCCACGGCTATCCTGGACATCATGTTGCCAGCGCAATGTATCGTTATGTTGTCCGCATCGGCGCGATTTGTATCGAAGTGTTTGCCACACTTCAAATTGCAAAAGTGCAACGACGCCGGAACATTGTAGACGCTTGTTGAAAATAATGAGCCGTTAACACACGATGTGTTCCCACCGTCGAACAGCTTTATCGCAGCGGGCGGCGAGTCTGGTTGGAGGTATGTGACGAAAAGGAGTTCGAGCGCGATCGGGTTAAACGCCGATTGCCATATCGACAATAATGTCCAGCTCACATCTCCGGCAACAATCTTTAAATTTTGTCATCTTTCAGCTGAAGTTTTGCCTGCATCGGAAGCTGGCAACGATACGCTTTCATCCTTGAGACCGATACCGGACAGGCGCAAGTGCAGCGACTGCTTCATCAGGCTGGCCAGTTTATGCACCGCTACTTCATACCGCAGGCCTTCCGGGCGTATATTCGAGATGCAATTGCGTTCGCTGTCCATGCGTCCGATACGCGGTTCGTACGTTAGATAGATACCCAGGCTATCCGGAGCAGTAAGGCCCGGGCGCTCGCCGATCAGTACCACTACCAGCCGTGCCTTGAGTGCCGCACCGATCTCGTCGCCGATCGCTACTCGCCCCTGGCTGGCAATGATTACCGGCGTGTGATGCCAATCCGTAACGTAGGCATCACGCAGTTGTGTCAGTAGCGGAACGGCGTGTCGCATTATCGCAATCGAAGATAGACCGTCAGCGATAACGACCGCCAGTTCGACGTGTTGCGTTGCCTGTTCGAGCCGCCCCGCGCTCGCATCGTCCAACCGGCGGCCGAGATCCGGCCGCAGTAGATACGTATGGCGGTTGTCAGCCTTGCTGTTTACCCGAATTGATGAAAAGCCCGCTGCGCCAAGCCCGTTCTGAAGGGCGTCAACATCAAGTGGATGATGCACGGCATCACGGGCTTGTGCATGGGCCAGGCCAAAGCGCAGCACTTCGGCGGTCGGCAGGCTGGTGCCAACGCGACCAAGTGCAATGCGGGCACTCGTATGCGACTGCAGTTCTTGCCACGGATCCTTACGTACCAGTGAAGCGAAGGATTGCTGAGTCTTTTCCTTGTGGTCTTCCATGTAATTTCCCCAGTGATTTTCGTGTAACGGATTCAGCCAGGTAACGCAGGTGACAGCGTCGACTTCAGCAATGGATGGCTGCTACCCGGCGAGCGGAGTTTGCCCGCGGTATCGGTCAACTGCATCCGTTCCAGCCACTGCTCAAACTCAGGCGCTCGCTTCAGCCCGAGAACACTGCGCAGATACAGGGCATCATGAAAGGAAGTGCTCTGGTAATTGAGCATGATGTCGTCGGCACCCGGTACACCCATGATGAAATTGACGCCTGCCGCCCCAAGCAGAGTCAGCAAGGTGTCCATGTCGTCCTGGTCGGCTTCCGCATGATTGGTATAGCAGATATCGCAGCCCATCGGCACACCGAGCAGCTTGCCGCAGAAATGGTCTTCCAGGCCCGCGCGGATGATCTGCTTGCCATCGAACAGATATTCCGGGCCGATAAAGCCAACCACGGTGTTGGTCAGCAGCGGATCGAGCTCACGTGCAACAGCATATGCGCGTGCCTCGCAGGTTTGCTGGTCGATGCCATGGTGTGCGTTGGCGGACAGCGCGCTGCCCTGCCCGGTTTCCAGATACATCAGGTTGTCGCCCACGGTCCCTCGCTGTAGCCCACGCGCGGCATCGCGGGCTTCCCGCAGCAGCGACAGATTGACACCGAAGCCTGCATTGGCTTTCTCCGTGCCCGCCACCGATTGAAACACCAGGTCAACTGGCGCGCCGCGTTCGATCGCCTTGATCTGGGTGGTGACATGGGTCAGCACACAAGTTTGCATCGGTATGTCGAAGCGACAGCGCAGATCATCCATCATGCGCCACAAGCCCATCATCGTATCCAGCGAATCGCTGGCGGGATTGATGCCGACGACCGCATCACCTGCGCCATACAACAGGCCATCCAGCATGCTGGCGGCAATGCCGCGCAGGTCATCGGTCGGATGATTCGGCTGCAGGCGCACGGCAAGATGCCCGGGCAGACCGAGCGTGTTCCGGAAGCGAGTCACGACGCGGCACTTTCTTGCCACGAGGATAAGGTCCTGGTTGCGCATCAGCTTGCTGACGGCTGCCGCCATTTCCGGCGTGATACCGCGCGCGCAGGCGGTCAGCGTGTCGCTATCCGTGGTATCCAACAATAGCCAGTCGCGAAAATCCCCTACGGTGAGATGAGCAATCGGTACGAAGGCTTCGGCCTGGTGCGTGTCGAGAATGAGCCGAGTGACTTCATCCCATTCATAAGGGATCAGCGCATCGTTCAAAAAGGCGCGCAAGGGAACATCGGCCAGTGCCATCTTGGCGGCCATGCGTTCTTCGGCACTGAGTGCGGCTACCCCGGCGAGATAATCGCCCGAGCGGGCCGGACTGGCCCTTGCCATCAAGGTTGCAAGGTCGGGGAAGACATACGTCTTACTTCCTGCGCTGGTACGGTATCCCATCTGGCATCTCCATCTCGGCTGCAGCGTCGAATTCGGTATTGGGCAAAGCAAACCTGCAGCAGTAATCATGCCTATCGGATGACACCCTGTCACGCGGCGATATCACGGAGGCCGCAAGCTTGCCGGCCTGTCAGGCAAGCTTGGCACGCTGGATGTCTTACATACAACCAACCGCCATGGCATCTTTCCAAAATGCAAGTGCTTCTGACAATCTTGAGTAATTTGCGGTAAAGTGCTTGCACCTGAATTTAACGACTTGAGCAGCCATCAGCGATGATCCGGCTGCCTGCCTTCACCTTAAAAGGAGACATCTTGCGTAGATCATTCCTCGCGCTCGCCATCGGCGCCGCACTCGCACTCAGCCTTCCCGCCGTCGCACAGCAGAAATACCAGCCTGAATACCGTCTGTCGACCGTTCTTGGCACCGCTTTCCCATGGGGCAAGGGTGGCGAACGCTGGGCGGAGCTTGTGAAGGAAAAGACTCAAGGCCGCATCAACATCAAGATGTACCCGGGCACTTCACTGGTTGCCGGCGACCAGACACGTGAATTCACGGCCATTCGCCAGGGCGTCATTGACCTCGCGGTTGGCTCGTCGATCAACTGGTCACCGCAGGTCAAGGAACTCAACCTGTTCTCGCTCCCTTTCCTGCTGCCTGATTACAAGGCGCTGGACGCACTGACACAGGGAGAAGTCGGCGCCGATATTTTCAAGGTCATTGAAAAGAACGGCGTGGTGCCGCTTGCCTGGGGCGAGAACGGTTACCGCGAAATCAGTAATTCCAAGCGCGACATCCGTACACCAGCTGACATGAAAGGCATGAAGTTCCGTGTCGTCGGCTCGCCGCTGTTCAACGATACGTTTACCGCGCTCGGCGCGAACCCGACGCAGATGAGCTGGGCCGATGCGCAACCGGCGCTGGCATCCGGCGCGGTGGACGGCCAGGAAAATCCGATTTCGGTGTTCCTCGGTGCCAAGATTGCCACGGTCGGCCAGAAGCACCTGACCCAATGGGGCTATGTCGCCGACCCGCTGATCTTTGTGGTTAACCGCAAAGTGTGGGAAAGCTGGAGCAAGGAAGACCAGGAGGCAGTTCGCGCCGCCGCGATACAAGCCGGCAAGGAAGAGACCGCAATGGCCCGCAAAGGTTTGACGGCAAGTGACAACAGCCTTTACAAGGAAGTCGAGGCACAAGGTGTCAAGGTGACCCGCCTGAGCCCGGCTGAAATCGACGAATTCCGCAAGCTGACACGTCCGGTCTACGACAAATGGTCCAAGACCATTGGCAGTGGCCTTGTCAAGAAAGCCGAAACGGCGATTGCTGCCCGCAAGTAGGACGCCGGTTGTAGCTACTTCCCCTTTACCGGGGAGGGAAGATGACGGCGGATGTTGGAACGGTGCTCGAATTTATATGAACGCGTTCTCCGCATTTGCCGCCATCTGTTGTTGAAAACCTGTCAGAAGTACATCCATCACGACCGCGCTATGCGGCCACCCTTTCGTATCATCAGAATATCCGTATGAGTGAACTCCCCGAATCCGCCGAATTGCAAGGCGAGGCGCCACCGCGCGTGCCAGTCAAGATAGAAGAATTTTGCGCTGCCCTGGCGATGGGGCTCATATGCTGCATCACTTTTGCCAATGTACTGGTGCGCTATTTCACGGATGTGTCGTTCGCCTTCACGGAAGAGTTTTCGATCTTCCTGATGGTGGTGCTGACGCTGGCTGGCGCATCGGCCGCCTTTGTCCGTAACCAGCATATCCGCATGACCTTCATTACCGAGCGCCTGCCGTCAGGCATTGCGCGTGGCGTGGAGTTCTTTGTCATGCTGCTGAGCGCCGTCATGTTCGCCGTGATGGCATGGTATGGCAGTTTCCTGTTCTGGGATGACTGGCAGTACGACACCACGTCGCCAGGCATCGGCATTCCGCAATGGATCTATACCCTGTGGCTGCCCGTGCTGTCGGCCGTCATCCTGCTGCGCATCATTGGCCGCATCATTCGCCTCGCGCGCGACACCACCGGGAGCGCTTCATGATTGCAGAAGGCAGCGTCATTCTCTTCCTCGGCTTTGCCTTGCTGCTCGCACTGGGTGCGCCGCTCGCGGTTGCGCTCGGGATCAGCGGCACGGCCGTCATCCTGATTGAAGGCCTTGGGATCATGTCGGTCCCGACCAATGCCTATAACGGCATTGCCAAATACCCGTTGCTCGCCCTGCCAGTATTCGTGCTGGCCGGTATGATATTCGAACGGGCCGGCGTCGCTCTGCGTATTGTCCGCTTTGCTTCTGCCGTGGTCGGTAAACGGCGAGGCGCACAGGGCATAGTGGCCATCCTTGTCTGTATGTTCCTTGGCGGCATATCGGGTTCCGGCCCGGCAGACGCCGCCGCTGTTGCGATGGTCATGATTCCGGGCATGTTGCGGCAAGGCTATCCGAAAGAGTTCTCGGCCACGCTGATTGCGGCAGCCGGTTCGACAGCCATCCTGATACCGCCCTCGATCGCCTTGATCGTCTATAGCGTCCTGGTACCTGCGGCATCGGTCCCGGCACTGTTCGCGGGCGGCGTGGTGCCCGGCATACTTGCAGGTTTGTCGCTGATCCTTCCCACCTTGTATTTTTCCTACAAGAATGGCTGGGGGCTTGATGATGGTGAAGAAACGCCGCGTTTTTGGGACAGCTTCAAAGAGGCGATCTGGGGCCTGCTGGCACCGGTCATCATTCTCGGCGGACTGCGTGCCGGGATCTTTACGCCAACCGAAGCCGCAGTCGTCGCTGCCTTCTATGGGTTCTTCGTCGGTGTGTTTGTCTACCGCACACTCACTATGCGCAAGGTCTACGAAGTGCTGGTGGAATCAGCAGAAATTTCCGCTGTCGTGCTACTGATCATTTCGCTGGCCGGCGTCTTCGCCCATGCCGGTGCGACCTTGGGCGCATTCGATGCCTTTGCCAAACTGCTTCTTGGTTTTACCAACAACGAAGCGTTGATGCTGCTCATGATTACGATCATGCTGCTGATCGCGGGCATGCTGCTTGATGCTGTATCGATCTTCCTCGTGTTCCTGCCGATCCTGTTGCCGATCATGGCGATCTACCAATGGGATCCGGTATGGTTCGGTATCATCATGACCATGAATATGGCGATCGGCCAGTTCACGCCACCCATGGCGGTCAATCTGATGGTAACCACCAAGATCGCAGGCATCACGATGGAGTCCACCGTGAAATGGGCCTTGTGGATGGTGGCTTCCATGCTGCTCGCCCTGGGACTTGTGACTGTGTTTCCCGATCTGGCGATGGGTTTGCCACGGGCTTTGGGTTACTGAAAATCCAGGCCGGCGTGCCATCATTGCGAGCCGGCCTGACAAACAGTTGATGACGAACGGTTCACTTCGCAAAGATAAACATGCGCCTGACCGACGGACTTCGCACTGTCGCCCTGCTCGAAGCAGCGAAAGGCGCTGTTGTTTTGCTCGTCGGCCTGGGACTTTTTTCACTGATCCATCAGGACGTACAAGCCTTTGCCGAAAGGCTGGTCCTTCATACACACCTTAATCCGGCGGCGCATTACCCACACATCTTTCTCGACCTGTCCCGCCAAATCACCGATACAAGGCTTTGGCAACTGGCTACAGCGGCAACGGCGTATTCGCTGGTGCGCTTTACCGAAGCGTATGGCTTATGGCATAGACGAAGATGGGGGCAGTGGTTTGCTGCGCTGAGCGGGGCCATCTATATCCCCATAGAGCTGGTTGAACTGGTCAAAAGACCGGACTGGATCAGTGTCGGCGCACTGCTGCTGAATACGGCAATTGTTGGATTCATGGCATACAGCCTTTATCGCGAAAACCTCGATCGGTCCATCAACGAACGATGAGCGATCGCGTGTGCTTGAACAGCCGCCACGCATCACGTGGCGGCTACCTTTCACGTTTATCCCAGCGTTAGCGGCACAAATATCTTGTCGTCATCACGCTGCACCAGCAGAGCAACATTACGCCCGGCCTTTGCCGCTAGCGCGCGCATCTGCTCAATACTGGTGACCGGTGTGCCATTGATCGCCAGTACGATGTCGCCCGGCTGAATACCGGAACGCGCAGCTGGTCCGCTCACATCCTCGACCAGCAGACCGCCGGCGGCGCCCACCGCACGCTGCTCCTGCTTGTCGAGTGGGCGAACGGCAAGGCCGAGACGGCCGCGTTCTTCCGTCGGCGTGTCGCGTTGTGCCACGGTCGTTTCCTTCATCTCGCCGATGGTGACGTTGAGCGTCTTCGGGGTGCCATTACGCAGCACATCGATCTTCGCTTGGGTGCCCGGGCTCATGGTTGCCACTTGCACCGGCAGGTCGGACGACTGGCCGATGTCCTTTCCATTGAGGCGCACGATGACGTCCCCCGGCTGCAGTCCTGCGCGGTCGGCCGGGCTGCCTTTGTCGACCGAACTGACCAAAGCGCCCTGCAGCTTTTGCAAACCAAACGAATCCGCCAGCGCCTGCGTAACTTCCTGGATGCTCACGCCCAAGCGGCCGCGCGTCACCTTGCCATGCTTGACCAGCTGATCTTGCACCTTGAACGCGACGTCGATCGGGATCGCAAACGACAATCCCTGGTAGCCACCGGTACGGCTATAGATCTGCGAATTGATGCCAATGACATCGCTCCTTACATTGAACAGCGGGCCGCCCGAATTGCCGGGATTGACCGCAACATCGGTCTGAATGAACGGGACATAGATCCCTTCCGGCAGTGCCCGTGATTTGGCGCTGATGATTCCTGCTGTAGCGGTGTTTTCAAAGCCGTAAGGCGCGCCGATGGCGAGCACCGGTTCGCCAACCTTTGCGGTCGATGGATCGCCAATTTTGACAACAGGCAGGTTTTTCGCATTGATGCGAATGACCGCGACATCGGTCTGGCGATCGGCGCCCAGGACCTTGGCCTTGAACTCACGCCGGTCAGCCAGCTTCACGGTCACTTCCGATGCACCGTCGACCACGTGGGCATTGGTCAGGATCAGGCCGTCAGCACTGATGATGAAACCTGATCCGAGGCCGCGTACCATCGGCGTGTCGCGTTGTCCGCGCGGAGCCAGGAACGGTGCGAGGCCCGAAAACGGATCCATCGGATCGATTTCCACGCCGCTGTTGGCAGGATGCTGTTCGGCCTTGCCAACGACGCTGATGTTAACCACCGCCGGGGCATAACGATCGACGATGCCAGAAAAATCGGTTGCGGTCGCTACGCCAGGCACCGTGGTGGTAACCGCCTGCGCGGGTGCGGCTGTGCCAAGGGCGGCGGCGTCAGCGCGGCCCCAGCCTGCCTTGTCCATGTAGGCGATACCACTGGTGCCCACGGCAAGCAGGGAGACGGCAATAATGCCGCGGTTCAATACGTTGCGATTCATGTTGCGCTCCTTCAGAAAAGAATTTCTCTGTGAAACGCATCGTAGAGAGCAAAACTTAAATGCGACTTAAAGCGCGTTCAACTTGTTTTGAAGTTCTTCGCCCATGCTGTGTTCCATGTCGTGGAGTCGAGGCAGGCGCAGTCTTGCCAGCAGGCCAGTGTCGGCATTCTCAAGTTCGATCCGGCCACCATGCGCTTCTGCCACCTGACGCACGATTGCCAATCCGAGGCCGCTGCCTTCTGCCTGCGTTCCTGGAACACGGTAAAAGCGGTCAAACACCCTTTCCAGGTGGTCGGATGGAATCCCCGGCCCGTTGTCTTGCACTTCAGCAATCGCCTCATCCGGCGTAGCACGGACTGTCACCGTAATCCTTCCTCCCTGCGGCGTATAACGAATGGCGTTTTCCACCAGGTTGTTCAGCAAGACCCTGAGCGACTCGCCGTCGCCGCTGCAGAGGAAGGCCTGCGCGTCTCCATTGCTTTCGCTCTCAAGGCCAAGATCAAGAAGCTTTACAGAAGCGATGCTGGACAGGTCCGATACGACATTGCGCGCCACTGCAAGCAGGTCGACGGGTTCACGCACTGTCGGCGATGCGCCGGGCTCGTGACGCGCCAGTGTCAGCAACTGCTGCACTAAGCGCGTCGCGCGTTCAAAGCCCTGGCGCAGCTCCGCGAAAGCGGCGCTGCGTTCAGCCGGATCCTCAGCGCGTTCGGCGAGCTGGATCTGCAGTTTCAACGCGGTCAGCGGACTGCGCAGTTCATGTGCCGCATCGGCCACAAAGGCACGCTGGGCATCGAGCGCAACATGCAACCGTGCCAGCAAATCATTGAGCGCGTGCGTCAACGGCTGGACTTCTTCCGGCAGGCGACGATCGGCAATTGGCGCGAGGCTGGCGACATCACGCGATTGCACATCTTTGGCCAGTCGGCGGATTGGCGCAAGTCCGGCGGAGACCGTCAGCCAGACCAGCGCACCCAGAAAAGGAAACAGCAGCAATAGCGGCGCAACGGTCTTGAGCGCTGTGTCGGCCGCAACACCGCGCCGTGCGCTCATTGGCTGCGCGACCTGTACGACCGTGCTCCCATGCTGCGTTGTATAGACACGCCACGGTCCCTCGCGGGTTGGCACGGTGGCAAAACCAAGACGGGCATCCTGTGGCAGCGCAAGCCGTTCATGTGAGTGATAGATACGCAAGCCTTCACTATCCCAGATCTGGATCACGATATCCTGCGCAGTATCCGGCTGGCCCCGGCGTCCTGGACGTACCGGCGAAAAAGGCTCGCTTGGCAATGATACGGCGAGCTGCTGCATCTGATAATCGAAGATCTTGTTCGCCTCTTCCTGTGCCCGCAGGTACAGGATCGCCGCTGCAGCAACGATGCCGACCGACAGCCCTATACAGAGCCAGAAAAGCAATGCTTTGCGAATGGATTTCATGGCAGTTTCGGAATCATGTAACCGACGCCGCGCACGTTTTTAATAAAACCGGTGCCCAGCTTTTTGCGCAGTGAATGAATGTACACCTCGACCGTATTGCTGCCGACTTCGTCATCCCACCCATAGATTTTTTCTTCGATTTGGGGCACGGACAACACCGTACCAGGGCGGTCGAGCAATGCTTGCAACAGGGAAAACTCGCGCGCTGAAAGAGTTAGCGGCTGACCGTTCAGCCTGGCCTCGCGCGACGCGGGTAACAATTCCAGTGCACCGTGCCGGATCACGGTATCCGCACGGCCTGTCTGACGACGCAGCAAGGCATGTATGCGTGCGACCAGTTCGTCGAAGTCAAATGGTTTGACCAGGTAATCGTCGGCCCCGGCATTCAAACCGGCAACCCGGTCCGGCACCGCGTCGCGCGCAGTCAAAATCAGCACGGGGAGCGTCTTTTTCCTGGCGCGCAAACTGCGCAGTATTTCAATCCCATCCTTGCCGGGCAAGCCAAGATCAAGCAGCAGCAAGTCATGCACGCTATCATCGAGCGCCGATTCGGCACTACGCCCATCGCGTACCCAGTCAACCGTGAAGCCGTCCTGTCGCAAGGCCTTGCGCAGGCTGTCGCCGATCATCGGGTCGTCTTCCACCAGCAATAGTCTCATCTCAGGCTCGTCCACAATGTCATTGCAGATTGTCTCGTGACATGATAAACGATGCCGGCATCCGGCTTGTAGAAAACACCGGGGACGGAAAACTGGTTCGGCTACCTGCGCGGTTCAGGCCATGCGCACGTCGTTCTTGTTGCCATGCTTGACCAGGTACATGGCCGCGTCGGCCTGCTTGAGGAGCGCTCCCTCATCTTCGCCGTGATCCGGGTAGACAGAAACCCCGATGCTGGCCGTCACCGTATGAATCATGTCACCCAGGCTGATGGGTGCGCGAATGGCGGCGATCAGTTTGTCGGCAATCATGCGCAGATTTTCGTCGCTGCCATGATCCTGGATAATGATCACGAACTCATCCCCCGCGAGGCGCGCCACGAGGTCAGTGTTGCGCACATTGTCACTCAGGCGCTTCGCAGTCTCCTTCAAGACGACATCACCGGCATCATGTCCATGCCCGTCATTGATCGTCTTGAAGTGATCAAGGTCAATGAACATCAGCGCAAACTTGCGATCATAGCGGCGCGCCTGCAGGATCTGGTAGCCAAGCACCTGGTGAAACATCATCCGGTTCGGCAACCCGGTGAGGATATCGTGGCTGGCCAGATGCCGTATCCTCTCATCGGCAAGCTTCCTTTCGGTGATGTCCTTGCCGATGCCACGATATCCGACTACACGTCCCTCGCTGTCCTTGACAGGCAAACCGCTGATGCTGAGATAGCGCGCAGCACCGTCCTTGCCGGGAAGGCGCAGCACCAGTTCATGGAACGGCCGGCCTTCGGCCAGCAAGCTTTGATGCTCTATCCACTGATCGCGCGATACGTTGTCGAAGGGCAGTTCCCATAGAGTCTTGCCCAGGTAATGGTCAGCGACCATGCCGGTCTTGCCGAATACGTCCCCATTGATCTGAATGAAACGGTAACGGTTATCCTGTTCCCAGTACCAGTCCGACGACACACGGGTGAGATCGCGAAAACGCTCTTCGCTCTCGCGCAACGCAGTCTCGATGCCACGCCGGTCTGTCACATCGCGCAGCATGCCGCGAAAGCCGACAGGCTCACCGCTGGCGTCGCGGATCAGGTGTATCGATCCTTCACACATGATTTCCTGACCATTCCGGTGCAGAAGTCGCCAGTCGATTCCCTTTTTCGGTATGCCAGTCTTGAATACGTCGTTAAAGTTGGCGAAGACATGCGCGGTGTCATCCGGCGAATGATAGTGCCGGTAGTTGAGGCCAACGACTTCGTTCATGGAATAGCCGAACATCCTGCAGAACGCGTCATTGCAGAGCACCAGCCCACCGCCCAGGTCGACTTCGTAGTAGGCCTCTTCAATGCTTTCGAGGATGGAACGATATTTTTCCTCACTTGCCCGCACCGCCTCCTCGGCGAGGCGGCGCGCTGTGACATCGCGGGAGATACCACGGAAACCGACCCGTTTGCCCTGGTCATCGGTGACCACTTGAATTGAAGTCTGGACGATGCCGATGTTGCCGTCATGCCGGTAGATGGTGTGCTCGGTCAGTTCCGCGGACTGGCCGGTACGGTAAATGCGGTTGTACACCCGATAGACATAAGCAGCGGTCGCGGCATCCATGAAATGACGGTAGTTCAGTTTCAATACTTCTTCACGGGCGCAGTGATGCTGCCGACAAAGCGCTTCGTTAACGGCGGTATAGTTTCCCTTCAGGTCAACCTCGAAATAGCCATCGTTCATGTTTTCGAGAATGCTGCGATACCGCTCTTCGCTCTGGCGCAATGCATCCACGGCTTTTTGACGTCTGACCTCAAGTTCAAAGTTGTCGAGTGTGAATACAATGTTTCTTGCCATGCGCTCCAGGAGGCCCACGATCTCGTCGTCGAAAGCTCCCTTCTCGCGTGAATACAACAGTAGAACGCCCACTGGCTGCGCATTGCGCAGGAGCGGGATCGCCGCGCCGGCTAACGCGCCCTCTTTACCCGCCTCCGACCGCCAGAGACTGACACGCGGATCACTGGACAGATCGTTGATGACGCACGTGGAACAGGTCGCAAAGGCAGTCCCGACCAGCCCCCTGCCCTCGGGCTTGCTGCTGTCAAACGAAAGTTTCAGACTGCGCAATGTATCTGCGCCCATGCCGGCCACTGCGGTTACCTTCGCCCATTGCGTTTCGTTGTCCGGCAACAGCACCGACGCATTGACGATTTGCCCACTGCCCACAGCGACTTCGCATACCTGCTGGTAAAGCTCTGCCGGATTTCTGGCATGCAGGATCGCTTCATTGGTGCCGCTGATGGCGGCATACATCTGTCCCAGCCGCGCTGTCGCGGCTTCGGCAAGCATGCGACGGGTCATGTTGCGCGCGCTGGTGACAATGACCCAGTGTCCATCGAGCAGAATCGCGCGACGCTGCAATTCGAACAACTGCGTGCTGCCATCTCGCTGCATCGCCGTTCTCTCGGTGGTCATGGCGGTGCCAGAAGCAATCAGTTCATCAAATTCGTGCTCTATCGTCTCACGATCCGACACCAGCAAGTCGTGTGGGCCAATCGCAAGCAGTTCCGTACGTGTATAGCCAGTTGTCTGGCAAGCCGTATCGTTGAAGTCGATGATGCGCATGGTCGCGCGATCGATCAGGAAAATCGGGTCGCCAGAGATATCGACCGCGTCCCGAAAGCGCCGCAACTGCCTTACTTCCTGTGTGTATGCCGTCACGTCGCGCAGAAGGCCACGATAGCCGGCAAACACGCCCTGTCCGTCAAACACAGGCTCTCCGCAAGCCTCAAAGATGAAATCGTTTTTCTGGCCGGACGACCATGCCCACTGAAGCGCGCGGAACGTCGTGCGCTGTTCGACAATGCTTTGCACATCGTGCGGGAGCGCGGTTGAAGGCGTCGATGAAAATTGTTCCCAGAGTCTGGTTCCAAGAACAGGACGCAATGTCTCTGCAAGATCAGCGGAGTGATTCGCAGTTTCCTTCAGCACGGTAAATCGGCAATTCGCATCCGTCTCCCAATGCAGATCGGCTGCGAGCGCAATCAAGCTTTCCATGATGTTGTCTCCGGCCGCGTTTTTGATTGTTGTGCGTGGCCTTGATGCTGCATTCGCCTGCCTTCTTCCGGCGGTTTTGTACACATTACGTCAGATTACGTCAGATCACCACAAATTGCCACATGGAAATAAGAAATGCAATAGTGCGTGTGTTCTAAAGCGGCGCCCCCCTTGCCGGCTTGGCCGTTTCGGGCTACCTGGACTGCCCGGACCCGGTGATTCATGTCTGAGTTGGCGACTTAGCGAAGCTGGATATCCTGGAGCGGAACTTTGATCTGATCTACAGCGCGCTGGCATTCCACTACATTGAAGACTTCCATAGCCTCTGCCGAACGATGCGGTCAAAGCTTCGCAACGGAGGTCGATTGGTTGCGACCGTCGAGCATCCGATCTTCTCAGCCCCACGCAATGACCAATGGAAGGAGGAGGATGGTTACTCCTTCTGGCCCTTGGATAACTATCTGAACGAAGGTGAGAGAGTAAGGCCCTGGTTTTCCGCTGGTGTCATCAAGTACCACCGAACCATCGGGACCTACGTGAATACACTTCTCGACAACTCATTTCAGCTGGTTCGGCTCATTGAATGGGGACCGGATGCCGAACAGGTAGTGAAGCATCCGGAATGGGCAAAGGAGAGGGATCCGCCGATGTTTCTGCTATTTGCTGCGGACGCGATTGGCTGAGCGAACGACCGTTTCTGACCGGCATACGCCATAGTCAAATCCGAGAGCAGCGACTGCTGTGCGCCACATTCCTGCCATTCGTCTCATGGTTTGAAATTGCCGGTCGCGACCCGTACCAGTCTTTTAGGTTTCTCAAGAGCGGCCATTCGTCAGAAAAATGCTGATGCCAAACGCTGAAGGCGTCGGTTCAGTGAACGAAAAGACACTGGTGTGCGTGGACCGTTCAAACAACCCATGCACGCCAGCGGCAATGACTCAGATTGTCTCAATGGATGTACTGATCACACCGACCAACCCGATCTTCTCTGCCGATTCAGCAAAGCCCAACAGTGCATCAGCGCGACTGATCACGCCATTTTCAATCTGCCCGGCCCATGCTGCGATCTCGGCATTGCTGCCTTGGCGTCCCAGCCCGGTCATGTACAGGTACTCTGCCAATTGTGTGTTACTCATTCCGCTAAACTGCGGCAATGCCTCGGCGATTTGGATGAAGCAGTTCGCAATGTCGCTCATCGCCACGCCGTTCTCGCTAGCTGCGATCCAGTAGTTCAGACCCTCCTGGTCCGCCTTGCGGTCAAACAGCGTGTCATACAGGCGTACCAGTGTGGCGACATCCGTGCGGTTGAAGTCCAGCGTGACGCCATTAGCTTTTTCCAATCCCAGCTTCTCAGCCGAGTTGACAAAGGCATACAGTACATCGGCACGGTCTGCGTTGCCGCCGTCCAGAATACCAGTCCAGGCGCTCCGCTCTGCCTCTGCCGCAGTACGCCCCAGCGCCTTCTGGTAAAGACTATCGACGAATTGGGCGTTGGAGGCTCCTTCGAACAAGGTCTTCGATTCTGGCGACGCAAGGAAGTTGTTCGCAATGTCGTGCATCGACATGCCAGCATTACTAGTCTTGACCCAGCCATCCAGGCCTTGTTGATCTGGAGCACGATCAAACAAGGCATCGTACATGCGGGTGATCGTGCCGAGTGCAGTCATGTCAGGTTCAGCGCTCGTAAAGAGCAGTTTTTCAACATTGGCCACCGTATCGGTACCGTCGATGCCCCCATTGCGCTGAGTCATCGTGACCTTGCCGTTTTCCACACGGAAGGAATAGTCAGCACGGCCGGAACCGACAAGGCGCACCGCGTCCGTACCGGTACCGCCATCAATTGCATCGTTGCCCATGCCACCAAATACCAAGTCATTGCCTTCGTCGCCGAAGATCTGGTCATTACCACCAGCGCTGCCCACTGTATCGTCACCAGCTCCGCCATGCAGGATGTCGTCGTCGGCACCGAGGAAAATGGTTTGACTCGCACTGTCACCCCAGACATGTTGCGAGCCATTGCCGCCGGTTACCGTGGCCGCACCAATGACCGCTGCAAATTCGACATTCTGCAGCTGGATCTCCGTACCGCTTGGCAGGCCACGCGAGTCGATCACCAATGCGGTCTGCACGCTATTGACACCGGGTGTGGTTCCAGTGATGACCAGTGGCTGTGTTGGTCCCGCGGAGTTGTTTGCCACTGTCGGCACGATGGTCTGCACCAGCAACGGCGCATCGGTAGCAAGTGCTGTCAGGAATCCAGATCCGCCGCTGGTGAGAGAAGTCTGGTCGTGCGAGCCTGCATCGGTATGCGCCTGGATCTCACGAATCAGGTCAGTCACAGACGAGCCGGCTCCTTTTGGTGTGCCATTGCCTGTCACCGTCAAGCCGATACCGGTCGGTACCTGCGCAGTTAGCAGGCTGCCTCCGCCAGTCGTGCTAATCAACGGAATATCAGCGACTGTATTGTTGCCGATTTCATCCTGGCGGGTTGGCTGAACCACAGAAATCGTTATTTTTTTCGAGGTTGAGCCGTCCGAGTTAGTGACCAGACCTGTCTGGACGTTGACGCCATCGATGGTTGTGGGTGTGGGAACGCCTCCTCCACCTGATGAAGGCGCTGGCGTGTTATTCGTTACATTGGTTGCTGCCAGCGTCGCAGCATCATTACCAACTGCATCCTGGATCGCATTGGTATCGTTGCCGCCTGTTGGATCTGTGTACGCAACGGTGACCACTTGTCCGTTGGACACCGCAGATGCCAATGTCAACGTCACGCTCTTGCTAGCGGCGTCGACTGCTACGCTGTTGACTGTTGCTGCCGTGCCGCCAACGATGACTGCAAAAGCGCTTGCTGCGGCGATGTTAACCGCGTCAAGTGTCGTCGCTTCAGAATAGGTCATTACGAGCGTGGCGCCGTTGACAGTCGCTGATGTGAAGACGGGGCTGGCAGCATCGACGAGAATTCCAGTCGTGCTCGGCACGTGCGAAGTAAGTATGACGTTGGCACTATTGCCGGCGCCATCGGTGATGGTGCTCGTCCCAAGTGAGATCGTTCCGACCACAATGCCGTCGATATCAATGTCGCCAGGTTGCACCGTGTACCGATAGGTGACTAAATTGGTATTTTTAGCGACATAGGTGGCACTTCGAACTACGTTGCCAATTGTCAATTGGAGCGCACTGTCGGTACCAGTGATGATCACGTTCTCGTTGAACGTCACGGTAAAATCAAGCGTCTGCCCCGCAATATACGTGGCGTTCGAGGGGACCGTGATATTGCCGCTAATATACGGCGCTTCCGTATCCACCAGTACACCGGCCGTTGAGCCGATGCTGTTGAGTACCAGGATCGCGTCATTGGACGTGGAATCCTTTAACGTAGCACCGTTCAAATTAATCGACGACCCAACAACACCGACACCGTCACTGTCCATGTTTCCATTCGCAATCGTATAGCGGAACGTTAACGCGCTCGTGCCGGTGCCGCTTACATACGTGGCATTGACACTGATGCCGCCAACATCGAGCGTAATGCTGGGGGTGCCAGCGGCGGTGTTGACGACGACGGCTTCATTGAAGTTGACTGTGAAGTCAAGATTCTGACCGACCTTGTACGTGCCATTTGCCGGCACCGACACCGATGTGACAGTCGGTCCGGTATGGTCCAAGGTGTAGCTCTGACCGCTTGTGTAACCACCGCTGACAGAATTGCCGGCCGTGTCAGCAATGCCTGTGCCGGCCGATTTGAGGTCGAGCCGGATTGTGCCGTCACCGGTCAGTCCACTGACAGTCACGGTATAGGTGCTGCCGTTGACGGCGGTCACACCAGTCACACTACCATTGGCGGTACCAGTGCTGTTCAACGTGAAGTCAGTTACGTCGACGCCACTGACGTTCTCACCGAAAGTAACCGTATAGTCGACGCTGCCAGCGCCGGTAGGGGTAGTACCAGCACGGTTGATCGACGTCACGGAGGGGCTGATGCCGTCAACCAGCACACCTGTGGTTGTACCGACGTTGTTAAGTGTTAATGTTCCGCTATTGCCGGCCGCATCCTTGATTGCGGCACCATTGGAAGCAATTGGACCGGTTAGCGCGATGCCGTCGACATCCGCGGTTCCTGTTGCGATGGTATACCGGAACACGACCGCAGTGGTGCCACTGCCGCTGACATAGGAGGCCTGCACGGTACCGCCGTCATCGAGTGTCACATCAATGGAAGGCGTACCGGAGGAAATTGTGACGGCTTCACTGAAATTGACAGTAAAGTCGAGGCTCTGGCCAGTGATATACGAACCATTTGAAGGTACAGAGACTGAGGTAACAGTTGGTGCAACGGCGTCTACCGCCACATTGGTTGTGGTGCCGACGTTGTTTAGTGTCAACACCGCGTCATTGGTTGCTGAGTCCTTCAATGTCGCGCCATTGAGCACGATAGATGAGCCGACGCTAATACCATCGGCGTCCAGGCTGCCGCCTGAAATCGTATGACGGAAGGTAAGTGTGCTTGTCCCTGTGCCGCTAACGTAGGTGGCGCTGACCGCCGTACTACCAATGGTCAGTCCGATCTCGGGAGCGCCTCCAGAGGTGTCAACCGTGATGGCTTCGCTGAAACTCACGGCGAAGTCGAGATTGTCGCCTGCTTTATAGACGCCATTGACCGGGACACTGACCGACGAAACGCTCGGGACCACGGAATCGACCAAAACACCCACAGTGGAACCAACATTGTTGAGCATGAGTGTGGCATTTTCACCGTTGCTACCTTTTAGGGTTCCGCCATTGGAGGCAAGCGTTGAAATCGTGATGCCATTGACATCAATCAGGTTATTCTCCACCGTATAGGCGAACTTGATAGCCGCCGAGCCGCTACCAGACTGATAAGTGGCGTATTTAGTGGTGTTACCAATCGTGAGCGCCAGTTGCGGAATTCCCCCCGTTGTATCAACTGTCACGGTTTCGCCAAAATTGACCGTGAATTCCAGGGTTTGACCGGCAATGAACGTGCCGTTGCTTGGAACCCCTACGCTGGTGATTGCCGGTCCCGCCGAATTTATCAATACCGCCGCAGTGGACCCGACACCGTCGAGCGCCAGCGTAACGATATTGCCTGCTCCATCCTGTAGTGTGCCTCCATTGAGATCGATCAGGCCGTTGAGGCTGATGCCATTGGTATCAGTCAAACCACTCTCAACGGTGTAGCGGAATACAGCTGCGGATGTTCCCGTGCCGGACAGATAAGTCGCGTATTTTGTTGTGCCGCCGATATCAAGGGCCAACCGTGGTGTTCCATTGACGGCGACGACTTCACTGAAGGTGACTGTGAAGTCAAGGGTGTCGTCAGTCTTGTAGGTGGCATCGGCTGGCACGTTGACTGAGGACACGACTGGTGCGACGCCATCGACGATGATGGCCTTGTTGGCGCTGAGAGAGCCTGCTGAGCCAGGTGTTGACAATGTCAGGGGCGCGTTGTTGCCCGCCGCATCCTTGACTGTGCCGCTATTAAGTGCCAGCGCGCCAGTGCTGAGATAATCCAGGTCAGCCGATGTGTCGCCAGCCTGCACCGTGTAGTTAAAGGTCAGCGTACTGGTACCACTACCGCTGGCGTAGTTCACTACGCGGTCGGTGGCGCCCGTTTCCAGCGTGAGCTGCGGCGTACCCGTCACGTTCACGCTTTCGCTGAAGCTGACCCGCACTGCAATCACGTCGCCGAGCTTGTAACTGCCGTTGGCCGTACTCGACGTGATGCCCGTGACCGTCGGTGGCGTGGTGTCGGGGGCCACTGCATTAGCAACAGTGAAGCTATCCCAAGTAAGATCACCGGTGGAGTATGTCGATGTGATTTTAAAACTGAAGCTCGTAATCGCAGTGAAATTGGAAAAATCAGCCCCGGTCAATGCTTCGGTTCCACTGACGTATCCTGTCGTAAAGACTGAGGTACCCTCTCCCAATTTGCTACCAACAAACTCCACCGTCAACGTATCGCCTGGGCCCGTAAAATAAGGCATGGCTACCGAAGTAAGGTCGAAGCTGGCAACGTTGGTGCCGTCCGCACTTACCGTAAACTGTGCCGGTCCTTTGAGATTTGCCGTGTCATAGAAATAGAGGCCGAGCGGGTCGTCAGTAAAAATCGTGGTGCCAGCAGTATTCTTTGTAAGTGTGAACCCTGGAATGAAAGCACCGGGAAGCGTCGTCGGCGCCACGTCCTGAAATCCATTTGGCAGCGGCAGCAGATGCTCATAGAGCAACAATGCTTTGCCGAAAACGTTGTTGTCGGCATGAACCGAATCGCTCTGTTCTTCCAGCACCCAATCACCGCCTTGTACCGCTGCCCCCGTCATGTTGGTCGACGCTGCAATATCTGCTTGGGTTGCATTCGCCAGCGCTGTAACGAAAGCGGCACCAGCGGACCCCGCCGCAACTTCACAGCCATACAACAGGATATCGGCATCGGCAGTGAGGACGCTGCCGATGGCTGCCAGCGTGGCAGCGTGGCCCTGCAGGTTTTGTTCATTAAGGATGATTGATCCCAGTTGCACTGACGCTTGGGACCCATGCGAAATGATGTGAATGGCATCGATGCCGCTACGCCCTTGGAGGATTTCCGCCATTTGCGTCAGGCCATCGCGATCCGGCTGCAGCCAGAACACTTCCGTGCCTGGCGCAACGTCACTCAATAACGTTGCCGTGTCCTGCACGCGAGAATCCACAAAAAAAAGACCGCGTGCGGCAGAACTAGCATTAGCAGCAGGCGCCTCCGGCTTATGGATATCTTGAAGATTTGACGTTAACTGGTCGGCGTCGGGTTTGGTTAGCAATGCTAAGGGTGCAGTTCCGTTGTAGGTTTGAATCATTTTTTAGACTCCCTTTGGACGTTGCTAACGGTCCTCAGTGGTTTTTCGTGGTTTTTCGTGGTTTTCAGCTAATTGCGTTGCCCTTTTTCCCCTAGCATCCGCGCAGGTCAACTGCAACATCTGATGCGAGAACAGCCCATGCAGCAATGCAATACGCTGCTAAGCAAAGCTTGCCTCCTAAGGAGCCGGGAAACGGCGCTGCTATGGGTCTACAGCTTCACCGGTCGGTGCCTTACGGAGTGGATAAGATTACTTCTCTGAGGCAGTTCGGCGACGACAACATTTATTTAGGCTAAATAAACTACTATTGCCCCATGGGAATTCGTCGTCAATCCCATATTCATGGGGTTAGTCTAATCGTGCACGTCTTATGAGGGCGGTAAACGGCAATACTAACGAGGATTGACTCCAATGACCGGTTCTGATGGCCACGCTATATCGCCAAATGCCTGCAGTTGGCCGCCAGTCGCCTATTTACCGTGCTAGCGGTATGGCGACTCATGACAATGAAGCTGCCGCTGAAGAACCACTGGCGAATGGGTGAACCCGACCGTAACGGGACACAAGCGCTTATCCAAAGCTGCCGTTCACCGCATTTCCACACTGAAAAATAGTTTCTGGTTCTGGTTCTGGATCTGTAAGAGATGGAGATCTTCGATCTCCACTACTACCGAAGGCTTTGACTGCATATACGAGCACAGCAAGATCGGTTGCTATGTTGATGCCATAAGCTCTTTGGGTTTGATTCGTTCCTCAAAGAGCTTATTTCCTATCAATCGTTGATGAGGCGCCATTCTCTGGCTGGCATCACGATGATCTCGCGCGCGTTTAGTTGCCCTGGCGGCACGCTGAAGGCACTGATTCTTGCATTCAAAGGATAGCCTCCTGGGTACCTTTCGGTGGGGTAGTAAATCGTATCTAGGAGATAATACGCATATGTTTTATCAGGTGAAATTGTGAACCTACCGTGAATGGGTGTATAGCCATTTGCTGGAAGTAGTTCAACGTTCTCGAGCCCTTGACCGCGCACTTCAAGTAGAGCCAATCCGCCCACTATCGCGCCGTGTGCTGGTGCAGAGGTTAGCGCTGCAGTGAACGAATTTGAAGTACCATTTGAGAACTGCCATCGGCGCGCTGGCATTGCGACGATCTCGGTTGCGTTAGGTTGTCCATCCGTTACGTTGTAGGCGCTGATTCTTACTTCTTGAACGCCATCTGGAATAGAACTCGTGTCAAGATCTAACCACGCGTAGGTTTTGTCTTTAGATACGTTGAATTTTCCTAAGCGGGGAACATAACCGCTCGCCGGAAGCAGTTCAGCGTTGCCAAGCCCAGTTCCACGCACTTCCAGCTTAGTAACACCGCTTAATACGGCGCCATCAAGTGGAGCAGACACACTTGATATAGATAGCGGAATGTCCACCGATGAAATCGCATTGTTGATATTCCAGGTACGCGGCTCTAATGCAATAAGTTCAGTTGCACCAGGTTGCCCTGCAGGTACATTGAATGCACTTGCCCTCACTCTAATGGGACCATTCGGTAATTTTGTGGTGTCCAAGTCGAACCAAGCCTTGGTCTGGTCAGCAGAAACGTTAAAGACGCCGAACCTTGGCGTATAGCCTTCCGCGGTTAACAGTTCAACGTTTGCCATTCGCAGCCCCCTCACCTCTAAACGGACAATACCGCTTATGGTTGCTCCATCTGGGACGCTTACCGTGCTATACGCACGGAATGTTCCCTCTGATGTTTGCACCTCTGGCCGGAATTGAGAAGTTGTGCCGCTATTTCCCCCATTCAGACTTGACACGCCATCACCACCACCACACGCACTCAATAAAGCTAATAAACTTACAGTTCCAATCGCATTAAAACGCCATTGCATGAATATTCTCCGTAAATGAAGCCTAAGGTTGTAGAACAAAAAGCAGCAGGGCAATGAGCTGAAAGGATATATATTCCTCTCTATCCAAATGCCCCCCATTCGAGTTTATGGAGCTAGCGTTGGTTTGTGCGTATGGTGGAACGCGATTGATTAGAGTCAATTCTAATGGATTGAAGGATGAGCGAAAGCGTCTGGTGTTCATCAACGTTACACATGCCAACGACGTCTATTCCAAGTGGAAAGACGTTCAATGACAATACAAGTTTTCCTATATTTCTTAACGGTTAAAGCGAGAGTGCGGTGAATGAGGCCTAGCGTTTAACGGCTGCTTTTGGCCGCCTGTCGTCTGCCCAAGCAGCTTGCTGTCCGTCCGCATTGCGCCGACGATCGGACGTCGGGAACCTGCTTGAAAATCTGCGCTATCGACCCTAAGCGGTCTTATGCCATTAGCGGTGTCCATGACCGCTTTGTGATGCGAAAGCAGCCATAAAAGATCATTCCAGTTTCACGCCAGACCGACAGCGGCCATTTCTGCTATCCATAGTTGACGGAAGGCGGCTCTTCAAACATCGATAATGAAAAAGACTCCTGCCGCGATCATTGCGACTCCGGCCGTGCGGGCCGCTACGATGCCAGCCGGGCCCGTCTTTTCCAGGAGTACAAACAGCGCCAGAACTGCGACCCAGACAAGATTCATTACACCGACGACGAATAGCACCAGCATCACCGCCCAACAGCAGCCCAAGCAGTATCCCCCATGGCGCATTCCCATCTGCAGCGCACCCAGCCTTCCATCGCGCCAGTGCGTCATAAAAAAACCCAGCGGGCTTCGGCAGTGCAGCAGGCAGGCGCGCTTGAGCGGCGTCAACTGGTACGCCCCAGCCACGCAAAGAATCGCACCGCCAACCCGCGAACTCGACGCGGCCATCAACGGCGAGAGCATGGAAGCATCGTGCAAGGCCCACTGTGCAAGTGTGGCAAGCCCGCTGAAACCTATCCACACGACCGCATAACCCAAGCTGAACATCAAAGTCATCATCCGTGCCAGAGTTTTTCCCCGCCGCGTCTGAGCGCCGGCGAATAGCAGCACTACTGGCATGACCGATGCGGCCATCATGCCCGTCATCATGACGATCCACATCACGAACGTAAAGAAAACATCGGCAGCACTCCACGCTCGTTCCATCGGCATGCCTGGCATGTCCATCCCGGCCGGCATCGCTCCATGCTCCATGGTGCGCATCATTTGATGGTCGAGATAAAACAGATATGCCCACGCGAGTGCCGCGATGGCCAGGATACAACAGCCGATGAATATGCGGTCGCCCACAGGAACGGAGGCGACCGGCGCGAAATCGTCCGTGTACAACGGGGTGCGCAGCTTAAGCGCTTTGCCAGGAAAAAGGCGCATATTGGCCATTGTTCCGTCCGCTGATATCGTCCCACTTGATGCCCATGGCATCGACATGGCTGCGCGAAGCGCGTGCCAAGGCAAAGCGGCTGGCAGCCGGATGGCCCGTGTTGTCAAGGCAGATCGGTTCGGTGGCGTTCGGATCGAGACCCATCACGCCCTCGGCAGCCATGTCCAGACGATCCGGCACTGTCACGGACCAGTTTTTCCCATCGCGATTGATACGAATCGGCGCAGATTCCATTCCGGCAAACGAACCAACCAGGCCGGAAAGAGCGGCCATGGGGCCACCTGCCTCGCCACTGGCAATGCCCTTGATCGCATCGCGCTGTTCCGTGCTAGCCCGGTCATCAACGATGAGACCGATGGTCCAATTGCCTTTGCCCATTTCTTCCGGAGTTAATCCAAGAACGGCGAACCCCAAGCCATTGAGCGAAACTGTTCCGTACTGGCCGTGTTCGATCTGGAATGCCATTGCAAATGTGCATGAACCTTTGGTCGGCTTGACTTGCATTTGTCCGGGTACGCATGGACAAATGAAGTCGCAATTGCATGTCTCGTAATACTGGCCGCTGATCTTCCAATCCGGCGTTGTCATGATTCACCTCCATGTGACAAACATCGCATCGATGAACATCATTGCCACGCTGGATGGAAAGCCGGTATTTCACCATTGCACCATAAGCATGCTGCAAAAATGACATTCTGCGTGTTCAGAATATGACATCGAATACCAATGTGCTAGGTAATGATTGCTGTGCCCGGATTTTCTACGCAAGTATGCTTTAGCCTGGCTGTAGGTGGGAGGTGTGCAGTGGCTTTTAAGCTTGTCCGGCCAGAGTGGTCCTCGAGTGGCGCTGCAAATGGTCGGTGTTTGCGTACAAGCAGACAGTCATCCTAATTAATGCAACGACTGCTCATGGCCGGTCAAGGTCTGCAGCAGCCAAACACTGACCGGCGGCTATACGTCAGACTTCGGTCTGTTCCACGATCTTCGGCGCGTCATCCACCTCAATACCCAGATAGCGAACTGAGCTCTCTAGCTTCGTATGGCCAAGTAGTAGCTGCACTTCCCTCAGGTTCTTCGTGCGCCGGTAGATCAGCGTGGCTTTGGTTGTTCGCATCGTTTGGGTACCATATCCTGTCGATTCCAATCCTATCGACTCAATCCAAGCATCAACGATGCGCGTATCCTGGCGCGTCGACAAATGAGGAGAGGTTGAAATACGATTTGGAAATAGGAAATCGTTACTTGCCAGATGGGCACATTGAATCCAAGCCGAAATCGAGTTTCGTGTCTGCCCGGTAATTTCAAACTGGCGTCAGATAACTGCGGCATTTACAGAGCGCCACAAATTACACAGCGAGATCGAAGATCCGCATGGTAGAGAGCATTCGCACCAATTCTGCTTGGCGCGTTACCCCTGTTTTTCTGAAGATCGATTTTAGTTGGCTCCGCACTGTGCTCAGCTCGACGCCGAAATGCTCAGCAGCCTCATGGATCGTCGCGCCGCGTAGTATTTCAGCAGTCAGCCTCGTTTCTGCTGGAGACAGTAAAAACAGCTGTTGCAGTACCATCTGACTCGACGTTTTCATTCGTGCCGAGTCATGCATGATGACCAGCGCCAGCGGTTGATCAGTCATGCTATGAAGATTGTTATGGGCCGGTAACGGCGTGACAAGGAGCTGTATCGTCACATTGCGCTTCGGATTGGTGACGAGCATTCCACTGGCAAACGCAGCACCTTCATCGCCACAAGCCAATTTGATATGACGACTAAACAAACCTGGTGGCGCATACGGCACATCAAGAAGCGCTCCGTTGCTTTTCAAAATGATCTGATTGCGTAGCAGCGATTCGGCTGACGCGTTTGACAACAGTACCCGGCCATGCGCATTCACAACGAACAAAGGTATAAGCAAGCAGTCAAGTGCAGAAGAACAAATCTCTGCCTGATCGTGCACAGATTGAAAGTGTGAGCGAATCCGAATAGCACGCTGCAGGTGCGGAATGACTGCCATTAATAACGCAGCATCCGTTTGATCGTACGGCAGCTTTTGTAACGAGCGCTCTAGAGACAAAAAGCTTTCGATACCTCCTTGCCGCACCAGTGGGCAGATCATCACCGATCCGAGTCCGTAAGGACGCATGAAGTCCTGATAGAACTCGCTACGCTGCATGTTCCGGAGGCCGAAATGATGCTGATCGATATACCATTCACCAACCGAAAAGCCGTCAATGCGGGAGCGCGCCGGATCTACCCAAGTGAAGTGGTCATTGTATTGGCGGCGGCACTCTTCAGGAAGGGACGCGCTTTCGTGGATACTGCCATGGTCGTTTGGCCTATCCCAAACGGTGAGCGTTGCTGATTCGCTCGTCGTCATGTGTGTGATTGCTTCCATTCCAGTTTTCCATAACGCTGGCTCCAGAATGCCTTCATAGAAAAGCGCAACCAATTGCTCTGGAAAAGGTGTGCCTGCTTTCATCTTGCAACCTCGGAAGTCTGTTGCCTGTATGCTCCCTTCGACTATTTAATGCGTCTTCCCCCAAATGGATGAAGACACTGTATGTGATGAATTCTATGCTGCAAATTCAAATGGACAGGTCAAATTCAACTCCCATTGACTCATATCGATACGCCGATTTTTTTCTGAGTTCTGTCGTTACTTTAAGGTACTTTCCGGAAGTATTGCCATGTTCACCAGAAAATTATTCGCATGTATCACCGCACTCCGTCTGCCTCGACTGTCATGGGAAAAGCTTGCGCACTGCCCCGATTTACGTTCGGAACATGCTCACGAAAATTGGGGGCAGGACGTGGTCCAGTGAGTTGTTGCCTGCGACGCATGTCTACGTATAGATGTGTGCCAATGCAATTGTTCATCCAAATGAAATGGCAAATTGAAATTGAAGTGGCACAAACAATTTTCACGACACCCGCACAATATGAATCCTAGCGAACAGAGGGAGATCTTGCTTTGCAACCCCACGCTATTCCAAACAGGCCACCGTTCCAGCTGTGCTGCAGTTTGCATTTCATCGTCTGCCCTTATCCAGTTGGTCATGAGCAAATCACTGTTCGGACACTCCACGCAAGAGAAGCAGTGTGCGACGGAACGGCATTGCTTTTGTCTCCGTATTGTACGTGTTCAACCTTCCCGCAAAAACACTATTAAGCAGACGCTTAAGAGTTTTATGAAAAAAGAGACGCCAATGAAAACACTATCAACGGTTGTCTTGTCAGTCGTTTCCGCAAGCAACCTATTCGCTTGACCACTGCGGGATCTAGTCATGCGCCTTTCATTGCCCTTTTTCGCCTATACCACGCGCTGTTTGGCGCTTTCACTTACAGCACTGGTCATCAGCGCTTGCGGGGGCGGAGGTGGAAGAGATTCGTCGGATATGCCTAGTTCTGTACCCGCCACAATATCCGAGCCTCAAGCCAATACGGTGACGCCCTCCGCCGATGCCGCGTTGCATTCACCATTGTTATAGTAGGAGATGAAAATGAAGATACCGCGTTTACCTCTTATTACTAAAGCGTTCTTTCTCATCGGGGCCTTATCTCCTATGGCCGCATCCGCCTGGGATCCCATCAAGGATCTGACAGGAAAACGGCTTGATGAACATGTCAATCACGTACTCAAAGAGATAGGAAATGCGCCAGAGAGTTGGGCGAGATGCATAAGCGATATAGGCAACTGCGCAGATGATCTTGTAAAGCGCATTCCGTATCTCTATCTAGCACCGGTGGTCGAAAGGTACAAGCAGCATCTTTTCAATCAGGGGGAAGGCAGATGGCAGCGATTCCCACCTTACATCGTGCTGGCCATTCAACGGCACTACCCCGAGATCAATGTTGACGGCATCAGATACGCAACGAATGTAAATACGCTGCACGGCAAACATATTACCTGGCACAACCACATTTTCTTTGTGTCGGATATTGATTTTAGTCGGCCGGAAGATGTATGGACAGTTCTGCACGAACTGGAACATACGGTTCAATATCAGCGACGGGGAGGTGAGCAGCCTTTCTTAAGCGAGTATGTCTTGAAAAGCGCTGGCAAGGTGATACAAACCGGCAGCTTCAATGTTCACGATTATATCGACATTGAGGGGGCAGCTAATAATAAGGCCAACCTCATCGTTGGCGAGGTCATATACAACATCAATAACATATGGTCATCTCGTCCGGAATTGGTCAGCAATATCATCAATGAAGATGGAACGCCGGCGACACAATACAGCAACCCGTTGATTGACGGCAGAACTATCGACGCCTGCATCAATTCAGCAGCGTTCCCGCCTGAGCGAGCAACGCAGTGCTCGGAACCGGCGCAAAGGTTGATCGCAGATGCGTACTGTCGTCGCGCAAGAAATACTGCAGCAGTCGAATGGTCGAGTTATTTCACGGGACAGTTTCAGAGCTCTTACAAGTACCATGCGGATGTGTTAACCGGCGGGCAAATTGTGAACGAAAGATGGGTCGCTGATGACACCGGCGGCGCGATCTTCACCAGTATCTCGTGCCGCTAAGAGGTGTACATGTGTCGCATCTGCTCTTCATCGATCATGATCATGGTTGGATCGGAATGATTTGAAGATTTCCCCTGCTCTGACTGAAGCCGGCACGCGGGCAGGTGGATATGCAACGCCTGTCGAGAAAATTGTGTTGATCTTCATGCTTGAAGGATGTCCCTTTTATGGATCACCTACCTCATCTCTGGCATGGCGTGCGGTGGCGCATATTGGCTAGAACTACAGTTGTAAGTCATATATGGAGAAGGAAAATGAGAACCGCCTCGCTTGGGTCTATAGCCGCAGCAGTTACCTTTCTTCTTTCCGCGTGTGGCGGTGGCGGTGATGCCGCGGTGACGCAAGCCAGCACGACGGAAGTCAACATAGTAGCAAGCAGGACCAACGTCGAGCCGATGACGCCGATTATGCTAAGCGTCACAAACTCAACTGGCCAAGGGTTAGCGCTGCCCGCCAATGGTTTGACTGTACAGATTTCGGCAGCGAGCGATTTCGCAGACCCCCTGGAAGTGACCGCCATTCCCAAAGCGCAGGACAAAGTCTTGGTTTCCATCCCGGATTCATCGGGCTTAATCGTGGGAAGCCCGGTAAACCAACCCTTCATGGCCCATCTGCGCGTTAAGCGAAATTCAGATAATGCACTCTCCAATCCCCTGACGATCAATGTGACGTCCACTGTACTCGATGACCGGTTTTCCAAGCCGGGGCAGGCGACTGTTTTCGCCGGTTTGTTGGCGAAGGCGATTGCAAGAGCATCTGGCGATCCATCTGCGATCGTCTACGCTGGATCAGAAAATGTTGCCAGCCGTACTTCTATGGCGTTTGACAGCCTTCGACAGCTGGGCGCAGACACGACTTCGCTAGACATATTGGCACAGCAATACATTAATGCCATCCTTGGCGACCACTCACCAACTGCGACTGCCAGCAGCTCCAGCAACACAGCGACCGCACCGGTAAAAATGCTTGCCAGAACGCGCTTCTTGAGCTTTGCAGAGGACTATGCCAATACCCAAGCCAAATGCATCAGTGACAACTTCGCCACATTCAACATTAGCGCCATTGCCACTGAACTGAAGTGCGACGTAGATCAAGTCGCCAGAAACGCTCTTGACTTTAACTCCAAACTAGAGAGCTGGAGGGATAGCATCGTCAGTTGGGCGTCCGTGGGATTTAAAATAGCAAACCGGATTGGCGCCAAAACTGTTAGCGCCGGATTCGGTTTTTTTGCGAACATGGGCGAAAAGAATTTTGTCTTGGACCTGTCGGCAAAAATGGCCACTTTCGGGATGCGGGCGACTATAGACGGACGAGATGCGGCACTCCAAATAGCTTCAGAGAATGCAGCGAACAGCATATATTCGGACCTCACCGGAGAATTCGGCAAGACGCTGCATGACATTTCCACTGGTACGGGCTTCGAACAGAAATTTAATGACAGCCTAAGCGAAGTCATTAAGGGCAAAACAGTCGCAGCCGCCGAGAATATTCAACGGAAAGCCCAAGACCTGCAAGACGCGGTCAACGACGCGGCAGCCGCAGCGGAAAACTTCCTTAAGAAAAAGGCACCGAAGGTTCCAGGCCAACAAGCGGCTGGCACCAGCGCTATTTGCAGCGCACTAGGCGTGGATTGCCCCCAAACCGAGTCCACCAAGCCAATAACAGTCGATGAACTTTGTGGCCCATTAGGCGGTCCGGATGCCACCGTTGGTGGCGCAGCCGGCTTACCTGCCGTCACGTGCCGACAGATGCAGGCAGCATTTTCAGATCCTTCGTTTGCAGAGGAGGAGCTGGAATCGTTTGCCGGCGCCACTGAAGAGGAGATTAACGCCTTGACTGCGGCGAATAACGCCTTGCTTGCTTGCCTCCAAGCCACCCCCGTTGCCTCCGACGCCTGCGCTCCCGAGTCTAAAGCTGTTGAAGAAGCGAACGCGCCGGTATTGAATAAGATCGCTGGCGTATTGGGGGCAGTTCAAGGCTTTACTGCGAAGGAGTTTAACTGTCCTGCCGGCTACACGAACCGAGGATCAATGGACAAGACATCTCCGCACCCGTTGCTCTGTAGCCATAGCTCGTTAATTGTTAACACCACCAGCTGTCCCAATGGAAGCTACGATGCGATGGACAAAGGGATCAGGACGCAATCGACGACTTGCCTATGGTTCGACCGCGACTTTTTCCAGCCAGGTAGAACGTGCCGGCCTGGCTATTCGAAGGCGTTGTATCACGGGTATGAGACCTGTCGCTGGTCGGGATTGAGAACCGGACAACCGGCCGTGCAAGCCGTCGATCGGAAGACAGGCAAGATGAGCATCATTCGAGATTAAGAAAGGCGCATCTATACTCACGTCTTGACTAAGGGCGACCGTGGAAGCGTGTCGCCGACCGATCACCTCGGCTAAACAACGCTCCCACTTTCCGCTTTGGGGAGAAAAAAGGTGACGGCGATGATCCGCTTTTCGCCCTGAGTCACTCGTCAAGGGATTTTTAGAGCTGTTTGGCCGGTGTGACTAATGGCGAGCCATGGCGCTTCAATGTGTCCAGGTAAGTTGCTTCATTATACGGTTGCCGGTTTTTCCAAACCTTGTAGAGAATCCGGATCCACTTGAACGCTAAAGCACGTATCGCCACGCCGTGGGCGGCACCCTTGTTTCGCTGTTGCCGATAGAACGTCCCAGCCCATGCTGACCGGG